>JANNXI010000293.1:0-15764 GCA_031409495.1 Betaproteobacteria bacterium
GAGAATTATTATGGGTTCATTTAGCATTTGGCATTGGCTGATTGTCGCGCTAGTGGTGGTGGTGATTTTTGGCACCAAAAAGCTGCGTAATATTGGCGCTGATTTGGGCGCAGGCGTAAAAGGGTTTAAAGACGGCATGAAAGACAACGACGCGCCCGCCAAGCCGGCAGAGTTGACTGCTGCAGCCCCAGTCGCGAATGAAGCCGAAGTAAAAGATAAGCAGAAGTCCTAAGACTGTAGCTGCCGCATGTTTGACATTGGCTTTTCAAAACTGCTGCTTATCGCGCTTGTCGCCCTCGTGGTGCTGGGCCCGGATCGCCTGCCCAAGCTCGCCCGCACTGCAGGGCATCTGTTCGGGCGGTTGCAGCGTTATGTAGCCACCGTAAAAGCCGATATTAATCGCGAAATGCAATCCTCTGATTTGCAAAAAGTAAAAGAGGATTTTCAAGCTGCCGCGAAAGATATTGAGCAATCAGTGCAATCTTCGCAAACGCAAATTCAAGAAAGTATGCGCAGTATTGAGGCAGATTATGCCAAGCCGGACGTGCCTGCAATCAGTAACGTTTCGCCAGCAATAGCAGCCACCACTGGCGAGGCAGCATTGTTGGAGATGCACGCCAATCCGTTACCAGCCGAACCCGTGCCGGTATCGTTTGCTCAGCCAACATCCAGCATCCCGGCGTCGGGTTTACAGCGTTTTGATCTCGGGCTGGAACCATTGCGGACGCATCAAAGGCAAGGTCTAACGCCATCAATAGCTGCGAATATGCCGTCAAATAAGGTTGAGGGCGATAGTGAGCCCCAACTAGTCGTCGCATGAGTGAACCCAGCAGCGCCACCGAGACCGGCACGATGCAAGATAGCTTTATTTCCCATTTGGTCGAACTTCGTGACCGATTAGTGAAAGTGCTTGGTGTGTTTGGGGTGCTTTTTGTCATTTCATTTTTCTGGCCAACTTGGTCAAGAATCTACACGCTGTTTGCTAAGCCCTTGATGGCGGCGCTGCCTGCTGGCGGCCAGATGATTTCCACTGATATTGTTAGCGTATTTTTGGTGCCGATGAAAATCTCTGCACTCGCGTCATTTTTGGTCATGCTGCCTTTTGCGCTCTATCAAGTGTGGGCGTTCGTGGCTCCCGGTTTGTATCAGCACGAAAAGCGCTTAGTTGTGCCCCTGGTGTTCTCTAGCACGGTATTGTTTTTTGTCGGTATGGCATTCGCGTATTTTTTAATTTTTCCGATGGTGTTTAAGTTTATGGCGTCCGTCGCGCCCGAAGGTGTGGCGTGGATGACTGATATTGACAAATACTTCGGCTTTGCGCTCTCGATGTTTTTAGTATTCGGCTTTACGTTTGAAGTGCCAGTTATTGTGGTGGTTTTGGTGCGGATGAATATTGTTACGGTAGAAAAGCTGGCGGACTTGCGGCCTTACATGATCGTCGTGGCGTTTGTGCTCGGTGCTATATTTACGCCGCCTGATGTGGTTTCCCAGTTGGCGCTCGCGATCCCGCTGTGTATCTTGTACGAGATTGGCATCATTGCCGCCAAAGTAATTGGCCGTCCTAAAGCCGATGAGAAGCCTGCACCTGACTTAAGCGATGAGTCGAAGATACCCTAATACCGAGCATCTACAGGGTGGTAAGCACTAGCAAATTAAGGTTTATCCGCGATGTTGGCGAAAAAATCGTGCTGCGCTCCGCACAAAATAAGCGATATGTGCGAGACCTTTTTTACCCGCGCCGCCGCCTGCATGAATAATTTTGCAGCTTGGTTCACGTACCACATTGCCAATTTTTGACAGCCTTACGCTTAAGTCAAAGTCTTCAAAATATAAAAAATAGCGTGCATCAAACCCTCGTAGTTGAAGTGATTTAGCCGCACTTTGGCGCAAAAGCATGAATGCACCGCTGACAATTTTCACGTTTTCCAATGGCGCGTCAAACGGCACCTCGCGGTATTCATAAGCCGAGAGCCGCACTTTCCTGCGGGTTGGCAACGCCTCGAGCAGCCATTTTGGCGCAAATCCGCGAAAAAACAACACATCTAGCGTAGGCAGGCGTTTAGCTAAATATAGCGGTTCACCCCCGGGTGATTGTGCAACAGGTGAAACCAGCACCGTGTTTGGCTGAAGGTTTAGGTGCCGCAAACCGTTGCTTAAACAGTCTTTAGCCATCACCACATCAGGGTTTAGCACTAGATGAAAGGGTGCTGTGCTGGGCAGCAGCGCCAAGTTATTGGCCGCGCCGTAGCCAATATTGCCGTGCCCTGTCAGCCAGTCAATAGTCAAATTAGCCTGCTGGGGCAGAGTTAAATCAAAGTATTCAATAGGCTGAAGATGTCCGTATTTAGGGCATTCACAACCATTCCTATCGGCTAAATTTAGTCCCTGATCGGCGGGCGCTCCATTGTCAATGAGTAACAAACTCACGGCGGCCACTGCGCCATTAGCTAACGCATCGTCAATCGCGACGGCTAACGCCGCTAAGGTGCCTTGCAGGAGCGGCACTGGCGTGTGATAAAGCACGATGGAAATGGTCAATTCAGGAATCAACATAGTTTTGTAAGATTTAGTTGCAACTCAAACCTAAAATTCGACACTAAGGTGCAACACTGTAATAGAAATACAGGTTGTTCTCTGGGATAATCAAGATCTGGATGTGAAAAGTGCAATACGTGTTATTTACTGTTGCTGGACTTACGTAAGAACTGTCGTAAACACTGACGTAAGCACTTACACGGACACACACGCTGCGCTTTATCATCGTGCCCGTTAAAGCGTAAGGATTCAAAGCATAAGGGTTAAGTTTGAATATTTCTGATTGTCGGGTTGCTATTGTTTGCGATTGGCTAGACAAGTATGCCGGTTCTGAACGTGTTTTGGAGCAAATAATCGCACTGTTTCCCCATGCCACGCTGTTTTCGTTGGTAGACTTTGTGCCGCCTACTGAACGCCATTTTTTGCAACAAAAATCCGTTACAACGACGTGGCTGCAGCAACTGCCGTTCGCCCGCAAACATTTTAGAAAATACTTGCCACTCATGCCCTTCGCCATGCGCAGTCTTGACTTGCGCGATTACCAACTAATTTTATCCAGTTCGCACGCCATCGCCAAAAACGTGACAACCCATCAACATCAATTGCATATTTGCTACTGCCACACGCCGATGCGCTACGCGTGGGATATGCGCGCGCAATATTTAAAAGATTACCACTTGGAAATCGCACCAAAGCGTTGGCTCGCGAATTGGATCTTAAATCACTTGCAGTCTTGGGATAAAACTGGCGCCAACCGCGTACAGCAGTTTATTGCAAACTCAGAAAACGTCGCTGGTCGCATTCGCCGGGCCTACGGGCGGGGTGCTACGGTCATTTTCCCGCCCGTAGCAGTTGGTGCGTCCGTACCTTTGCCGGCAGAGCCTAAGAATGGCGGCGGCGATTATTACATCACCGTATCGCGTATCGTGCCTTACAAGCGCGTTGATATTTTGGTTGCAGCCTTTGCCACGCTGCCACATGCGCGGCTGTTGGTGATTGGTCAGGGCGAAGCATTGGCCTCCCTTCGTGAAGTTGCCACCGCAAACGTCGAATTGCTAGGTTTTGTCGATGATGCAAAAATGCAGCGCCTGGTAGCCAGCGCCAACGCTTTTGTTTACGCTGCTGATGAAGATTTCGGTATTTCACCAGTCGAAGCGCAGGCTTTGGGCACGCCAGTGATCGCGTTTGGGCAGGGCGGCAATTTAGAAACCGTGTCTGTTGCAGCTGAAGCGCGCACTGGCCTGTTCTTTGATGACCAAACTGCAGCGAGCGTGGCCGCGGCCATCGTTCAATTTGAAGCGTTACAAAAAACGCCGCGTGCAATTAAGGCCGAGGATTGTAAGCGTCATGCAGCTACATTCTCAACAGCAAATTTTCAACAACGATATTGCCATTTTGTTGAAACTGCATGGGCTAAATTTAGCCAAAAGCCGGTTGGTCAAGCATGAACCGGCGAACCGTACTGCGTGAAAACGCCGGTGTTTTAGAACACTCTTTCCGGTTGTCTGATCCACTGTTGCTGGTGCTGGTGGCTTTTATTACCTATGTGTTGCAGTTTGAGCAGTGGACGATGGAACTGCATTATCAATATGCATTGGCGATGATTTTTTTCGCAACTGTTGTGGTCTTTCCGTTCTTTCGAATTTATCGCGCTTATCGCGGCGATTCACTATGGACCGAAATTCAGGCGCTGTTTCGGGCTTGGCTATTTGTGCTCGCAGCGCTAGCTATTTTAGTGTTCATGACTAAAACCGGTGCAATGTTTTCACGGCAATGGATTGGTACGTGGAGCATTGCTAGTTTTGCGGTGTTAGCGCTCTATCGTATTGGCCTGCGCAATGTACTGCGCCAAGCGCGTAAGCGCGGCTATAACCAACGCCATATTGTGATTGTCGGTGCCGGTAAACTCGGTACCGAGGTCGCCCGGCGCATCAATCGTGCTCCGTGGACAGGGCTGCACGTTGCTGCTTTTTTCGATGATAACGTCGCGCGCGAGGGCGAAATGATTGAAGGTGTGGAGCTCTTGGGACACATCGATAAGCTTAACGACTATGTTGAGCTAAAACGGGTGGATCAAGTGTGGCTCACACTACCTATGCGGGCAGAAGACCGCGCCAAAGAAGTGCTCGCGCAGTTGGTGCACAGTACGGCCGAGATTCGCTTCGTACCGGATATTTATAACTTTCAATTGCTCAATCATTCAATGACGGAAGTGGCGGGATTACCTGTTATTAATTTGACCGAATCGCCCATGAATGGTGTGAATGCAGTCATTAAGGCCGCAGAAGATATCTTGCTGGCTAGCATTATTTTGCTGCTTATCTCGCCTATCTTGTTGCTGATTGCCATCGGTGTAAAGCTGTCCTCGCGCGGACCAATTTTGTATTTTCAAGAGCGGGTAACGTGGAACAATGAGCGCTTTCGGATCATCAAGTTTCGCACCATGCCGGTGGATGCCGAGGCTAAAAGTGGCGCGGTATGGGCGCAGGCAGGTGAAGTCCGCGCCACCAAGTTCGGCGCGTTTTTGCGGCGCTTTAGTTTGGATGAGTTGCCTCAGTTTGTAAATGTCTTGCGCGGTGAAATGTCAATTGTAGGCCCGCGACCGGAGCGTCCTGCGCTAATCCAGCAGTTCCGCAGCCAGATACCCGGCTACATGCAAAAGCATTTGGTAAAAGCAGGTATTACCGGCTGGGCACAGGTAAACGACTTGCGCGGCAATAGTGATCTGGCTAAACGCATTGAATATGATTTATTTTATATTGAAAATTGGTCCCTTTGGTTCGATTTACGCATCATCGCCTTGACTGCACTTAAAATGGTTTTTAGCAAAAATGCCTACTGACATAACTCCTGAATTGACTCTTGCGCCAACTGAAAAGCCCCTAAAGAGCTTTGCCCTTCAGGTGCTTTCTCTTTTTGCACTTGGCTTATTTGCAGCGTTTTCCTTGGCGCTGTTCCGCGCTCACGCCGGGCCTTTATTTGCCGCCAATGAACCGCTAGTCCTTACAGGCGATAGCCTAGCCCTCACGGCCGGATTGCGTTTGGCAGAAAACAATTTGGCCGAAGGGGTTGCGCCGCAATTTGGGAAAACCCTCATCATTGCGCGTCCCAATGATGCTGGTAGTGCGGTCGTAGCACTGAAGCTACCGCCGCAAGTTGCGGGCACTTATCGCTATATTGAACCCGTGATAAAGGGCGGTGTGGCAACTGGTGGCGTTGCCTTCATTTGGCGCGGCGGGGCGCTAAAAGAAAAAGTGCGCCAGCGGGACATCGCCTTTGCCGGTGCCACGGCCCTTGCTATCGCAGTTGAGCCCAGTGATGGTTGGACGGGTGAAATTATTGGTGCCGCGTTACAACTAAGCGGCCCGTTTACCGCACCAATAGAAATTGAGGCCGTGATTTTGCGCGCGCCTAGTTTAGCGGCGACAGCGCAACGATTATTGCAGGGTTGGTTTAGTTTTGAAGCTTGGGACAATAGTTCGATTAATTTTTTGTACGGCGGTCCAATCGATCTGGCACACCCGCTACCGCTCTATTTGTTTTTTGGATTACTCGTTTCTTCGGGCTTGTATTGGCTGCTCATAAAAGATGGCAGAGTAGTTGGAGATGCCCGTATTTACTGGGTCTTGCCATTGCTATTTTGGCTAATTAGTGATGTCCGCTGGCAGATCAGCTTGCTGCAGCAGGCAAGGCTCACCAGCGCGGCGTTTTTCGGTAAAGATATAGAAGCAAAACACTTGGCGGCAGAAGATGGTCGGCTTTTTAAGCTCATGCAAACCTTCACCGCTAAAATGCCATTGGCGCCTAAGGATGGTAAAACTGGGTACCGCGTTTTTATTTTTTCGGATGAAGAATATACGCGCGGCCGCGCGGCCTATCACCTTTATCCGCGCAATACGTTTGCTCTGCCGGGCGTGAGCGACGTACTCGCCGCAAAATCTTATAACGTTGGAGATTACATCGCACTCATTGATAAAAAAGGGGTGCGCTTTAATGGGCAAACACAAGCCCTTACTTGGGGGCTGGCTGAAACGGTGCAGGTCGAATTGCTGCATTTTGAAAACGGTAACGGACTATTCCAAGTGCGCGGAGCGCCGCAGATGCCGTCAGTGGCGCTGCCTAGTGCGTCCGCCAATACCTCACCAATTTTGCCACCTGCCAATCCCGGGCCCGCGCCCAAATTCTGATTCAAGGCACTGTACTATGATGACTTTTTTTGGGCTTCTTGCCTCTGTTTTGGTGCCGACACTCCTCGGCATGGCGCTGGTCCGCCTGCAGTTGCGCCAACGCCCGCTTGATGAAGCGCCAGCAGTGCCGCCGAACTGGCCTTTGGTCATCGGCTATGGCGGTGTCATTGGTGCCGTAGTTGCCACGTTACTCATGCGGCTTTCGTCGCTCGCGGGCATTGCTTGGAATTTTTGGGTGTTAAGTGGCGTCATCCTTGGTCTAGCGATTTTGCTGCATTTAATCACGCAAAATAATCAACGCGGGGACCTGGCAGCACTTGAGGTTGCACCATTACCAGAGCGCACAACCAAATCGGCTGAACCGTGGCTTCAATGGCTGTTCTACGGTCTATTAGCTTTACTCGTTTTGCGGTTCATTAATTTGGGTTTCGAAGTAACACAGCGGCCACTCTATCCGTGGGATGCGTGGACGCAATGGGCGACGAAAGCCAAAGTATTTTTTGACGCAAAAGCGATGGTGTCCTTTGCAACTTTGGATACCTATTTAACGGCAAATGCTGCTGCGGTTTTCACAGATGCAGCACCTACTTATCCGCCCACGGTTTCGCTACTTCAGGCGTTTAGCGCGTTGAGTATTGGTCGGTTTGATGATGCGCTAGTGAATGTGCCATGGTTGAGTTGTTGGGTATTTTTGTGCGCAGCGTTTTATGGTCAAGCCCGCCAGTGGGGCATGTCGGCCATCGCCGCGCTGCTGGCAACCTATGTGTTGGGTAGTCTGCCGTTTGTAAATACGCATGTTGCTTTAGCCGGATATGCTGAATTACACATGGCGACAGTTTTTGGTTTGGGGGCCATTGCGTTTTTTAGTTGGGCTAGCGGCAGCGGCGACAAGCGGCAGCTTTTTATCGCAATTTTTCTATTGTTAGCGTGCGTCGAAATCAAACGCCCGGGTATTTTTTGGTTATTGTCGGTTGTTCCCGGCGTATTTGTTTGGTGGCGCCCAAAGGTTGGGCTTATCTTGTTGGCTATTGGCACCGCTATCCTCATCGCCGCAGGTTTCGCATTCGCAAAATCAGGAATGACCCTTGCTGGTTTTCGTGTTGGTCAAGATCTCAGTGAGGTTTCGATACCGATTGTACAAAATGTGTTTTTGATGGGAAATTGGAATTTACTGTTTTTCTTCGGCATTGCCATCGTAGTCTTCTCTTGGCGATCGCTATTTGCGGGCGTGCATGCGGTGTTAACGTCAGTGGTATTTGCGGGCTGTGTGTTCTTATTTATTGTGTTTTATTTCCGCATTTCAGCCTACGTGTCTGATTTCACAACCATTAACCGCGCGATGGTGCATTTTGTTCCGGTGTTGGTGTTTTATTTTGCTACCCTGGCTTGGGCGCGTGTGCAGCAATTGGGCTCGGCCGCCGCTGATAATGAGGAATTTTATCGGGGGCGGATGCAAGAGCCGCGAAGCTCGCCTAAGCGGCAAAATGCGCAGCAGCGGCTGCCGGCGCTGGCGGACGCAAAATCCACGTCTAGTTGATGAAAATACTGATACTTAAGCGCGACAAACTCGGCGATTTACTCCTTACGACTCCCGTATTTCGCGTGCTTCGCAACGCGCTGCCTGAAGCTGAAATTCACTTGCTCGCGCCAGACTACAATGCGTGGGTAGCGAAGGACAATGCCATGCTTAATACCCAATGGGTGTACGGCCGCGTGCGCACGGGGAGGCGGGTAAATGTTGGTGCTGCGCTGGCACAGCTAAAGCTGTTTTATACGTTAAAGCGGCAGCATTTTGATGTGGCCATTGCGGCCGGCGGCGAACCCTCGCCGCGGGCCACGAACCGCCTTTTGCATGTGAATGCGCAACGCACCATCGCCTATGCGAGTGCCGTCGCCAACAAGCAACAGCAGCGATTAACTGACCCCCAAGCAGAACCATTGTGGTCCGTGCACGAAACCCGAAGACTTGCGAATTTACTGCTGCCGCTAGGGATAGCGGCGCCAGAAAAATTACCTCATCCAGAATTTACGCCGCCACAACACGCAACAGCTTTCGCCCAAAATTGGCTTGAAGGCCGTGGGCTTAAAAGTGGCGGTTTTGTGGTGTTAGGCTTGGGTTCGCGCCGGCGCAAACGCCAGCCCAGTGCCGCGCAAATTTTGCGCTGGGCCGCGTGGTTGAAGCAGCAGTATCAATTGGATTCGGTATTGCTCTGGACGCCCGGTAAGGCCGATGACCCGTTGTATCCAGGTGACGATGATGTGGCGCAGCCGATTTTAGACGCCAACATTAGCTATATTCACGCGTTTCGCGGTGAGCTTATCAATGTGATCGCTATCGTGTTTCAGGCCGCAACGTCAGTGTTTCCAGATAGTGGACTGATGCATTTTGCAGCAACAAGCCCGGGAGGCGTATTAGGATTGTTTGCCGACACCACCAAAAGTCCGAGCCCCGAGCGTTGGGGGCCGGTGGGTGAATGGGTAGATTATATTGAGGCCAAAACCACGATCGCAGAAGTCGATGATGCAATCGTAGAGGCGCGTTTGACGGCGCTGCTCAACAAACAGCGCTAACCTTGCGCCGCGTAAAAAGCAGACATTTAGCGCCGTTTATACAACTGCGGATTAAGCGCCGCGTCGTTATACATCTTGTACTGTCGGTAGCTCTTGTAGCGGCCATGCCCCGTCACGCAATCGGCGATTAAGCTATCTAAACAGCCCGCTAGGTCGGTGCGTTGTTCGTGCAAATTATGCAGGCGTTCACGGCACTTTTCGCGATGGCTTTCGTCGACATCGGTGCGCATGGTTTGTGCGGCCATGGCGTTAATTTTTAGCGATAGGATAGATAGTCTGTCCACCATCATGCCAGCGGTTTCAGCGTGCAGTGGGGCGTGGTGGTTTACGTAAGGCTTGAGCGCTAAAAGCAAAAGATCATCAAAACGCTCAACCGCATCATTGCGGCTTTGATTATAAGAATCAATAGCGCGTTTATTGGCCGCAATTTCAGCATCGGCCACATGACGGCGGCGCGCTAAATCTTCCTCATCCCACAGTAGTGAATTATAGCGATGATTGATTTCAATCCATTTCCAGCAGCTATGGTCAAACTGCGCGTAACGCGGCGTGAGGGCGCGCGCCCAGTTGGGAACGCGTAAGCATGAATCTTGAAAATTGGTAATTGGTGCGGCGTAAGCGGCGTCTTGAAATGTGTCAATTATATTCATGAACTTAAGTGCTTTGCTTTCTTAATTGCAAAGACAATACTTTATCCCAAACTGCGTCAAACCCCGCACCCTTTTTGGTATTCTCAGGCATTAATGCCTCAAAAGCCGCATAATTTTGTAACCAATTGAGTGGACGCTTGAAAAGTGAGGTTTGGTAGCGCTCCGGAAGCTCGCTGAGCACCAGTGGCTGAAATTGGCTTTCGTGGTGTAAAAGAGCCGTTTCTGCATACAGTTTTGTGGGGCCGGCGCCAAACAAAGTGACGGCTGGCGTTTGGGTTAGGCGCGACAAATGCGCAATGCCCGTATCCGGTGCAATCAAAAATGCAGCATTATTGAGCAAATGCCACATTTGGCCTAAGTCAAGCTTGCCGACCAAATTGATGTGCGAATCTTCAACGCCACAATTTGCAAGCAAATGCGCTTCATTTTTGCCAGCGCTCCAAACTACTTTGACGCCAGATGCTGTAATTTTCTGCGCAAGTTTTGCCCAATTTGCGGCCGCCCAGAATTTGCGTGGGTTTGACGCGCCAACATGGAGCACTGAATACGGCCCCACGCCATTGAGTGCGACCGTGGCGGCCTCGCCCAAGCCGCCGGTAGGTTGTGGCCATGCGCTAAGCAGCGCTGCGTCAGCGCCACCAACTGTCGGCGCCAAGGAAGCAAAAATATTCGGTAGCGACATCGGTGCATCCGGCCAGCCGCGTTGTTCATCCAAGGGCCAGGTTTTATAGGCATCGCCGCCCGAAAAGCCAATGATCCAACGCGCACCACAGGCAGCGGCGTGCCAAGCGTAGCGGTTTTCGCCCGGTAAAATCGCTAAATCGAAGCCGTTTTGTGCTTCCGCGATACGCAATAGGTTTTCAACTGAGCCGCGACCTTTTGCGTCAAATGGTATCGCTTGCACAGCAAACGGCCGACCACTATAAATTGGCACTTGGCTCCAAGGCATGGCTACAGTAATGCCCGCATTTGGAAACATGCCGCGAAGCCGCGCCAATAGCGGCGTTAGCATCACCGCATCGCCTAAAAATAGTTGGTGAATCACCAAAATTGAGCGCACATCTGGTGCTAATTGGCGCTTTTTAAAGCGCAAAAAACGCTGCTGCAGTGCCAAGCCTGCCACCAGCGCTTGACCTTCCTTTAAAAATAGCTGGCCATGGCTAGATTCAACGATACCAAAACTCATATTGTGGCCGTGCGCTGTGCAGCGCGTGCAAACAAGGCAGTCATCTTATCCACCATAATGGCATCACTAAACCGTGATTGCGCACGCGCTAGGGCACCCGCGCACAAGCGCGTGCGTAAGGCGTCATCGCTACGTAATTGGGTGATAGCAGCCGCTATGGCGGCACTATCTTTAAATGGCACCATTAGGCCGGTTTCATCGTGAGCGACGATTTCATCCACGCTGCCAACCGGTGTGGCGATAACCGCCAAGCCGCAGGCCATGGCCTGCATCAGCGCCTGTGGTACACCCTCGTTGGCGTATGAAGGCAGCACAAAACAGTCGAAGGCATTCAACGCAATTTCCACATCATCTAAATTACCGGTCATGGAAACCCTTGCAGATAGTCCATCGGCATCAATTTTTTGCTGCAATGCAGCCGCTTGGGGGCCGTCTCCAACAATTAAACAATGCACATCGTCTGGCAGGCTTTCAATGGCATCGAGCAAATAGGTGTGGCCTTTCCAACTGCGCAGCGTTGCGACGATGCCGACAACAAAAATATCGGTTTTAGTGCCAAAAAAACGTTTCCTTGCCGCATGCCTGGCAGCGTCATCTAGTGGCTTATAGCGCGATAAATCAATACCAGTAGGCACCGATTGCACACGGTTTGGCTGTAACGCCATTTTGCCTATTAGCTGTTCACGTAGGCGTTCGCCAGTGGTTGCAGTGAGTGCTGTCGCGCGTTGGTAGAGCCAGCGGCTCGCAAAATTATTTGGAATGGGTGACGAAATATGCCGCGTACGGACGATTGCGGGCGGGTTTCGTAGCGTTGCGCAGGCGAGAGCTGCCAGCCAACTATCGGTAGAGCTATGGGTATTGATCACATCGACGTGATTGGTTTTAAGCCAAGACCGCAGCGCCCATAGGCCCCGAAAACCCTTCTTTTCAATGTCCATGCACACCGTGGAAATGCCTGATTTTCGGGCTTCTCTGGCAATATTGGATTGCGCCGGCGTAATCAAAATAACGCTGTGACCTCGGTGTAAGGTGCCGCGAATTTCGGTGAGAATCCGAATTTCTTGACCGCCCCATCCGCAGGATGATTCAGTATGTAAAATTTTTAGCGGCTTCATGTTGCTGTAGCACCCTGAGAAAACTGCATTCGATGCAAATTCGCATAGGCGCCGCCGCGCGCCAGTAATTCAGCATGCCCACCAATTTCAACAATATTGCCTTGCTCCAGCACCACAATGCGATTAGCGCGTTCAATGGTTGAGAGCCGGTGTGCAACAACCAAAGTGGTGCGGTTGAGCATGAGGGTGTCCAGCGCGGCTTGTACAGCGCGCTCGGATTCACTATCAAGGGCTGACGTCGCTTCGTCCAGCAATAAAATGGGCGCGTCTTTTAAAATTGCGCGGGCAATCGCGATCCGTTGCCGCTGGCCACCAGAAAGCCTAGAGCCATTTTCGCCAATGACGGATTCAAACCCTTGGGGTAGCTGATTAATAAAATCCAGCGCGTGCGCTGCGGTTGCGGCGGCAATAATGTCACCCATACTTGCGTTGGCGCGACCGCCATAGGCAATGTTTTGCGCGACGGTGGTATTAAATAGGATAACGTCTTGGCTCACTAGCGCGATTTTCTCTCGCAGGGTGGTGAGCGCAATATTTTCGATTGGCACGTCGTCCAATAATATTGTGCCCGAGGTGGGTAAAAAGAAGCGGGGTAGCAAGTTAACTAGGCTTGTTTTACCCCCGCCCGAACCGCCCACAAGGGCAATTGTTTCGCCCGCGTCAATAGTGAGGCTGATGTTGTTCAAGGCCGGCTTCTGTTGTGCGGGATAGCTGAGACTTAAGTTGCTAAAGCTTAATGTAGCGCCTAAATTTTCGCCTGAATTAATGCCTGAATTAATGCCTGAAGATACCCGTATTTCGGGCATCTTCAGGCTATTATTGCAATCAGTTTCAATTGGGCTATCAATCAACCCATAGACGCTTTCTGCCGCAGCTAAACCACGTTGCAATTGCTCGCTCACACTGCTTAAACCCTTTATTTGCGGCACCAGCGCGCCAGCGGCCACTAAAAAAGGAATGAGGGCTGCTGCAGTCATGCCAGTACCAAATCGTGGGCTAATGGCTAGATAAACAATAATGGCTATGGCAGTCGCCACGATGATATGCGTGAACGGTGTGGAGGCCGCCGCCGCTAAACTCTGCTTCATGTTGAGGCTGCGAATTCGCGTGGCGGCGGCATTAAATCGCGCCGCCTCTTGGGCCTGCCCGCCGTAGATTCGAATCACCTTTTGTGCCGATAGGGTTTCTTCCAGTACGTCGGTAATTTCTGCATTAGCATGCTGACTTTGGCGACTAATCTTTCGCAAGCGTCGGCCAAATGCTGTGACAATTAGCGCTAAAATTGGCACGGTGGTAAAGGTAATCAGCGTGAGTTTCCAGTTGATGATGAACATCGAAACTAAAATAGTAATCAGCGTGGCGCTACCGCGTACCAGCGCGGTAATGCTGGATGTGGCGGCCGATTGCAGCCCCACCACATCGTTGGTAATTTTCGACATCAAGGTGCCGGTAGTGGTTTCGTCTAGTGCTGAAATTGGCAATTGCAACACCCGCGAATACATCGCATTGCGGCAGTCTAGTATCACCTTATTGCCTACCCATTGCATGCCATAACCGGCCGCAAACTGCGATACGCCGCTAATAAAAAATATTGTAATGATGCCAACGGCCGCCACTATAGCGTCCCGTTCGCTGCGATCCGTCATTAGCGTTCCCAGCATGTGGTTCAAAAATAAAACAAACGACCCTTCAACCATACCGCCAATAATCATTGCCATCACGGCGCCAAAAAACGCGAGTCGATAAGGTTTTACTTGGCCCAATAGCCGCATGTAGAGCTGGCGGCTGTCGGTAACTGCGGTGGATGAAGGTATATATGCAGGCACAGAGTCGCTTAAATATTAGAGTTTACGTAGCAGGGATGCGTACAGCGCCACATACTGTTGCGCCATCGCATTTAAAGTAAATGGTGCCACAGTTTTGCGCGCTACCTCACCCATGCGCTGTGCGTTCGTCAAACTAGCAGCGCAACTTTCAATTTGTTGAGCCAGCGTTGCCACATCGAGCGCGTCGCACACATAGCCATTTTCGCCTGTTTTTACTAATTCTGCAGCCCCAGATGCAGTGCTCGTAATAATGGGCAAGCCGCAGGCCATCGCTTCTAGACACACATTTGGAAAAGGGTCGTACAAAGTGGGCAATACGAGCAAATCTGTGGCGCCGTAATACGGCCGCACATCGTCTACGCCGCCGGTAAATCGTAGCCGCGCGTTTAAATTCAGCGTATTAGCCAAATGTTCATAACGCGCCCGCTGTTTGTCGGCCCCCACGACAATGCCGTAAAAATTGGCAGGAAGCGTTGCTAACGCTTGTAACAGCGTGTGCACGCCTTTACGCGCAAAACCAGAGCCAACAATCAAACACACACGGGCTTCTTCAGGTATTTGAAAGGTTTTACGGGTGCTTGCGCGATGCAATGCTTTAAGGCTGGGGGCGTATTTTTCAGTATCTACCCCGCTGTAAATAAGGGCTAATTTTTCAGCTGGAATATTAAAATTAGCCAAAATTTCCTGGCGCACCATATTTGAATTACAAATTACTTGTTGTAATTTAGGGCTTTCAAACATGGCGCGTTCTGTGGCTAATAAATAGCGATGCAGCGGGTTGAGCTTCACCCCCGCCCGCGCAAGAGCACTTTGCGTGGGCGCTCGATGCCGCAGCCACATCGCATGTACGCCATCGCCCGCACGGTAGACGTCGCAGCCCACGATGCGCTCGTGCGACTGCACTAAATCATAATTTGCGGTGGCAAGATATTGCGAAACGCCGCGCGCGAAGGTGCGCTCACGACCAACAGAAGTGAAGTATTTTGGGTTAATAATACGTTTGGAAACGCCCGTATTACGGGCATCAGCAGGCCATTTTCGGGTGATTATTGTGAGCTTGGCGCCGGTATCAGCGAGTGCATCAACGGCAGACGCCACAAACTTTTCAGCGCCGCCAAAGGGGTTATAGCTGGCGCGGATGAGGGCGATGTTTAATGACGTTTTCACGCCTGCAACAACCGTCATTGCCCCGCCAACAATTCATTCAACGCCGCCAACACGGGCGACACCGGCAGCTGCGTCAAACACTCGCTTACCTTGCCGCCGCCGCAACCATCGTTTCCACAAGGCCTGCAGCGATGATGTGGCGCTAAACTTGTCACCACCCGATTTCGCACGCCCCACGGCCCCCACTGCTGCTCGCCCGATGGTCCAAACAGCGCAACTGTCGGCGTTTGCATGGCAGCGGCCATGTGCATGGGTGCGGAATCCACGCCCACAAACGCGCGCGCTTTCGCGGTCAGTGCTGCAAGCTCTTTCAAATTTAACGCACCTGTTAAATCCACAATTGGCGCTTTAAGTTGCTTCTTAATAGCCGCAATCATTTCACGCTCGTTTGCAGCCGGAGCAGCCGTAAGCACTACCTGCTGCCCGGCACGCCCCAGCTCCAAAATTAGCGCCACCACGTTTTCAACCGGCCACGTTTTAAAAAACCAGCGTGACGTCGGGTGAATATGAATAAATTGTTTCGGCTT
>JANNXI010000294.1:0-6628 GCA_031409495.1 Betaproteobacteria bacterium
CTAACGACTTCAACGGGCCGAAGCAATAATGGGCCTAAGTGGCCGCGTTGGCGAAAGCCAAACGACGCCTGTTCATTCGAAGTTTGGCCGGGAGGCGCTGGCGGGTTGTTCTGCATATTCATCGTGTTGCTCCATTTGAAAGTTTGGCGCGGCCACGCTTGTAGCAGTAAGCTAATGCGCGTATAGTTGCTATGTCTCCAATGGAGACATAGCAACTATACGCGCACGGTATCGTGCAAGTCAATCTTCATTTAACAACGCAACTTTTGACGAAGAACTAAGCAATGGCTACTGAGCGTGAAACTTTCCATCATCGAAATTTAGAAGCCGAGGTGCTGCGGCTAGCGCGCGAGCGCATCGAAACCGATGGGATAGAGTCAATTAGTTTGCGCGGTTTAGCAGTTGAATTAGGCGTTAACCATCGTGCGTTGTATCGGCATTTTTCAGATAAAGAGCACATCATCATGCGCATTGCCGATGTTGGATTTACTGAACTCATGGCCGTGTGCCGAGGTGCCGCAAACGCGCGCAATTCGCCCGCAGCATTCGCGGATGTGATGGATGCCTACGCAGGCTATGCCTTAACGCACGCTAAGCTCTATGCATTAATGTTGCGCCTACCGCTCAGCCAAGAGTTTGCGATGAACTCGGCACTTGGCGCGCGACTCCGAGAGATGATGCAGATTGCGGAAGCTACAAGTACGGCAAGCGGAGAACCTGCCAAAGCGCGGCGCGACCGCGTGATTCGGACATGGGCGGCGGTGCATGGCTTGCTCGTTTTATACAAATCGGGCGCGTTGATTATCAAAGACGATGACGACGCGCGCAACTATATTCAGCGCACCGTGCGCTCGCTATTGAAGTAAAAGCTAGCTGTGTGCAACCAGCCATTCGCGCGGCGAAACGCCTAGCTTTGCGGTAAACACACGCGTTAACGCTGATTGCGAGCTATAGCCCAGCTCACTCGCGAGAATTTTTAGCGGCACACCTTCGCGCAACCGTGCCTGCGCGATGCTTAGCCGCCAATTTGCCACGTATTCTGCAGGCGACTGGCCGATTAGCGCTTTGAATTTCACCGCAAACGCCGTGCGCGACATGCCGCTGGCCTGCGCCAATTGCTCAACCGTCCAAGCCTCGCCCGGCGATTCGTGCATGGCAGTTAGCGCCTTTGCTAGCTGCGGTGATGATAGCCCCATCAACAAGCCGCTGTCGATCTTGGCCTGAGAAGGGTGGTCTAGCAGCCAGCGCAGCAACTGAATCAGGACCACCTCGAAGAGCCGATCTGCCAACACCCGATGGCCGCAGCGCACGTGTTCAGTTTCTGCAAATAGCAAATTTAACGATGCATTTAATCCTTCAACCTCATCCAGTCTCAGCACCACCAGCGATGGCAGCGCCTGCATGATAGGGTGCGATTGACCACCGTCGAGTTCGATTTCTGCACAAGTAAAATCTGAGCCGTCACGGGGCGCGTTATGAAAATGATGGGTGAAGGGGCGCGGGTAAAAGATGAGGGAGGGCGCATCAACCTTGATTCGTGTAGGTACCGATTTAGCACCTGGATGGCGAATCTCCATCGTGCCTCTTTTTAACACATGCAAATAGGCTTTATTGGCTTCGTGAGCAAACACATGCTTGCCACACATCGTGCCTGTGAACGACATGCGCGTGCCGAGTCGAAAGCGCTCTAGCAAGGTTGATAGGCGATCCTCCGATTTTATCATCATTTTTGTACAAATAGGTATGTATTAAAATTAATACAGCACCAATAGTACAGAATGAGTATCCATAATACAAGCTGTATCGCATGGGAATGGCCTTTGCGAAAAAACAGCAGAACAAACACCTTTAAGGGGAGCACATGAAAACAAATAAGCTTGCTCAGTTGGCTATTTTGCCTAATTTGCCTATTTTGTCGATGGGCATTGTATTGGCGCTTGGTAGCGGGTTGGCGATGGCGCACGGTCACCACAGCGGCGGTATTGCGACAGCACCAAAAAAAGCGGTGAGAGCCCCGTTCGATATGGTTCACACCAAGATCACCAC
The DNA here is from genome assembly GCA_031409495.1 of Betaproteobacteria bacterium. Taxonomy (GTDB): domain Bacteria; phylum Pseudomonadota; class Gammaproteobacteria; order Burkholderiales; family Usitatibacteraceae; genus JANMDR01. Next base: position 2,047 of record JANNXI010000294.1, read on the forward strand.
CGACGGAAATGTGGCTGTGTTCCAGATGGCGGTGTCTGGCAAAGCGGGTGCATCCAAACCTAGTAAGTCAGGCAAGCTCGCGGGTAGCACTGTGTTTTCCTATGTGTGGCCCACCACGCTTGATTCGTCCACCGTCGGTTTTGAGGCGAAAACCGGTATTCTTGCATTTGCAGTCACGGTACATCCAGACTTTGACGACACACCACTGTTCGATGAGAACGGCGACGGCAATCCGAATAACGATGGCAACGTATGGCATTCACACTGGGTGGTGTTGCAACCTGACGATACCTGTGGAAAAAGTGCACTTAAAGTTGTAGATATTCCAAAAGACGCCAAACCAAAATTACCCAAAACGTGGCCCGGTCTACCGATTCTTATCGACAGCCCCGGTTGGAATCCGATTTTCAAGAAAGACTCGCTTACCGTTCGCGTGCCATTTGACGACATAGGCGTCGTGAATGCCGCAATGTTTGATGGCGTTACGGCTGCGTTGCGTGTGAATGCAAGCATGCACAATCCCTTGCTGTGCGTGGTCGATGTATTCAAAGTGGGCTCAGGTAACTTATCATTGCCGGGTAAAGTTAATCAGTAATCCCCACAAATCAGGACGTCACCATGAAGCCACCGCACTCCGAGTTATCCGTTAGCCAGTGGTTCAACGCAGATAGTGCTATCACGCTAGAACAACTAAAGGGGAGAGTGGTGGTGGTGGGCGCGTTTCAAATGCTATGCCCGGGCTGCGTGATGCACAGCATTCCGCAACTTAAAAAACTGCACGATCTATCGAAAAATTCCAACCTTACTGTGATCGGTTTGCACACCGTGTTCGAGCATCATCAGGCCATGCAGCCACACGCGCTGGCGGCGTTTATCCATGAATATCGTCTGACTTTTCCGGTGGGGGTAGCAGCCTACACGGGCAACAACCCAATGCCGAAAACTATGCAAGATTGGCAAATGCAGGGCACGCCGAGCACCTTTGTTTTCGCGGCGAACGGCGATTTGCGCTCGCATCAATTTGGCCATGTAGATGACCTATCGCTGGGCCTATTTGTCGGGCAATTACTTGCTGAAGCAAATGCGCCAATCAACTTTAAAACAACAGAAGGGTAATAATGAAAACATCAGTTTATGACACCTACGTACAGCGCCCAGACGGTCTGCGAATGCACTTTGATATTTTGGTGCCAGCCGACGCAAGCGACCAAGCCACGGTGCTGCGTTATGGTCAAGCCTATCTCACCGCCAAGGGCTTACCGCCATCGATTTTGATATCAGAGAAGTGCAATTTTTGCCACGTTGAATCAGCCAACGCCACAGTTGAACAAGCCATCGCCGCGCAAGGTTTTGCCATCATTGAGATGGAAAACTGTACGTGATTTAATGTGGGCGGGCATCAGTGCGGCATCAGCTAACCGATGAAAGCCACACCAATCAGTGCATATCGGCGACGTTAAACCCGTAGGGTCGACGACCAGCGCAATTGATAAGCACCCTGTGGATACGCCTGTCGCCGCAGGAGCGCTAGGTATTGGCGGAGATTACCAAGATTTGCGCTGCGCAATAGTTGGTCGGCGCAAATGATTTTCACCATGTATCGGCTGTAGACGCCCTAAATTAAGGCATCTGCAGGGTGGTGACGAGTAAAAAAACAGAAATCAACGCTTGGGTGAGCCCTAGGGAGTAGCGTTACGCCGCACGCTGACCCCGCACGCCGACCCGACTCGCACCTTAATCAATCACGAACCCTAGGCCACTGGTGCGCAACGTGCGCGAGGGACGGGATCCACACGGCTTCGCCGCTGATTTCGTAAACCAAGCGGTAGCTTTCGTGCGGAAGGAGTTCACGGGTTCCTTGAATTTTGCCCGGTTTACCAAGCTTTGAATTAGTAGCCAATGTTGCCGTGGCATCACTAAAAAGTGCATCTATTCGCGCGGCCGCTCGCGGATTGTCAGCGGCAATTTAGTTCCAAATATCACAGCGATCCTGCATAGCTTCTGGCGTCCAAAAATCCTTCACGCCTAACTTTTGGCGGACGCACGGCGAGCGGCAAACTGGGCTTCAACTTCGTCGTTAGTGTGCGCCATCCCTTCACGCACCGAAGCACGTGCTGCTTCCACCTTGCGGCCTAGAAATTCGTCGTATTCCCGCGCTTCGCGCTGGCCCTGTACAAACTCCCGCATCACTTGCGACGCGGGCCGATGTGCGGCTTCAGCTTCAGCCATAAAATCGGCTCGCAATGTTGGGTCTAGTTTTATCGTAAAAACAACTTCTTTAGTCATTGCTCAACCCCTGTAAATATACTAACGTAGTATTTACTTTTTAATTGCCGGTAGAAAGTGGCTGCATTGGCTTTAACCGGAGATTAGCGGGTGGTAGATGCATGTTGCATGGCGCATTAATCAGTGCAAAGGCGGCACGAAGGCCACGCCCAATCGTTTGCCTAAATCACTTAAGTTTTTATCAAGCGTCCAGAGCAGGGCGTTAGGTGTGATGCAGGTGCTTACAAGCAGCGCTAAATCCACAAAACCGCAACCCACGCCGTAGAGTTTTTCCCGCTCGATGAAGGCCATTACTTCTGGCAAGCTGGCCGAGTGCGCTTGTGTTAGCAACGCTAGATCACTTAAAGTACGCTCACGCGGAGTGGGTGGCGTCCCACAGGCAATTTCAGCCAACACCAAGGGATGACCCAGCAGGCGATCGCTCTCCATCAAATCCACCAAAGTGGCATTTGCACGGCGAAAATGCGCTACCCAAACGGAAGTGTCTGCAAGTACGTTCATCTACCAGCAACGCCTTCACGGCGGCGCGGCACATCTGCCATGTTTGGCGCGGCGCCTCCGAGGGCCGCCAAACGCTTAGCCGCCTGCACGCGCACAAACGTGCTCATGGCCACGCGAAATAAATCAGCCTTGTCCATTTGTGGGTCAGCCAGTTCAAGCGCTTTTTGATACAGTGCGTCGTCGATAGTGATAGTGGTGCGCATAGCGCGGCTCCTTAAATAGGTGCAAGCTGAGAATCGTAATTGATGCAATTGTACATCATTTTTGATGTTGTGCGAGGGAGGCTGAGGTGATAATGTTAAACAAAATCAGTGGCGTTTTTGCTTAGCTGCGAGTAGCGTTTGCGAAGCTTAATCGGAATGAAGTAATGTGAATTGATACTATTTGAGTGGCTGTAGATACCCTAATTTAGGGCATCTACAACGCATCAACCGAGCTAAATAAACGCAAGAAACAAAGTAGGTAATAACCAAAACACCCCACCTCATGCGCCCATTCATCCAGCCACTGCACGCCCTTATCAGCGGCTAATTTTTTCTGGTATCGTCTAAACAGCGTCTATGCACACCAGCAGCGGCAATATTGTGCGTACACTTTTCTGCCACCTCTTTTTAAGCGACGCCTTCCATGCTGCACACACTAGCTGTTTCTCACTACCGTACGCTTTACGATTTAACCATGCCGCTTGCGGGGCTGAACCTAATTTCTGGCGCGAATGGGTGCGGGAAGTCTAATTTATATCGGGCTTTGCGGCTACTGGCTGAAACGGCGCAGGGCGGGGTGATTGGTTCCTTGGCGAGGGAGGGTGGGCTTAGCTCTACTTTTTGGGCGGGGCCCAGGCACGTCTCGCGCCGAATGCGCATGGGGGAAGTGCCGGTGCAGGGTACGGGGAGTGAAAATAAGTCCAAGCGTTTGCAATTGGGATTTGCGGGGGCGGACTTTGGTTATGCCATATCGCTGGGATTGCCGCTTTTAGGTAATCTTGGGCCATCTGCATTTAATTTAGACCCCATCATTAAGCATGAATGCATATGGGCTACGGGGAGTGATAGCAAGGCGTTTAGGCCAGCGCGGGCGCTAGTAGTGCGTGAAGGTGCTGCTGTAAAAGTGCGCGATGGACGCGGCTGGAACGTAAGCGATGTGCGCTTGCCAACTTACGACAGCTTATTTGCCGCCGTTGCCGATCCGCAGGCCACGCCTGAGGTATTTGCCGTGCGCGAGATATTGCGCGGTTGGCGGTTTTACGACCATTTTCGTACCGATTACCTAGCACCCGCACGCCAAGCCCACGTGGGCACCCGCACACCCGTGCTCAGCCATGACGGCAGCGATTTAGCCGCCGCATTGCAAACCATTATTGAAGTGGGTGACGAAAGCCTGTTGGCAAAGGCAGTTGCCGACGCGTTTCCGGGAGCGGTTGTTGCCGTTGATGTAAGTGAAGACGGACGTTTTCACTTGAAGTTTAAACAGGCAGGGCTGTTGCGGCCATTAGGCGCTGCCGAGCTCTCAGACGGCACCTTGCGTTACTTGCTATGGATTGCCGCGCTGCTTTCCCCACGCCCACCTAATTTGATGGTGCTCAACGAACCGGAAACCAGCCTACATCCAGACTTGCTGGCACCGTTAGCGCGCCTTATCTGTGCGGCCGCAAGCGTTACGCAGGTTTGGGTTATTTCCCATGCGCCAGCGCTTATAGCTGCGCTTAAGGCCGCGCGTGGGTGCAATTGCATTGGGCTTTATAAGGACGGCGGGCAGACGCTTATTGAAGGCCAAACGCTGTTGGAAAGGCCGAGTT
>JANNXI010000295.1:0-2728 GCA_031409495.1 Betaproteobacteria bacterium
CTTGGAGTAGCCATAGACATTGAGCGGTGCTTCCAATTCGCGCTCTTCGCGAAACTGCTTGCCATCGCCGTAGACCGATGCAGAGGAGGCGTAGAGATATGGCACGCCCTCTTCCAAACACCACTCCATCAGTGAGAGGGAATAGCGATAGTTGTTTTCCATCATGTAGTGGCCATCGGTTTCCATCGTGTCAGAACACGCGCCTTGATGAAAAATAGCGCGGATACCACCATTTAAATCGCCCGACTCCACCACCGTTAAAAAATCAGCTTTGTCGACGTATTCAGAGAACTCACAATCGACTAAATTTTTGAATTTATCCGCTTTTTTAAGGTTATCCACCGCCACAATATCCGTCACGCCACGCGCATTTAAAGCCCGAATAATATTGCTACCAATAAACCCCGCCGCCCCCGTAACTACAATCGCCATGATAACTTCCTCAATAAAAATTAGCCTAAATTATGCCACGCGGCGCGCACCTCGCTGTCAGTACGCGCTAAAACAAGCTATAATTGCACTCGTTCGACAAGCAGCGAAGCGCCGGAGAGGTGGCAGAGTGGTCGAATGCACCGGACTCGAAATCCGGCATACGGGTCTCCCGTATCGAGGGTTCGAATCCCTCCTTCTCCGCCAGTATGAAGTTTTTTACCGTTTTATAAAGTCCAATTTTCAAAGCAAAAACAAGAACTAGTCCCTAAATCGGGGCTTTTTTGTTTTTTACCATTCAATACCGTGTTTTGACATCCAGCTTTTTGTTGGCGCTAAAAGTTTTGAGTGGCTTGACCGAATGTGGCCGCTTGGTCCATTGCCAAATTGTTAGTGCTCGAATAGAAGAACCCTACGAATCGGCTTTCCCGCGTAGGCTGGGAAATCCGAAACATTAAGATTTTCTATGATAACCCTCGCTCTGATGTGGCTATAGAACTAGTCAGAATGCATCACTTTAAGTGGCGTAAATGTCTTATCGGCAAATCTGGGCGCGAATCGCGGTGGCGTATACTAGTGGGACCTAAAAAGTCTCTGGCCACAAATATTTTGTCTGGCGGCACGCACATCAACCTTACTATTTTCGCTAACTTGCCATTGCCATATGCCTGAATACGCCGTATTTTAGGGCATCCTCAGCCAATCACACTAGCCATTGCAAGGTATATTTTGAAATCATTTCTTCTGCTATTTACTATTTGCCTACTCGCTACTTCCATTGGCTTTGCCAATTCTATAAACATCGCTGAAGTTACCGCTCTCGGCTATCTATTTGTGCTGGGACGCGATACCGACCGCGCAAAAATTATGGCCTACTCAGCCACCCTGCCGCCAATTTATGTCGCCACAGGTTGTAGCTACATCGGCTTGGGTCGTCCGGATGGTGGCGTTACGCTCGCTTTAACCGCATCGCCATGCTAAGTATTGCAACAAAAGCCGGCCGTGACGCGTTTGCCGGTGCAAAAGCTACCCAAACCATTATTAGGACGACGCAGGCGCTGAACCTGTTTGCGCTGATCGCGGTTGACGCGCCAGCCCCATCGGCGTCCGCACTGCCAGCAGTAGCACCTGCGGCCGTAAAGTAACCCGCACGCCCCAATCATGGACAATAAACCTAATACGCCAAACACGCCCACCCCACCCACGCTAGATGGCATTACCCTAGCCAAAATAGTGACGGATTTATCCGAAAGCATTGGTTGGGACGCAATGGCGCAAGCGGTTCCGGTGCGCTGTTTTACGCATGACCCAACGGTGAAATCTAGCTTAACTTTTTTGCGTCGTACACCTTGGGCACGTGCTCGGGTGGAGCAGCTTTACTTGGAACACTTGGCGCGCTAATCGAACATCGTTTGATGACTACCACAGCGCTAAATTTTAATGGCAACGACAGCGCCAAACGAAATCTCCCACGCCGCCACTGCACCGAGCGGCTTATTGGCGACGATGCTAAGTAGAGCTTTGATGCTGCCACCATGCGCAATGACCGCGCAGTTTTGCGTTGCGGGCGCCATTAAATCCTCATAAAACGATTGCGCGCGTATTCGACACAGTGCGGGTGATTCGCGATTCGGAAACGTATACCTTTCGATATCAGCTGCCCACGCATCAATTTCTGCACGGGGAATGTCGTTAAAATTTTTACCTTCCCAATCGCCAAAGTCAATTTCTTGCAAACGTGCATCTACATGCACCGGTGAACCGTCAGCTAGAAATTGTGCGAGTTGGCCGCAGCGCTGTGCGGGTGACGTGTAAAACGCAGTAATTTTTGCTTCACGCAGTACAACGGCAATTAGACTGGCTTCAGCCGTAAATGACGGCGCTAGTGCAACGTCTAGTCGCCCATAACACATGCCTTTCGGAACATTCGGTGTGGTGTGGCGCACTAAATAAATGATTGGCATAGCAGCGCTACAACGTCGCGATTGCTGCAGCCACACTCACGTAAATCGTCGCCTCACACAGCTGTTGGGTGGCACCTAGGCAATCTCCGGTGTAACCTTGCAGCCGCACTTTTAAGCGCCAAAGCATATAAAGCCACATTCCCGCCGCTGCCAATATTGCCAGGCCAACCACTTTAAATACCCTCCCGTAGTTTAATTCCGCAAGTTGCGCGCAAGCCAATCCACATGACACGGCGATAAAAATCGTAAACAGCAATGCGATGGCAAACGAGGTTTTCGATAGATTTTGCACCACCGCCTTTGCGCGACTGCTTTCATCTTCGCGCACATACGGC
>JANNXI010000296.1:0-6346 GCA_031409495.1 Betaproteobacteria bacterium
GTTAATATTCGTACTTGGCTCACGCTGTTCGATTTTTATCAAATCACCGGAAATCGTAGCGAATTCGATGCGCTATCGATGCTATTTACCGTCAAATTTGAGCGTTCACCACCAGGTTGGGCCGATTCGCAAGATACGGTAGATCCACGTCGCAAAGAGAAGCGCGAGCACAAAGATTTTTTTCAATTCTCACCCGCAGCCGACGGTTCGATGATGACTGAAATTGATCGCCTTGAGACTTTCATTAAACTACTTGGGTCCGCGCGTGTAGATTTAGGCCGCATCAAAACTATTGAGACTGAAGAAGCGGCAATTTTTGCCATGCTGCTCCAGCGGGTGCGGCGCGCAAAAATGCATCTTTGGTTTAACCACTTTGCTGATTTAGAAGCACTGCTTCATGCCCGCATCAAAGCAACCGGCGCTGATAAAGAGCATGCCCTAGGCTTTTGGTCATTTATGTTTGAGTTATATGTGAGCGACGGCAAGCTAGCGGAGTACGAAGAACTCGGCTTAGAATATGCCGTCGCCTTTGAAATGTCGCCACCGGCATGGGAAACGATTACGCGACCTACTGGTGCCGCCGACCAAGAAGATGCGCCCAAGATTGATACGCGTGTTGTGACGCCGTTGGGCTATCCGCTAAAGGGCGTTTTTAATTTGGAAAGTAAAGACATCGCCATGGCTTTGTCAGTACATGCGTCCAACGTGCAAGAAGTGGTGATCGATATGGGGGCGTTAATGCGCGTGGATTTTGCTGCAGGGAGCTACTTTTTTGAAACTATTCGCAGTCTGCAGTCCGGACAAAAGCGGATCATTCTGTCTAATTTAAACGAACTCGTCGCAGCTTTTTTAGAAGTATTTGGCATGCAAAAACATGCCATGTTGATGCGCAAAAAGACCTTGTAACCTGTCTGCCCACCCTGAACTCTCCTAAACGTCCCCGCGCCTCCCCTTGTAGAAACCCCACGCCACGAAGGTAGTCCTTTGCGAAGTAGGGCATCTACAAGCATCAGCGCCTTTAGAAAAGCAGCAATCATTATGGCTCTTGAGCAATTCCATGGCACCACTATCTTGAGCGTGCGGCGCGGCAATTGTGTTTGCATGGGCGGCGACGGGCAGGTCACTTTGGGCAATATCATTGTCAAAGGTTCTGCCCGCAAAGTGCGGCGTTTATACAAAGAACAAATTTTGGCGGGTTTTGCTGGTGCAACGGCAGATGCGTTTACTCTGTTCGAACGATTTGAAGCTAAGCTCGAAAAGCACCAAGGTAATTTAATGCGCTCGGCTGTAGAGCTCGCCAAAGACTGGCGCACCGACAAAGTACTGCGCAATTTAGAAGCCATGCTCACCGTTGCTGATCGGTATACGTCAGTCATCATTACCGGTAATGGCGATATTTTAGAGCCCGAATATGGCTTACTTTCAATTGGCTCAGGCGGCGCCTACGCCCAATCGGCGGCCATGGCACTGCTGCAAAACACCGATCTTTCGCCTGCAGAAATCGTTAAAAAATCACTCACCATCGCTGGTGACATGTGCATTTACACCAATCAGCATCACACCATTGAAACCCTCGAATAGCCTGACGCCATGATGACACCCACGGAAATTGTTCACGAGCTCAATAAGCACATTGTTGGCCAAGCTGCCGCTAAAAAAGCGGTCGCTATAGCGCTGCGCAACCGCTGGCGGCGTTCGCAAGTTGCCGAACCGCTACGCCATGAAATTACGCCCAAAAATATTCTAATGATCGGCCCCACCGGTGTAGGCAAAACTGAAATTGCCCGACGCTTGGCAAAGCTTGCCAATGCGCCATTCATCAAGGTGGAAGCCACTAAATTTACCGAAGTGGGCTATGTTGGACGTGACGTAGACACCATCATTCGTGATTTGGTAGAAATCGCCATCAAACAAATGCGCGAAACCGAAACCCAGAAAATGCGGGCAGCTGCCGAAGATAAGGCAGAAGAACGTCTGCTGGACGCCCTTTTGCCACAAGCCCGTAGCTTTGATTTTTACAACAAAGCCGATGCTGCTGAACCCACCGATTCCGCCACGCGCCAAAAATTTCGCAAAATGCTGCGCGAAGGCAAGCTCGACGACAGAGAAATTGAGATTGACGTATCTAGCCTGCCCGGGAATATGGAAATATACGGGCCACCCGGCATGGAAGAACTAACGCAGCAAATCCAAGGTATGTTTCAAAATGTCGGTCACGGTAAATCGCGTACGCGCAAACTTACTGTGAAGGAAGCACAAAAAGTGCTCACCGATGAAGAAGCCGTAAAATTGGTCAACGACGAAGATCTAAAAGCCCGCGCGGTCAGTAATGTTGAGCAAAATGGCATTGTCTTTTTAGATGAAATCGACAAAATTGTCAGCCGATCAGAAAACAGTGGCGCCGATGTTTCGCGCCAAGGTGTACAGCGCGATTTGCTGCCACTGGTTGAGGGTACGACAGTTTCGACCAAATACGGCATGATCAAAACTGACCATATTTTATTTATCGCCAGCGGCGCCTTTCACCTAGCAAAGCCATCCGATTTAATTCCCGAGCTACAGGGACGCTTACCTATTCGGGTGGAATTGCAATCGCTATCGGTAGAGGACTTTGAAAAAATTCTAACCAGTACGGATGCTTGCTTAACAAAGCAATATGAAGCTCTCCTTAATACCGAAGGTGTTGCCTTAAGTTTTACGCGGGAAGCTGTGCGGCGCATGGCCGAAATTGCCTTTGCCGTTAATGAAAAAACTGAAAACATCGGTGCACGCAGGCTTTACACCATTATGGAAAAGCTCCTAGAAGAAATTTCTTTCACGCCCGAAACTGCAGGTGCTGCCGTCACGATTACGGCTCAATACGTAGACAGCCATTTAAACCGCCTCGCGCAATCAGAAGATTTAGCGCGCTATATTTTGTAGTATTTTTACCATGCCCCAATTAGCCCAAACTGAAGCGACTATTTTAAACATTGCCGCTTACAAATTTATAACCCTGACTGACATCAACGATTTACGCGCCCAACTACGTAATTTGGCGGCACAAAATGCCTTGAAAGGCACTATTTTGCTGGCTCCAGAGGGTATCAATATGTTTATGGCAGGTAGCCAAATCCAAATTGCTACATTTTTAAGCGCCCTGCGTAAGTATGCTGAATTTACTGATTTGGTGGTGAAAGAAAGTCTTTCACCTACCCAGCCATTTAATCGCTTATTGGTTAAAATCAAAAAGGAAATTATTTCCCTTGGCCGTCCGGATGTAGATCCAGCGCTGCAACCCGCACCGCGCCTAACGGCGCAGGAACTTAAAGCATGGCTCGACGCGGGCCACCGCGTGCTGATGCTCGATACCCGCAACACCTATGAAGTTGCGGCAGGCACATTTCATGGCGCGCTGAATTTGGGGTTGGATAATTTTCGCTCTTTTGCGAGCCGCGAGTCCGAAATCAGCGCACAAATTAAAGCCGAAATGCAGGCGCAACATCTGCCGCCAGAAACACCGATCGTCAGTTTTTGCACGGGCGGTATCCGTTGCGAAAAAGCCGCGCCGCTGCTGCAAAAAAATGGCTTTCAACACGTCTACCAGCTCGACGGTGGCATATTGAAATACTTTGAGGAGTGCGGCCATGCCCACTATGATGGTGATTGCTATGTATTCGACCAACGTCGCGCGGTAGATGCAAAACTTGCCCCAACAGTGCTTACTGATTTCCTGCCGGGGCCGATTCCTAAAGCTTGAGCTGCTAAGAGATAAACTGCTGCAGCTTAAGCCGCTAAACCTTGAGCCCCTCATAAAGCTTAGTAATCCGCTCCATGAGTTCGGTGATGTTATCGCAAGACTTAGCCACTGCTTCTAGTTCAATTTTTGAGGTGCGATTCGCATCTAACTTTACAATTGCCGCTTTCAAAAATTGCCATTGAGTTTCAGCAAGTGCCAATTCACTTTTAATTTGCGGTGTATTGGCCGTTGCGCCAAGAAGGCGCGTAATGGCTGCGCGGTATTCAGCCTCAGCAGCCTTTAAATCGTTGGTCACCACCACGTTATCGCGCAAACCCCAGCTGCGGAATAAATAGAGCTTAGCGATACGCTGCGAAAGAATACGTGCAGTGCCCGCTACTGCAATTAAATCGCCCTGCGGCGTCTTTACATAAGCTTCAATTAAATTTGCGCCCTTGGTTGCAATCCAAACCAGCTCTTCGTTTTGCTCAGACAACTCTTTTAGATTCTCTTGCGTTGCCGGGCGGGTAATGATGGTGCGATATTCGCCCCACAACTGGTCGAGCAATTGATAATTTGATTTAATTTCTGGCGTTGGTGCCGTGGCAATGAGTTCTTTTAGCGACGATTGGAAATCCGCTGCAGCCTCATCAATCTGCCGCTTAGAGCGCGATTCGAGCACTTTTTGCCCGATGAGGGAGAACGCTTTGGTAATCCGCTCAGCCAGCATCGGCTGGCGTTCTGCGCGGTTTAGCGCACTCGCCGCATCAAATTTCGGCGCGGCCGCAGGCTTTGCCGCCGCCGCTACCGTTGCTGGTTTTGCAGTTGCTGCTGCGGCAGGTGCCGTTGCGGCTGGCTGTGCCAAGGCAACGGATGACCCACTCAACACACCACCAAGCATCACCACCATCGGCGCAAAAGACGCTAAAAATCGAATATTCATCATCACTCTTTCCGTAAAATACGTTAGAAACCCTATTATCCAACTCTAAAATTAACATCTCGATCAAGACACAGTTGACGCTAACTTGGCAACACTTCAGCAGGAAGCACAAAACCCACGATGACACCTGCATGCACTTTATCCAGTAATAGTGCCTGTAAATCAAGCGCCGCATCCACTACTAGGGCATTGCTAGCAGCTTGTTCAAACCCGAGTCCCACACTTAAGCCGATCAAAAATTGATGCGATGCAGCATCACAATTCAGTAGTTTAACCGTAATTTCATATTGCGATAGGCGTTCTCGCCATAGTAGTAAGCGTTCCGGCACGGCATCCCAATCAACAGCCATATCCGCACCGCTATTGTTGGATGTTTTTGGCGTCCCAACATCGGCAGCTTGATGCGCCCGCCAAATTTGTGCCACTGGAAAATTACTATGAAGCACTGCACAACTGGGGTGTAACTTAAAACATAACGCGCCCTGCTGTGCTGGGTTTACTGCATGTAACGCACTAAAATCAAACGGTGCGCTATCAGCGGCGAAATTAGCCTCATACATACACCACTCTAATTCCGCTAAATCAGGCAGATACGCAAGCTCGGCCGCTTCTTCTCGATCGGCCAACGCACCAAGCCATTGCGTTAGCCATGCACTAAATTTATTGGCATAGCCATGCAAATTGCCCGAGGTAGACGGTGTTGTGATCACGTAGCTGCGTGCTAGCCCCGTAAAAAATGTATCCCCAAGCACCGCTGTAATGACGGGATACGTCGTTTGCACCACGCTCAGCAAGGTAAGTCGCGTATTGTTTTGATAAACGCCCATCCCGGCGCCAAAATTCACGACAGTTTCAACGCTCACATTGTCACTCTTGGTTATTGATGCCTGTGGATTCCACAGTTGCTGCGCAAATTGCCTTTGCACGGCAAGCAATGAGGGCGCTGCAGCCGATGCAGCAGTCAGCGCATTTAGCTGTTCGACAGGCTTCAACATGCTGGGCCAGCCATGATGCGTGTTGCGCGGAGCGCTTCCGCATGCAACACCGACCAAGCCGGAATATCGCTATCCCACTCAACGATTGTGGGTTGCGCACCAAATTTTGCAACAGCGGCTGCAAACCATTGCCAGACCGGTTCGCACACAGGTGCGCTATGGGTATCGATTAACAATGAGTCCGTTACGGTATGCCCAGCCAAATGCATTTGCCCAACATACTGGCTGGAGATGCCGGATATATAAGCATCTACAGCATGTCCGTGGTTACTTGCGCTGACGAAAATATTATTTATGTCCAATAAAATTTTACAACCACTGCGTGAGGCAACGGTGTTAACAAACTTCCATTCCGGCATTGTCGAGGTCGAGAAAGCCACATAACTTGATAAATTTTCTATCAAAATCGGCCGTGCTAAATAGTCCTGCACCGCATTTATTCTATCGACCACATGCGCAATGGCGCTCTCGGTGTATGGCAACGGTAAAAGATCGTTGCTAAATCGACCATCCACACCTACCCAGCACAAGTGTTCCGAAATTAATGCGGGTTCGAGCCAATCTACCAGCGCTTTTAATTTTGCCAAATGCACTAAATCTAGTGGATCCGTGCCGCCTAACGACAACCCCACGCCGTGCGCGCTCACCGCATAGTCGGCACGCAGCGCTTCTAAATAAGCACGGTTTAAC
>JANNXI010000297.1:0-11539 GCA_031409495.1 Betaproteobacteria bacterium
CCGCGCTGTTTACCGTTGCCCGCGCCCGAACCACGCCGGTTTCTACCCCGCGCTGCTTAGCCTCTATTGGAAATTCCGGCTCTCGCCGAGCGACAGGTCGCGCGTTTCGGTCGGCATTATTAAGGTCTGGCGGGCGCGCAATGACCGCTGCCGTGGTCGCGTTATTTGCCGTTGGTGTGATCACGACCGGCGCGGTTGTTACGCTTTGCTCTTGCTTCAATTTCGACGGCTCGGTGAACGCTGCCGTCGATGCCGCCGTGGGTAGCGTAGCCGCTGGCGACGTATTTGGCGGCGTATTTAGCTCCGGCGCGCCAGCTGTGCTGCGCACTTGGGGCGTCACCGGCGGAGGGGTTTGTGATGCAGCTGTTGGCGCCAGCGTCGCTTGGTCTAAACCGCTTGATTTTGCTTTAGTTTCTGCGATTGTTTGATCGGCTTGTGCATCGTTGCCGGTGTTGCGGGGCCGATCTAGCTCAGTCTTAATAGTTTCCATAAAATCCGCGGGCCGCCGTGTGATGGCCGCTTCCGTCGCTTGCTCTTTGTCTAGGTCTTTATAGGCGTTTTTGAGGCGCTCAGCGGTTGTTTTTTCTTGCTCCGCATCGCCGCAGCCGCCTACCACCAATGCGAGTGTGAACCCGGCTAAGGGCATGCAAACAGCCGAGACTAGGCGGGAGATTGGGTTTAGGTTCAGTTTAATTTTCATGCGTTTTCTCGGTTAACGTTGACTAGCCAAGTTTTACGCGTCAATTATTTTAAATTGATGACGGGATAGTTTAAAGCCACTAAACCTAATTTGTGGCTGTAGATAGCCTAAAATAGGGCATCTACAGCCATTATTTGAGATGTTTCTTGAAAGTGTTTTATGTATACAGTCTTGATTTTGGCGTTTGCAGCCTAAAGATAAGGTTCGCGGTAGTAACCGCGGATCAAATCCTTAATCTTTACTTAAGCCGCCGCCATTAAAATAGCGTAAAGTTATTTGTCGATACTGATCCAACTTAGAGCGGATCAAATCTCAGCGTGCTTTTGGTTGTTGTCTGCGCAGTTCTCCTAAATTTCTCACTTCTTTAAATTTCCCCCCATGAGTCTTAACGTAAACACGGTCGTACCGGCGCAAGTCGCGGCCATCTCCCTGGTTGTTGAAGTCACTAATTTATTAAAGGAAGTCACAACCAGCGAGGCTAAGCTGACTATTGTGAATAACGTCACATTTAGCGTTGCAGCTGGTGACACGGTTGCCGTTGTCGGCGCATCGGGTTCGGGTAAATCAACCTTGCTTGGGCTAATGGCGGGGCTGGATACGCCCACGAGCGGTGAGGTAAAAATTGATGGCGTGTCTATTTTTACCTTAAGCGAAGATGGCCGCGCGAAGCTGCGGGGCGAGCGGGTGGGTTTTGTGTTTCAGTCGTTTCAGTTGCTGCCGTCGTTGACTGCGCTTGAAAACGTCATGCTGCCTCTGGAATTGAGCGGTGCGCCTAACGCCACAGCACGCGCGCAAACAATTTTGCAGCGGGTCGGCCTAGGCTCACGCATGACGCACTATCCAAAACAACTTTCAGGCGGGGAACAGCAGCGCGTTGCGATTGCCCGAGCGTTTGTGACAGAGCCAAAGCTGCTTTTTGCGGATGAGCCTACCGGCAATTTAGACGGCAAAACGGGGGCCGCGATGGTAGATTTATTGTTTACACTTAACCGTGAACGCGGCACCACGTTAATTTTAGTGACGCATGACCATACGCTGGCCAAGCGCTGTGCACGACGCTTAGTTATTGACAATGGTGTGTTGATTGAGGGGGAATAATGGTAAATAGCGTGGGACTAGTTAAATGAAAATTTTTTATTTATCGTTAAAAATGCTCCGCCGCAATTGGCGCGCTGGTGAAGCCCGCGTTCTGATTGCCGCATTGTTTATCGCTGTGGCGAGTGTAACAACCGTGGGCTTTTTTGCCGATCGTGTTGAGGGGGCGCTGAATCGCCAAGCCAATGAGCTCATTGCCGCGGACGCGACCCTAATTTCGGACAAGCCAACACGATTAGACGCACGCAATCGCGCCCAGGCATTAGGGTTAACAGCGGCGCAAACGATTACTTTCCCGAGCATGGTATCCGGTGATGTGGATAAAGGGCAGGGCGTAAATTTAGCCGAAATTAAAGCCGTAAGTGCGGGTTTTCCGCTAAGGGGAAAACTGCGTATTGCTGATAGCGTTGGGGCGCCTGATCGGGAAGCCGTTGGCGTACCTGAAGTGGGTACGGTATGGGTCCCTGAAGCACTGCTCGCAAGGGTCAGCATGAATATAGGTGATGTGCTAAAGGTAGGCAACGCGCAGCTTAAAATTGCGGCCCTGCTCACTAAAGAACCAGATAGTGTCCTAGAGTATTTTGGGGTAATGCCGCGGGTATTGCTAAACGAATCTGATCTTGCGGCAACGGGTTTGGTGCAGGTAGGCAGCAGAGTAACCTATCGTTTATTGCTGGCGGGCGAAGGCAAAGCAATTCAAATGTTTAAAACTGAACTGACGCCATCGCTGGTGCGCGGTGAACGCATCGAAACTGTGCGCGATTCGCGGTCTGAAGTGCGCACCGCGCTTGATCGGGCCCAACGATTTTTAGGATTGGCAACCTTGCTGTCGGTTATTCTTGCGGCTGTTGCTGTCGCTTTAGCGGCGCGCCGCTTTTCGCAACGCCAGGTCGATAGTGCTGCGATGATGCGCTGCTTAGGCGCCTCGCAAAGTGATATTTTTGGACTTAACTTTTGGCAGTTTGTGGCTTTCGGCATCATCGCTGTAGCAACTGGAAGCTTGTTTGGCTACGCAGCACAAGCTGTTTTGGGGGCGTTGTTATCGCAGTATTTTACGGTTGTGTTACCGCCACCAAGCGCTACGCCGGTGTTGCAAGGGGCTTTAATTGGCATAACACTGCTGTTTGGTTTTACCCTGCCACCACTGCTTGCACTGCGCAAAGTTTCTACGCTTCGGGTATTGCGACGCGACGTAAACCCACTTGATGCAACGGCTGTAAGTGCCTATGTATTAGGCTTCTTCACCCTATTGGCACTGATTGTTTGGCAGGCTGGTAATGTGAAATTAGGGCTAATTGCGGCGGGTGGTTTTGTCATTATTTTGGCCGTGGCTGGTGGCGCTGGCTGGTTACTGATTAACCTTGCAGGCCGGGGCCGGATTGCAGCCAGCGGTGCATGGCGCTATGGCATTGCAAATATGAAGCGCCGGTCAAATTCAAGCTTGATTCAGATTGTTGCACTGGGGTTGGGCATCATGGCCTTGTTGCTCCTGACGTTGGTGCGCTCTGATTTAATCGGTGCGTGGCAAACAAAATTGAAGGACGGTACGGCTAACCGCTTCGTGATCAACATTCAAAATGATCAGGTGACAAAAGTTGCGCAATTTTATCGCGACAATAAATTGGAGACTTCCGCTGCTGACTCTTTAGCGCCGATGATTCGCGGCCGTTTGGTGGCGCTGAATGGCGAGAAAATCTTGCCCACTAAATTCAAAGATGATCGCGCGCGGCGTTTGGTGGAACGGGAATTTAATTTGTCTTGGTCGCAACCCTTGCCTGACTCAAACAAGATCGTTTCAGGCACGTATTGGACACCCGAAAATGCCGCTGAACCGGCGTATTCTATGGAAGAAGGCATTGCCACCACGCTAGGCGTCCGCGTGGGCGATAGCTTAACTTATGACGTTGCCGGCACCAAATACACAGCAAAGGTAACAAGCTTGCGCTCGGTGAATTGGGATAACTTTAAGCCAAACTTTTTTGTAATTGCCAGTCCAGGTTTGATGAAGGATTTACCCGCAAGCTATATTTCCAGTTTCTATTTGCCCGAGGGCAACGAAGGGACAATTAGCAAACTGATCGCACAGTTTCCGAACTTAACAGTGATAGACATGACCGCTATCATGACGCAGGTTCGCGCGATTTCGGATCAAGTGGGCAATGCTGTTTCTTTCGTATTTTTATTCACCTTGGCAGCTGGCTTGGTGGTGCTTTACGCCGCCATCGCCAGCACCCAAGATGAACGTGTTTACGATGCGGCTATTATGCGCACGTTGGGCGCAAATCGACGGCAGCTCATGATTTTGCAGCTCGCTGAATTTTTAGCGATAGGCCTGTTGGCAGGAGCAGTCGCAAGCGCCGGCGCGCTAGGCCTAGCGGCAGTATTGTCTGACCAAGTTTTTGGCGTTCCTTATAAAGTTAACACCCTGATACCGCTAATAGGTTTAATAGGCGGTGGGCTCGGCGTGGCATTGGCGGGGCTTATCGGGACACGCAACGCGCTAAATACACCGCCCATTGCAGTGATTCGTAGTTTGGCTTAACGGTAAATTAATATTTCAAAATTATGACTATCGCAAAAATATTGCCGTAATGGTTTAATGTGGTTGAGCGTTTTGCTGTAGTTGCATTTTTCTATTTTTTTAAGAGAGTTTCCCAATGAATCTAATCCTTTGGCGTCACGCCGACGCCCAAACCCATGACGAAGACTTAAAGCGCGAGTTAAGCGATAAGGGTAAAAAGCAAGCGGCTAAAATGGCGCGTTGGCTCAAGCAAACTACCGACAAACATTGGGAGGTGTTATCGAGCCCAGCCAAGCGGGCCACGCAAACTGCGAGTGCTTTGACCGATGATTTTCGCGTTTGCCTAACGCTGGCGCCCGATGCCACGTCGTTTTCGATTTTGCGCGAAGCGCAATGGCCAGATAATGAAAAAAACGTGATCATCGTCTCGCATCAACCGATTTTGGGCCACGTGGCGTCTAAATTACTGACAGGTGTTGACGGCGATGTTTCGTTGAAAAAAGGTGCTATCTGGTGGTTTGTAGCCAAAGATCCAGAAGATGGTATTACTGGTTTGACGTTAAAAGCCGTGATTGCGCCGGATGAATTACCGGATTAATTGTTGCTGTTTTTTTCGGTAGATACCTGACTTAGAACCCACAGAAGATGCCCGATTTACGGGCATCTTTTAGCTATTCTAGCGGCGGAATTTCGGGTTTTGTAAATCCTTGGTGTTGCTCATGCTGTGTTAAATTAAGCCCAGCCGCGCGATCGTTCTACGGCGCGCAACCAACCCTGCAGTCTGGCATAGGCTTCGTCCCGTCCGTCAGAGGGGATGAAAATGCGCTCTTTGGCCCAAAGTGCTGCGATCTCTTCTTGATCTTTCCAAAAACCAACGGCAAGTCCGGCCAAATAGGCGACGCCAAGGGCTGTGGTTTCGGTTATTTTTGGGCGAACGACGCTTCTACCCAACAAATCTGCTTGAAACTGCATCAGTAAGTTGTTTACTGTAGCACCACCGTCAACGCGAATTTCGGTCAAAGGTATACCTGCATCATCGCGCATTGCCATGACGAGTTCCGCGCTTTGAAAGGCAATGCTTTCAAGCGCCGCGCGGGCTAAGTGCGCTTTGGTGGTACCGCGGGTGATGCCCACAATAACGCCGCGCGCATTTTGATCCCAATGTGGTGCACTCAAGCCGACAAATGCCGGTACAAAATAGATGCCCCCAGTGTCTGGAACCGATGCTGCGAGTGCTTCAACTTCTGCGGCGTTTCCGATAATACCTAAGCCATCCCGAAGCCATTGAATTGCCGCGCCGGCAATAAATACGCTACCCTCCAGCGCGTAGTGGGTGACGCCATTGATACTCCATGCCACTGTTGTGAGCAATTGATTGTCAGATGCAACGGGTTTTTCACCGGTATGCATCAGCATAAAGCAGCCAGTACCGTAGGTGTTTTTGGCCATGCCTGGGCTATAACAAGCTTGACCGAACAGGGCTGCCTGTTGGTCGCCCGCAAGGGCTGCGATTTGGATACCTTTGGGTAGGCCGTCGCAATTGGTCATGCCCACGAGGCCACTGGTGTCGACCACTAGTGGCAGCATAGCCGCCGGAATCTCAAAAAGCGCTAGCAATTCTTCATCCCACATACACGTGTGAATATTAAACAGCAGCGTACGTGAAGCGTTGGTGTAGTCGGTGCAATGGACAACGCCGGCCGTCAGATTCCATAACAGCCAAGTATCAATAGTGCCAAAAGCCAGCTTACCGGCCTCTGCATCAGCTCTAGCGCCAGGCACGTTTTCAAGTATCCAGCGAATTTTACTCGCTGAAAAATAGGCGTCCAATACCAAACCAGTTTTTTCCGAAATCATGCCGCCGAGCTCTCGCTTTTTAAGCGCAGTGCAATAATCGGACGTCCGTCGATCTTGCCAAACAATCGCGTTATAAATTGGCTGTCCAGTCGCGCGGTTCCAAACCACGGTTGTTTCACGCTGGTTGGCGATGCCGATGGCGATGTCTCTAGCGCTTTCAAGATTTGCTGCTTTAATCACGTTTTGGGCGGTGCCTAGCTGAGAATTATAAATTTCCCATGGATCATGTTCTACCCAACCTGACTGCGGAAAAATTTGCGTGAATTCCTGCGCCGCCTGGCCCAAAATTTCGCCCGCATGGTTAAACAAAATGGACCTAGAGCTGGTAGTGCCCTGGTCGAGTGCAAGAATGGCTTTCATGTGTTTACCAGATAATTATTTTGGGTCGACGCAGCCTTAGAGACTGCACCTCCGCAATACGATAATACGATTGTATTCGACAAGTTTAAGCTAGCGCTGACAAAAGTCGCGCTAGATAGCTTAAAATAGTTGTTTTAGCGACGTGCATTGTCTATGATGTGATTCATTCGCTAGGTTTTTTACTTTTTGTGTAGCCGCAAGTTTTGCGTTACCGGCCGCCAATTTAGTATAAATCATTCGATGTTTTCTTCGTAACAAGCGCACACCGCACTCATCAAAACTGCTGGAGGCATCATGGGTCTACTCGACGATCTAAAAAAAGAAGCCGAGAACGCAAAAAATATAGAAGCGGCTAAAACCGCGACCATCACATCTAGCGCGGCGATAGTTGATAAAGCCATGCGCGAAGCGTATTTCTATGTGAATGAGTTGTTCAAACAACTTAATGTGCTTAAGCCTGTTTGCCCGCGCGTGTACGATATGCAAGATGTGGGGCGATTTAAAGGGCTAGTGCAACAAGAGTATCGTATTGAGTACCGTACGAAGCTCATCAAAGATACTGAGCATTTTGACGTGGCAACGATAACGTTCAAACGCACCAGCCCGAGTTTTTTTACGGTGAAGCTGGATGCAGAAAAAATTGAACGCTTCCGCAATATTTTGTGGCAGGGCGGGCTGAAATTTACCTCTGAGCAGCACCATAATGAACGTCGTAATGTGATCGGAGAAACCTTTACAATCGCGATGGAAGTTTCATGTGCCGTAGAAATTATAGGCGACTATGAAAATGGCGTTGTGCGATTTAAGATGAAGAATATGGATGAGTTTGGTCCCACTACCTACACTTTAGAACCTTCCGCAATTGGTACCGCATCGCTAGAAGAGTTGGCTAAAACGCTCATCGGCAAAGAATCAGACTTTAAGGTGTTCAACCGGCGCGTTGTGACGCCTACCGGAAACACCCAGTTTACGACCAGTACCGCAAACAGAACAAAGTATATTATTGAAGAAGCGCCTCCAGAGGCCGAAAAGAAGGGCGGTTTTTTTGGTTCGATTCGATCCGCGCTGAAGACCGATGTGACGCAAATATTGCGTAAAAAAGACTAGCCAAGTTTCGGTCTGAGCGCATTACCCTGAAGGCACCAGCAATTGTTGGTGCCTTTTTGTTTTTGCGCGGATGCCTCAGTGAACATCTGCCATTCCCACCATCCCTGTCATCAGAGCGAAACACATTTTCGTGTACACTAAATTGCTAGTGGCTTCATGCTGCGGTGCAGCAGATTAAGCCTAGCTGCGGGATGCAACGGGCCTAAATCGAAGCTTAAATAAAACACTAAACTTGTTCTTGGAGACAATGCAATGAATAAAAATAATCAAAAAAATTCCGCAGCTAAACCCCTCTGGCAGGTAACGGCTTTAGCCATTGCCCTGAGCTTTTCAGCAGCAGTCAACGCGCAAACCGAAGTACAAATGTGGCACTCCATGGCGGGCGCGTTGGGTGATCGCGTGGCCGAGCTCACCAATAAATTTAACGATAGCCAAAAACTGTACAAAGTTGTGCCGGTCTATAAGGGCACGTATCCAGAATCTATGACCGCCGCCATCGCCGCTTATCGCGCCGGTAATGCGCCCCATATTTTGCAGGTATTTGAAGTGGGAACTGCTACCATGATGGGCGCTAAGGGTGCCATTAAACCCGTGTACCAGCTCATGAAAGACGCGGACGTTCCGATGGATACGAAAGCTTACGTGAGCGCCGTAGCAGGCTATTACACCGACAGCGCGGGTAATATGTTATCCATGCCGTTTAATAGCTCGACGACGGTGTTCTACATCAATAAAGACGCGTTTAAAAAAGCGGGTTTAGATCCCGCTAAAGCACCAAAAACATGGAAAGAATTTAACGTCGCTGCCGACAAATTAAAAGCCAATGGCTCTACATGTGCCTACACCACGGGCTGGCCATCTTGGGTGCATGTGGAAAATTTTAGCGCTTGGCACAATATTCCAATTGGCACAAAATCCAATGGTATGGGTGGCATGGACGCAGAATTTAAGATCAACTCGCCGCTGCATGTGCGACAAATTCAAATGCTAGCGGACATGAATAAACGCGGCGTGTTTACCTATGCCGGTCGTCGCAATGACGCCGAAGCCAAGTTCTATTCCGGTGAGTGCGCTATGCTTACGTCGAGCTCCGGTGCACAAGCAAATATTCGCAAAAATGCAAAGTTTGAGTTCTCCATAAACTTCCTGCCTTATCATGATGATGTTGCTGGCGCGCCGCAAAACTCTATCATCGGTGGTGCTTCACTTTGGGTCATGGGCGGCAAAACTAACAATGCCTACAAAGGCGTTGCCAAGTTTTTTGCGTTTTTATCTGAGACTGAAGTGCAGGCCAACTGGGCGCAACAAACTGGCTATGTGCCAATAACGAATGCAGCGCAGGTGCTTACTGTTAAATCTGGGTTTTTTGATAAAACGCCCGGTGCGGATATTGCCTATAAACAACTAAATTTCAAATCGCCAACAGCTAACTCAAAAGGCCTACGCTTCGGCAACTACGTGCAGGGTCGCGAAGTCATTGAAGAAGAAATTGAAGCCGTACTTGCAGGCAAAAAAACCGCTCAAGCTGGAATGGATGACGCCGTAAAACGCGGCAATGAAATTCTGCGTAAATTTGAAGCCAGCAATCGTACTCGTTAGACCGTTTAACGCTAGCTGATGAATGGCTGAAGATGTATTACGACCCGTAAGATAGTGCCTTGCAGGGAAAAGAGGGTCTTCAGCCAGACCAAACTCGAAAAATAATAAATTTGTCGCACAGGAGTATGCCGTGGAAAAGCGGGTGGTGTTCAAATCAGCGTGGTTGCCGTATGCGCTCCTAGCACCGCAAATTGCCGTTACCCTAATATTCTTTTTTTACCCTGCGGCACAAGCGGTGTATCAATCATTTTTGATGCAGGATGCTTTCGGCATCAACACCGAGTTTGTGGGTCTGCAAAATTTTAAATACCTATTTAACGATAGTCATTACTTAGCGTCATTTCGCACTACCGCCGTATTTAGTGTGCTGGTAGCGGTATTGGGTTTATCGATTTCCTTGCTGCTCGCCACCATGGCTGATCGCGTAATTAAAGGCGCGATGGTCTACAAAACTTTGCTAATCTGGCCTTATGCTGTGGCACCCGCAATTGCTGGGGTGTTGTGGTCTTTTTTATTTGCGCCGTCGATAGGTATAGTGGCTTATGTACTCAAGCAAAATGGCATCGCTTGGGACTATTTGCTTAATAGTAACGATGCAATGGCATTAGTAGTTGCTACCTCTGTGTGGAAGCAAATTAGCTATAATTTTTTATTCTTTTTAGCGGGCCTGCAATCCATTCCAAAATCGCTTATTGAAGCGGCTGCCATCGATGGCGCCGGGCCGTTGAAACGCTTCTGGACAATCATATTTCCCTTGTTATCGCCCACCGCGTTTTTCTTGTTGGTGGTTAATATTGTCTATGCGTTTTTTGACACTTTTGGCGTTATTGATTCCACCACGGCTGGTGGGCCAGCACAGGCTACGCAAATATTAGTTTATAAGGTGTATCACGATGGCGTGAAATCCGCTGATTTTGGTAGCTCTGCGGCCCAAAGCGTGATTTTAATGACCATAGTGATAGCGCTAACGGTAGTGCAGTTTCGCTACGTTGAAAAGAAGGTGCAGTACTAATATGGCGCAAAAATCATGGTAGAAAATCGACCGTGGACGACCTTCCTCGCCCATGCCATTCTAATTCTCGGCGTGCTCTTGGTCGCATTTCCGCTCTACGTTACCTTTGTGGCATCCACCTTATCGCTCGAGCAAATTGTGAAGGTGCCGATGCGCTTAGTTCCCGGCGATCAACTTTGGGCAAATTATTCGCAGGTGCTCACCGCAGGCTCCACCAAAGGCTCGGCCGCACCTGTTGGGCAAATGATGTTAAACAGTTTTATCATGGCAATGGCAATTGCGATAGGCAAAATTACCATCTCCATTATTTCGGCCTTTGCTATTATTTTTTTCCGTTTTCCTGGCCGGAACTTTTTCTTTTGGATGATTTTTATTACGCTGATGTTGCCTGTAGAAGTCCGTATATTGCCCACCTACAAGGTTGTAGCCGATATGGGCATGCTCGATACCTATGCAGGACTTACCCTGCCACTGATTGCCTCGGCCACCGCCACCTTTTTGTTCCGCCAGTTTTTTTTGACGATTCCAGATGAGCTAGCCGAAGCCGCACGTATCGACGGTGCTGGCCCGATGCGCTTCTTTTTTGATGTGGTGTTGCCGCTATCTAAAACCAGTATGGCCGCCTTGTTTGTGATTCAGTTTATTTACGGCTGGAACCAATATTTATGGCCGTTACTGATCACTACGCAAGAAAACATGTACACCACCGTCATAGGCATAAAGCGCATGATTGCCGGTGGCGAAGCAGCCAACGAATGGAACCTCATTATGGCAACGGCCATGCTCGCCATGATTCCGCCAGCACTGGTGGTGATACTGATGCAAAAGTGGTTTGTAAAGGGTCTTGTGGAGACAGAAAAATAGCATGGCGAATATCACTCTTAAAGACGTAAAAAAATCCTACGGTAATCATGCCGTGGTGCATGGCGTGAGCGCTGAAATCGCCGATGGCGAATTCATCGTCATCGTAGGGCCATCAGGCTGTGGTAAATCGACGCTGTTGCGCATGATTGCTGGGCTAGAAGCTATAACGGCTGGCGAAGTTTCCATCGCGGGCAGGGTGGTCAATACCGTGGAACCGAAGGATCGCGATATTGCGATGGTGTTTCAAAACTACGCCTTGTATCCGCACATGACGGTGTATGACAACATGGCCTATGGCTTAAAAATTCGCAAATTCAGCAAGGCCGACATCGAAACCCGTGTACAAAAAGCCGCTAGAATTTTAGAGCTTGGCACCTTTCTGCAGCGCAAACCGCGCGAACTTTCTGGCGGCCAGCGCCAGCGC
>JANNXI010000298.1:0-22060 GCA_031409495.1 Betaproteobacteria bacterium
GTTGAAGAGGGTCTGGCGCGATATGAAGCTAAAATACTGGAAAACAAACACCGCGCACTCCAAAGCCTCGCCAAACAACTCGGGCAGACATTGGTGCCTATAAGAGAAAACCCTTGAAAACCACTATGTTCATGGAAAGGTTGTCTCCAGGCATCCAACACCCCCCCTGCTTTTACACTAAAAGCTCAAAACCCGCGCGCGTCAGCAGCCTTAGCATTGCCCTCCACACTCAACGCCAACGCCTCGCCGCGCGTAACGTATGGGCCAAAATCGGTTACTAAATTATCGGCAACTATTTTGGCGGCGGTCGCTGCTGCGGTAGTGATGACGGCAGCGGCGAGAGCAGCGGCGTTAGCCACGATAGCAGCGGAGCCTGCAACGATGAGCGCGCTTAATGAGCCGTAGCTTAATACGGCTTCCGCTATCGCTAATGCGGTAGTCGCAGTCGCGGTTGCAACACCTGCCGTGGCGCTAGATATGGTCGCGGCAGCGGAAATAACACTCGCTGTAGCAATTTTTGCGTTTAGGTCTAGCAAAAATGCGTAATCGTAGTAACCTTTAAGCTGCAGTTGCGCGGCACTGGCGGCGTTAAAGTGAGTGTGGGCTGCCGCCGTTAACCCAAGCCCGCATGATAGTGTAGCAAATAGCGTTTCGGCTGACGTTGCCACTACTTTATCGTCGTTGTTTAGCGATTGTGCTAGCCCTGGCGTGTCAAAAGCCGGTGCAGTATTAGTTTGGGAAGCTTGATTTCCGTCAAAACGGCTGCCATTGCCATCGGCGTCCAGCAAGCCTGGCATGGCAAGGGCGAAAGCTACGTGGCGGCGGGTAGTGCCATCGGTGGTGCTTAAATGAGCGGCACTCACGGCAGCGGCGGCAACTGTATTTAACGCGGCACAAAAGTCAAGGAGGTTGGTGTTACCCAAGGGTGAATCAATCCCTACCGGAGTTGAACCAGCGGCCACACCCACGGTGAGCAGCACCGGTAGGCGATCTTTGGCGGTGATCGTCGATAAATCCGCATCTAAAGTTAAATTTGTATCAGCTTTACGATACACACCGTATTTAATTTCACCCGCGTGGGAGTCGGCCAAGCCTAGGGCCACCCAAGGCACAAAGCCTAGCTGTTTACCACCTGCGCAATCTTCAGCACCTCCGCCATTGCTGGCGGGGCACGGCAGGCGGCGATTGGTGTACGCAAAACCGATAAGCGCGCTTTGCGTGCGGGCGAGCATATCGCGCTCGGTAGCTGCCACTTGCGTTTGCGCTGCGGTGCGCCAATAGCCCACCAGCGCTAAGGCTAGCAAGCCAAGAATCACTAGTGCAATTGCGCTTTCAACTAAACTAAAGCCACGAGATTTGACAGCACATGTTTTCAGTGTCATGGCAATAGTCCTTTGGTTTTGATTACCCCAGCCGCATTGAAGGCCTGCGAATAAGCGAGTGCCGTACCCACTTGAAATTGGTCTGCGCTGTTTCTGCGATCAATCGCGCCATCAAGGGCTTGTTGCGCTGAGGCCACCGCCGCTGCGGCTAAAGCTTCGGCCGTCACTGCGGCGGCGAGAGCCACCACCGCACCTGCGAGCGTGGGCGCTGCCAGCGGGGCTACGGCGGCGGCGAGCGCGACAGCAGTGACTTGTGTTGCAACTGCCACTGCTAAATCCACCGTGGCTATCGCTAGCTTTGCGATGGCAAAATCGCGCGTATTGGTTCGGGCGCGAACGGCAAAATTACGAAAATCTTGATACGCCAGCGCATTGCGATTTAAATCAAACGCGGCAAACGCGACACGCGCCGCACCTTCTGCCTGCGCTAAGCGCGTGGGGCAATTTAGATTGCCAAATAACTCCGACAACCCACTGGTGATTACACTATCGTCGTAGCTTATATTTAGTGGCGCCGCCGCTAATTCAAAATTGGTGGCGCTGGCGTTTAAGCCGTCAAATACTCCGTTAAGACCCGGATGCGCTATGGCGTAGGCAATCGGCACATTGGCCGCGCCAGCGCGCAATGTGGGCATGCTATTTGCAATAGCGTTTTTCACGCCCACACAAAAATCTAGCCCATTGATAGACGACACAATTGGCGCAGGTGCCAGCGGCACAAACCGAGCGGCTTGGCGCGTTAAATTGGCATCGAGTACCGGATTACCATTGGTGTTTTGATACACACCGTAGCGTAAATTCATCCCCGTACTTAGTCCCAAGGTGGCATACGGAAAGTTACCGACCAATTGTCCGCCAGCACCGCAAGTTTCAACGCCGCCAATGGTGGTCGCTGGGCAAGGCAGGCGCTGATTGCGCAGCACAAAGCCTTCTAATGCTTGTTGTGCGTCAAGCAATGTTGCACGCGCTGGTTCGCCGTTTGCAGTGCCGCGCATAGCCGGTAGTAGGCGCCAAATGGCAAAACCAATGGCGGCAGATATCGCCAAAACGACCGCTAATTCAATTAGAGAGAAACCACGGTTCTTATTCATTTTGTACCGCCCTTTTCGTCGGCGCGTTGCAAAATGGCGCTGGCACCTATTGATGCGGTAAGCGGTGTGCCGCCAGGAATGGTGAGGCTGGTATTTACAGCTACCAAGCGGTTGTAGCTTGCCTGTGCGTTGGTTTCGGAAAGTAAGGCAGCGTTGTAGCTTGCTTGTGCGGTTTCTTGGGCTTTTAGCTTGGTGTAGTAGCGATTATATTTGTCGGTAAAGTCATCAATTTTGGGGGTGATACGACCTCTACCATCGTAATAGCGGTTGCAATCGGTAATCGTGTCGGTGCGAAACACAGGCGGCGGGCCAATTGAGACCAATACTATTTGCTGGTAAGTAACGCAATACTGCCGATAACTGATGTTAATTAGGTTTTGACGGCTATTGGTATAGGCGGTGGCAGCCGTAGCTTCGTTTCCAATTGCCGCCGTTAAAATGGCTTGCTTATTGGCCACCACCGCAGCATCTGGCGGTAGATAACCTTGTGCTGTGGTGAGTTCTTGCCGTGCGTCTTCCACTGCATATTGCGCGGCATTGCGGGTGCGCGCTCGGTTTATCACATCGGTTACTTGAGGGTCCATTACGTAAATAGACGTCGTGGCGTCCGGCTCGGCAGCAGTGTTTGTGGCAGCCACAATCGACTGCGCTTCGGCGTATAGCGCGTAGAAGGCCGATTCTTGGGCGAAATCAGCGGTATTGGCGTCGTTTGTCGCGGCACTTAAGGCTGCATTGGCGGTTACCCGCCGCGCGGTGGCGCTGGTCCAACCAGTAAGTGCGTTAGCGATGGCATCGGTTAAATCAATTGATTGGTTAGTTGAGGTACCAGCAAGAACCGCTACTTCAATGAGCAAGCCAACATAGGTAGCATTCAACGCGATAGCCACAGCACCTGCTGCTACGGCCAATGCGCCCGAGGCAATGGCGGCAGCTGCTGCTGCCACCGATGCCGCCGCATGGGGAATTTCGGCACAGCCAACAATAAATACGCACGAGGCGATCGCACCTGCCAATAATGACGCCGCCGCAGAAAGTGTTGTCACCGCCCCACCAACTGCCACCCCAGCTTGGTACACCTTGTAAATGCCCACCCCGGTTTTAGCTGCGCCCACACCTGCTAAAACGGACGACATTATCGTGGCAACAGCTTTGGCAGTATTCGCTTCTTCGATGGTTTCAACGCCTAAGGCAATCATGTCTAGCGACGCACTCAACCCAGCGCAGCCATTGTTGTAAGATAATTCTGCCGCTGTCCGCGCAATGACTTTATCGTCATAGATGCCCGTAATTAGGGCGTTTTCAGGCGACTCCATTTCTGCCAGAGTGTTTGCATTCCGGCCGTCAAACACATTTCCATTGCCGTCAGCGTCTGTTGCACCCGCGTGCGCTACCGCGTACGCTACCGCGCGCGGCGTGCTGGCGGCATTAAAAACTTGCGCACCTGTAGTGGTAGTAGCAGCTAAGGTCGCACAGTAGTCTGCAGTGGTGCGTTTATTAAAACTCCATACGCCACCATCCCAGTAATGCGGCTCAAAACTATTGCTGCTCACACTCACATCACCCGCCGTTGTGCGATTAACCAAATAACGCAGCTGACCCACGCCCTTTTGTGCACTCGAACCTGCCAAGCCTAAGCTGGCGGCTGGCACGTAACCTTTGAGATTACCTGGCGCACAGTTTTCTACGCCGCCTGGCGTGGCAGCGGGGCACGGCAAGCGAAAATTAGCAGCGGCGAACGCTTCTATAAAGCGATCGGCTTGATGCAAAATGGAAGCCTGCCTTTCTACCCGTACCATTTGCTGCTGCGCCACCATCCACGCATAGCCCACCATCAACATCGTGCCCACCACAAACACAAAAAGCATAACTTCCAGCAAGCCTAAGCCTGCCACTTTGCGGGGCAAAACATGCTGTTCCAGAAGTTTTTTTCTGCTACGTGGGCGCATGGCCGAATCTCCATGACGCGGCTACAAAGTCTTGCAGCGGCATCAACAAAATACAAAAGCTCAAAATGGGAAACATCAAAATGATGCCCTTACTTGGCTTTACGCTTTTGCGCTGTGGAAACTCTCAGACAATATTAAAAATTGCTTAATTTTGTAGTTGGCCCTGCTCAGTTGAGGTAAGTTGAACCAATTACTGGGAACTCCTGCGGCTTTTCATGTATCTACCTTCGGCATTCAAAGACGCTCGCAATTTATTCGATTTTTTTGCAATTATTACGAAGTTACTTCCCGAGGTACACATGAAAAGCTATATCCCCAATAGTCCTGAAGCCATGGCACGCTTAGTCGCAATGATGATCGTTACCGACGCCCATGTAGATAACCGTGAAATTGCCGTGCTCGACACCCTAAAAGCATATGATGCACTAGGCCTTTCGCGCGAGGATTTTATGCGCGTATCGCGCGATTACTGCAGCCAATTAGTCGAAGAAGCCGAAGAATTTGGCGATGTACCACTGCTTGACCCAAATCGCGCCGACGCGGTGATTGACTTGGTCGACGTAAAAGAAAAGCGGCTGATTGTTGCCAAGCTGCTGTTAGCCGTGCTCAATGCCGACATGGATCACGATGACTTTGAGCTAATTTTATTCGAACACATCTTGGATCGCTGGAGTCTCTCGAGAGACAATGTGCTAGCAGCCGGCCTATAGAAAATGCCCTGAAGATGCCCGTATTTAGGTCGTCTTCAGGGCATTTTCACACATCAACTGAACTAAAATCGCGCTAAATCAGGGCTTCTAAAAAAGCTAATCACCTTCGGCACGTAGGCCATAGTTTCTGCATAGGGCGGGATTTTATTACCGTTGCGAATAACCGCGTTTTCACCGGCGTTGTAGGCGGCGATAGCCAGCTCCATGTCGCCCTTAAACATCGCCAACAAATCACGAAGGTATTTGGTACCGCCGGCGATGTTTTGTGCAGGATCGTAGCTGTTAGCCACCCCATAACGGGCAGCTGTTGCCGGAATAAGCTGCATCAGCCCCACGGCACCTTTATGGGACAAGGCATTGGCGTTGTAGCCCGACTCGGCGCGGATTACAGCGTGAATCAACTTAGCGTCCACGCCGTTAATTAAAGCAGCTTGCGCAATGATAGGGATAAGTTTTTCAATATCTACCGATTTCGGCATGCGAGGCGACCACACGTTAGGCCTCAATGCCAAAGATGTAGGTATGCGGTAAACGAGCTTGTAGCGCTTATCAAGGTGGGGCATATTTGAAAAATGCACCACACCGTTCTCGTCTTTAAACGAGTAAATATTCGCGGCTACGTTCGGCGACCAGATTGCGCTTAACAAGAAAGCCGTCAGCAGTGTGCAAGATAGTCGCGCTGTAAATTGCTTGATTAACATAAACATGAATACAATTTTAAAAAATTTAGAGCAAGCAGCCTGTGTTTAATTAATTCCGACCAAAAAACTAGGCGCCACCAATTGCTGCAGAATGTCCCTGCGCATGCCGACGCGGTAAATGGGTGCCGGCTGACTACAACGCAATTTTGAACCAAAGCCGCTGTTGTATGTTAACAGACCGTGAAAATCACCGTAGGTTTCGTTTCTGCCGCAAGTTTCGACGCAAAATTGCTTACACTGCGGCTGCAACGCGTAATTCTGCGGCAAGCCGATCTACGGCCGCCGCCAATTCACCACATAAACAATTTGGTAAAAAAACATCTATGCTCAATTTAGTTATTTTCTCCGCCAACGCATCCCCACTCAGCGTGGGGTTTGCTATGATGTGGTTAAGAAAGTTTTGATTGTAGCTTAACTACTTAGGTACTCCGTTGAACGATTACGACCAAACCGCAAGTATTCTGATTGCCGATGACGATCCTGTTATCCGGGAATATATTCGCCTGCATTTAAGCACCGCAAACTTCCGCGTTCGCGTCGCTGAAAACGGGAAACAGGCACTAGAAATGGCCCTCATCGAGCCACCAGACCTAATTTTGACCGATATTTCGATGCCCATTATGGATGGCTTTGATTTAGTTGAGGCCGTGCGCAACCATCCTGAATTAATTTCAATTCCGATCATCCTGCTTACCCAGCACGGCGACTTAACTTCATTTAGGCGCGGCATGGATTTGGGGGCTGATGATTTCTTATCGAAACCAGTGCGCCGAGCAGATTTACTGAAGGCCATCGATACGCGCTTAAAGCGCCTTGAAGGCATGCGCAGCGCAAGGGAATTTACGCGGCCGCCAAGCACCGCGGCCCCCCTCCGCGGCAACGACAGTGGTGCATTGAATGGCATGGCGCCGCGCGCGGCGAAGCTAGCAACGACGTTTGCAGAACCGTCCCCCACTTTATTGATGCGTACCGTAAGTGCGGATCAGGCAAAACAAGACAACGCGGCAGCTGCATCGGCGGCCGAGCGCAGCGAGGTCGATGGCACGGTGCTATTTTCAGACATTCGTAATTTCACCACGTTTTCAGAACAACTTAAGGCTGGCGAAGTCGCCGAGCTGCTTAACGCCTACTTTGCCAAAGCTTGCGAGCCAATTTTGGATCAGAACGGTTGGGTTGTGAAGTTTGTGGGTGATGGCGTTATTGCCATGTTTGATTCCGCAAACGGCCAGCGGGTGCACCATAGCGAACGCGCGCTAAAAGCCGCGCTGCTGATGGTGCTTGCTGCACACCAGTTCGATAACTGGATACGCAAACGCTTTCCAGATATAAAAATAGCGCCGTTTACCATTGGTGTAGGCGTGCATTGCGGCCGCGTATCGATTTGCAAAATGGGAAGCGGTGCTTCGGCCGAAACCACGATCATTGGCGACACAGTTAATGTCGCATCGCGACTAGAAGCGCAAACTAAAGAGCTCGGTTGGTCTATTGTTACCAGTGGAGACGTTATCGGCCACGCTGGCGCACGATTCAATGTGGGCAACCACGGCCAATTTGCCGTTAAGGGCCGCTCGGGCATGCTCGATATTATGGAAGTAACCAGCCTGGCAGCTAAACCAGGCACTAATGCGGAAGATTTACGGTTTTATGATCAGATCAATCAAGCGGTTGTAGCCAATACCGAACTTTTGCAAGATGCTATTTCGACTAAGTCTGATCGGTCGCAGCATATGGCTACTACAGAAGCGCAGCGGGAAAGCTATAGCAGCACCGCAATTGGCGTGCCGGGTGAATCACCCATTCGGTTGGACGGCTATCGCCTGCTAAAAAAGTTGGGCGAAGGCGGTATGTCACAAGTTTATTTAGCCGAAAATGCGACCACCGGCGAGCAACAAGTACTAAAGCTCATCCGCATGACCGATGATGATGATGGTGAAAGTATCCAGCGTTTTATTGCTGAATACGCCTTAATTTCGCAGGTTTCGCACCCCAATGTGGCGCGTATTTTTTCGCAAGGTTTTTCTGAAGCGCATGCGTACATTTCGATGGAATATTTCCCCGGCGGTGATTTACGTGCGTTGGCAAATACAGGTGTCGCGCACGATGTAGCCATCGCAGCGCTCATCCAAGTAGCCGGCGCTCTCGCCGCGATACACGAAAACGGCATGATTCATCGCGATATGAAACCCGATAACATTATGATTCGTGCAGACGGTTCTTTAGCATTGGCAGACTTTGGCATCGCCAAACATAAAGATACCGATTTAAACAAAACGGTCGCTGGTGAAGTATTCGGCACGCCGTCCTACATCGCGCCGGAGCAAGCGATGGGCAAACTAGTGGACCATCGCGCAG
Organism: Betaproteobacteria bacterium; assembly: GCA_031409495.1. GTDB lineage: Bacteria > Pseudomonadota > Gammaproteobacteria > Burkholderiales > Usitatibacteraceae > JANMDR01. Next base: position 8,183 of record JANNXI010000298.1, read on the forward strand.
ATATCTACGCCTTGGGCGTAATGTTTTTTGAACTAATTACAGGCAAAAAACCTTACCGCGCGTCAAATGCACAAGCCCTGCTCTATCAACACGTGAACTCCCCGCTGCCCGACCTGCCACCGGAAGCAACAAAATTTACAGACATTACCCACAAAATGATGGCAAAAAACCCCGATGATCGCTATGCCAGTGCCTCCGATATCATCGACGACGCGATGATGCTTTCTGAATAATTGTCGCGCGCAATAAAATAGTTTGTCATCCCGCGTAACAAATCTTAAACTAAGGCTGTCACCAATCGTGATAGCCTGAGAGCAGAAGAGTAGAACCGATAGTGGTTATTTTCCACAGCGAACTAGATTATGTCAAATATGAAAAAAGAAGCTTACTCTGTCGAAGTTATTGGCTTTAACCAAACCGAACGTATTGTTTTGTCGAGCATCTTTGGACTGTCGGCGCGCCGTAGCCCAAAATTTTTACAGCATCACACCATCGCGTATTCGCCCGATATTTTTTTAATTGATGCGGCTGATACCTCGGCAGTTGAGTTGTACCGCGAACGCAACGCGCTAGGCCGTGTACCCGCCATCATGATTGGCGATGTCGACCACGGCACGGGTTGGCCGGTGTTACCGCGCCCACTGCAATGGACGCGAATTTTTAAAGCCTTCGACTTAGCTATCGAGCCGGTGACGAGCGGGGTGCAGCCAGCGCCGGCTCCACTTAACCCAAATGCGGGTGCCATGCCACCGCAAACAGCAGCGCCTGCCCAAATTCCGGCCATTGCACCGGCAGCAGCGCCGACGCTTCCTACCGCTCAAGCTAAAGTGGTGACCCAGGGCGCACAGCATATTCCCGCAGCGATGACAGCGTCCGTGGCTTCCAAGCCTGGTCAACATCCGCAGTCGCTGCAAGGCGATGCTACGCAGCCAATTATAAAAGTAGCCCCTGCGCCGGTTTACGACGATCGTACCCTGCCCGCAGACCGCACCGTACCGTATGACCGTAACACCGATTTCGACCGCACCATCCCGACACCAGTGGCGTCAACTACCCTGCTTGAACGCGCGGGTGTCGCGCCAGTTACCGCACCGGAGCCGTTAGTTCAGCCTATGCCGCAGCGTGGCGATGTAACCATGAATGTGTCGCCGCCAACACGTCCCGTAGCACCGAAGCAGCAAGCCGCAACGGCACCGGCTGACTGGGTGCTTGTTGTTGATGACAATCAAACGGTGCGTGAATTTATGAAGTCGAAACTGGCGCCTTTCGGCTTCAACGTAGATTACGCTGAAACTGGCGAGCAAGCGGTCGGCTTTACCGGACAAAAGCACTATACCTGTGTCTTTTTAGACGTCATCATGCCGGGCATAGATGGCTACCAAGTGTGCAAGCTCATCAAGTCCAAAAAATCAATCGTCGGCAAAACAGCAGTCGTGATGTTGACAAGCAAAGGCTCACCGTTCGATAAAATTCGTGGCGCGATGGCAGGCTGCGACGCTTATTTAACCAAGCCAGTCAATGAAGAGAAACTGCTAGAAACAATCGTAAAGTTTATTCCCTCACACGTTTAATCGCTGAACCACTTAAGGAAATATCATGGCTGTCAGTAAAGTACTCTGTGTTGATGACGCGGCGGCGGACTTAACGCTCATCCAAAAAATAGTATCAAGTGCAAATTTAAACGTCATTTCGGCCACCAGCGGAGAAGACGCGTTAGCGCGGGCAAAAAGCGACAAGCCCGACATGATATTTCTAGATATCGTGATGCCAGGTATGGATGGGTTTTCAGTCATGCGCGAACTACAAAAAGACCCAGCAACGAAAGATATCCCCGTTGTTTTTGTATCGAGCAAATCGCAAAAAGCGGACCAAATGTGGGCCAAAATGCAGGGCGGTAAGGGTTTTGTACCCAAACCAGCCGACCCGGCAGCTGTGCTCAGTGAAATTAAAAAATTCTAGTTACTGTACCAACGCTCCTTTGCCCACATAAGTTGATCGCCCTAGCCATTTAAAAGCTGGCGTTTAACGCAAAATATTCCACTTACTGAAAATATTCCTTTATGCCAATCACAAAAGCCTTATGTGTCGACGATGTTGCCGCTGATTTAATCAACCTTGAAAAAATTGTCGCTAGTGCAAACATCCATGTGCGTACTGCGACCAGCGGTGCCGAAGCTATAGAAAAAGCAAAATCCGAAAAACCTGGCATCATTTTTCTCGACGTAAACATGCCAGGCATGGACGGCTTTGCGACAACCCGTGCCCTTAAAAAAGATCCCGAGACCAAAGACATTCCTATCGTACTGGTTACGAGTAAAGGCCAGAAAGCCGACAAAATGTGGGCAAAAATGCAGGGTGCCGAAGGTTATGTAGTTAAACCGTACACCGATGCCGATATTTTGGATCAACTTAAGGCGTTTGGCTAAGGCATGATGGAGCGCCCACGGTGAAAAACGGTTCTGATAATCTGCCAAAATCAAATTTTGGGGTAAGGCTATCTGATAGCGATCTGCAATCACTGCAGCAAAGACTCTCAACGGAAATTGCCAATCGCCAAAACAGTGCCGGTGAGACACTTCGGCATATCGACCGCCAAGGCTTTAGAATAGGGGCGCTGCGGCTGTTGGCACGGTTTGAATCCACGAGCGAATTAAGTGAAATCCCCACGTTGTTTCGACTTCCCGGCGCACCCGCGGGATTAAAGGGGATGGCTAATTTACACGGCAACGCTGTCCCAGTTTTTGACCTCGCAGCCCTCTTTGGGGTGCGCAGTTTTGCCGCTAAATCCTCAAAATTGTTGGTTTTTGGCAGCGGCAGCGCGGCCGCTGGCGTCATTATTGATGCGCTTCCTGAGCGCAAGCGCTTTCTAGCTGATGATGAAGTAGATCTGCAATCGGTACACGCGGCTGTTAAACCTTACGGCATCAAAGCCTATAACGACGGCGCATCAGCAACAGATACGTGGGTTGAGTTTAACGATCGCTTGTTTTTTGAACAATTTGCACAAGCGCAATAGATGCCCTCGGCTCCCGTTGATCGGTGGTCAGACACTTTGATAAGGTTGCGCCATATGTCGAATACCTAGCTGCAAAAAAATGTGGTTTGCGTCTGAGTTAGCTTTAGCGCGAGCGTAGCGCGCAAGATTGAACGATAAAGTTCGGTGCCTTTCAAAAATCCCGAAGCGCGGCTGGCTGAAACGTATAACAGCGTCTCGGCGATCTTGCTGAATAAATTTAGTACATATAGTGGCAACTTTTAGTTTTTACAGTTTAAGGACAACACATGAACGTTCGATCAAAACTTCTCCTTGGTGCAGGCTTATTGGCGCTTATTCCGATTGCACTTACCGCTGGTTTAGTGGGTAAATCAGCATTTGATTCTGCCACAGAAAGCTTAAATCTCTCTGCAACCTCGAAACTGACCGCGATTCGGGAAAATCGGCGGGGGCAAGTTGAAGAATACCTCACGGCTTTAACGCAGGAAGTAAATGGCTTGGCAAGAACTGAGTTAACGATCACTGCATTCAAAGGGCTAAAGCAAGGTTTTGGGAATGCCGTAAAAGAGACCAACGCAGAACAAAAAATGCCTGCGATGAAAGTCAGGCTTGCAGACTATTATGAAAAAGATTTTGCCACTGAATTTGCAAATCGTAATCCGGGTGCCGCCCCAAAGATGGAGGATATCCTCCAAAAGCTCGACTCTACCTCGCGCGCGCTACAGCACACCTTTATCGCGGCAAGTCCCGAGCCATTAGGTAAGAAAGAGCAGTTTATTGATCCTGCCGACGGATCGTTCTACGCCAAAGTGCATGCAGCCTATCATCCCAGCTTCGAAACACTCCAAAAAAAGCTCGGCTATTACGACATTTTTCTAATTGACCCAGCGACCAACCGAGTGATTTACTCTGTGTTTAAAGAACTAGATTTTACCTCCGACTTAACCACCGGCATCGCCGCCAATACCGGATTGGCTGACGTCACTAAGCGCGCACAGGCAGCAAAATCCAAAGACGACGTGTTCTTATCCGATTACGCGCCCTATTTGGCCTCGTATAACGACCAAGCGGCATTTATTGCTACCCCAATTTATGAGGACAACATCCTCATTGGCGTACTTGCCGTGCAGGTGCCGTTGGATAAAATTTCAGGCGTGATGACGACGAATAAAAAATGGTTAGAAAATGGTTTCGGCGACTCTGGAGAGGCTTACCTTGTCGGTGCAGATCGACTCATGCGCTCAGATGCCCGCTTAGCGCTAGAGAAAAAGGACGCCTACCTTGGGGCATTTAAGGCCGGTGGCGCAACGCCCGCTCAAGTTGATTCAGTGAAGAAAAAAAATACGACCATCGGTTTCCAAAAAATTGCCAGCGAAGCGGTGGGCAATGCACTACAAGGTAAAACGGGTACGTTGACTGAGCTCGACTATCTAGGCCGAAACGTACTGAGCGCCTACGCACCGCTAAAAGTACTTGGTTTGACCTGGGCGGTCGTCGCGCAACAAGAAACCGCGGAAGTGTTAGCGCCTGTGATAGCGCTGAGAAACAAGATGTTTGTAACGGCGTTAATTACCGCTTTGACACTGTTAACCCTCGCGGGTGTGGCTATTTTCTTCTTCGTACGTCGGTTTATGGCGCCGATTGCGCAATTGCAATCAACGGTCCAAAAAGTGGCAAAAGGTGATTTTTCGGCCCGCGCGCGGATATCCACAAAAGACGAAATGCAAACGCTCGGCGGCGCACTCGATAACCTGCTCGATGACCGTATTTCAGCCCTCGCCGCGGCTGAAGCCGAAAATGATACGCTTAACAACTCCGTAATTGGCTTACTGTCTACCGTAGCCGATTTATCCCAGCGAGACTTAACGGTAAGAGCTGCCGTAACGGAAGACATTATTGGTACCGTGGGCGATTCTATTAATCAGCTAACTGATGCGACCTCAGCGGTGTTGCGTGAAGTAACGGACGTGGCGGGTGAAGTAGAGCAATCGTCGCTGCGTTTAAAAGAACAATCCGACTCAGTTAACCTCGTGGCAGCCCAAGAACGCGAGACGGTAAACCGCCTTACTAGCAACTTGGTCGATGTGACAGCCGCCATGAACAACGTAGCGTGGTTAGCAAATAGCTCAAACGAAGCAGCGGCCGACGCGTCGCGGTCAACCGACACCGCACTATTGACGGTGCAAACGACAGTACGCGGCATGGATGCGATTCGTGAAACGATTTCTGAAATGGAAAAACGAATTAAGCGCCTCGGCGAGCGATCCCAAGAGATTTCGCAAATTGTGAATCTAATTAACACCATCTCGGAGCGTACCCACGTATTGTCCCTCAATGCGTCAATGCAAGCGGCGATGGCTGGTGATGCGGGCCGTGGATTTGCGGTGGTGGCAGAAGAAGTACAGCGTTTAGCAGAAAACTCCCGGCAGGCTACAGCACAGATCGCCAGCTTGGTGCAGAACATTCAGATTGAAACCAATGACACCATTGCCACAGTGAATAAAACGATCGACCAAGTAGTACAAGGATCAGACTTGGCACGCGCATCAGGCGTAAAAATGACTGAAACCCGAGAAACCACCTTGCGTTTGGTACAGCTAGTAGAAACCATTGCGAAAAGCGCTGGCGACCAAGTACAAATGGCGGTGCAGTTGTCCAATGCTGCTGCTGAAATTACTGCGTCTACGGAAAAAACAGCGATCCAGCTTGCTGCGCAAAACGTTGTTACCTCTGATTTGATGCTGTCGTCTAAACGCTTAGTCGATTCGGTATCGGTGTTCCGCCTGCCTGATGTTCAAGCTCGGGCTTAAAAAACGCGCTATGCGGTGGCCCGATAGCGGTAATTAGCAAGTATTTTCACCATCAGAATGCCTTGAAGACGCCCTAAATACGGGCGTCTCCAACCATCTAAAGCAGCGTTCTACCCTAGGAATGTGATTATGCCGAACCCAGCTATTGCTCCTTTTTTGAACGAGATGCGCAAAGAACTTGCGCAAACTGCCGAAGATTTTGCCGGCTGGGTTGCGATACTTTCCTCGCCCACAGCTGGTGCTGCAGCTACTTTTGATGCCCTTGAAGCGTATTCGGGCCAAGTGGAGCGTATCGGCCAAACTGCCGAGCTTATCGGTATGCCCGGCTTAAATACATGGTGCCAGCATCTCATCACCTCCCTGCCAGGTGTGATGATGCTCGAGGGCGAGCCGCACGGTCGCGCCTGCCGACACTTAATGGCTTGGCAGGCGATCGTCGATGCCTATCTAGCTGAACCAGGCGACTTCGATGCTGCTCTCCATTTAGCTGAATATCTCGCTAGCGCCGATGCTGCGCAACCTTTAGATGACGACAGTAGTTTAGGACTCATGGCAGCGCTAGTCACGGCACCTGATGTACCTGAAGAGCTCACCGCTGAATTAGCAGCCGCAGCGCAACCTGCCACAGTTACCCCGGCCGATGTATCGCTACAACTACGCGATGATGCTGATTTGGATGTTTTCAATGCATTCATGGACGAGGCCCCCACCAAATCCGACGAATTTTCACAACTCACTGGCTTAATTGCTTCTGGCCGCGCCACACAAGAGGACTTGCGTGAAGCCAAGCGCATTGCCCACTCCTTTAAGGGTTCTGCCAATATTGTCGGCATTCGTGGCATTGCCGCTCTGGGTCATCATACTGAAGACATTCTTGAGTATTTTGAGAATAATGAAGCAGCGCCGCCACGCGCGGTCGCGGCTTCGCTCATGGCTGCAGCGGATTGCATGGCGCAAATGGTGGCGTTTTTACGTGGCGACGAAGATGCGCCAGAGGATGCGTTTGCAGTGTTGAGCGAAGTAGTGGTGTGGGCCAATAAAATCAAAACTGGTGAAATCGCCGAAGTTGCCGACGAAGCTGGGCTATCAGTTGCGGAACTGGCAACCATTGCAGCAGCTGCTGACACTTCAAACGAGAGTGCCGCCTCCTCGACCGAGGCCACAGCCACCTTGGCGAGCAGCGACGCTCCAACCGCTGCAAAAGTAAGCCCTACAGAAGCCGAACCCGCTCCGGTAAAGGAAGCTGACGCAACTTTACGAGTGGCCGTTAAAACCGTTGACGAATTATTCCGTTTAGTCGGGGAGATGAATGCAAAAATTGCGCAACTTGAAACGCACGTAAAAAGTGCAAATGGCCGCGCAAAAACACTGCTAACCCAAAATTTACTCGTACAACAGCGGGTACTCGACATTGAAAAGCTGGTTTTACTGCGCGGCTTATCGCTAACAAAGTCCGACGCATCCGGCGAAGCCGATCCAGATTTTGATCCACTAGAATTAGATCGTTACAATGAATTACACGGCGCTGCGCGCGCTTTAGTTGAAACGACGGCTGACGCCCGTGAATTTGCCAATGGCCTAGAAGCCGAAGTAGCGCAGCTGGGGAGCGACGTCACCGCGCAAAATACCATTAACCGCGAGATGCAGTTTCAGATCATCGCCACGCGCTTGTTACCGGTAAGCTCTTTGAGCAATCGCTTAACCCGCAATATTCGTCAAACTTGCCAGCAAACTGGAAAACTCGCTGACTTAAGGATAGTCGGCGGCGATATTTTGATCGACGGCGATGTTCTTGCGCAGTTGGCCGATCCCCTCTTGCATATTTTGCGCAATGCCGTCGACCATGGGATTGAGATGCCCGATGTGCGTCTTGCGGCCAAAAAACCGCAAGTAGGCACGATCCTATTGGAGTTTGTACGCCAAGGCTCCAGTATTTTGGTGCGTATTAAAGACGATGGCAAGGGGCTGGATTACAGCCGCATTCGTGAAAAAGCGATAGAGCGCGGCTTGATCACGGCAAATGCTGAACTCAATCAAAATGAACTTGCTAGGCTCACATTGCTCCCAGGCTTTTCAACCCGCGATGCTGTAAGCGAAATTTCTGGTCGCGGCGTTGGCATGGACGTTGTGGTGTCACGGTTAACCCAACTTAAAGGCACCGTTGATTTGCATTCTGAAGTGGGTGATGGCTGCGAGGTGCTATTGCGGCTGCAGGCGTCACTCGTTACCCAGCAATCATTGTTGGTTGACGCGGCAGGTCAAATATTTGCGATCCCAATTCATCACATTGAAGAGGCATTGCCGGGTGAATTTGGCGAATGTCATTTTGAAGACGGCAAGTTTAGTTTCACTCTGCGCGATCAGACCTTTACCCTGAACGAGTTAGCGCCCATCACCGGCTTCCCTACGTTGCCACTTACCCTTGCCCGCGCGCAGGTAATGCCTAAAGTGCTAGTGCGCACCGCTACAGGTACGATCGCCATTTTGGTTGACCGCATTGTCAATACGCGCGAGTTAACCATCAAAACTATGGGCAAATTTTTACCACGGGTGCATGGTGTATCTGGCGTAGCGCTTACCGGTGACGGCGCCGTAGTGCCACTTCTAAATATTCCTGAGCTTCTCAATAAGCCGATCGCCATTTCCGCAGCGGCGGCCGAGATGGCGGCGGCGGCGCGTAAAAAAGCCCGCCGAATTTTAGTTGTAGATGATTCATTATCCGTCCGCAAATCATTGGTACAGCTGCTGGAAGACGCAGCCTACGAAGTAAAAACCGCGAGCGATGGATTAGAAGCCGTGCGCGAATTAAAATCCTTCGCACCGCATGTTATTTGTACCGATTTAGAAATGCCCAATATGAACGGCTTAGAACTTACCGCGCACTTACGGCTGCGCCCCGAAACACAGCATTTACCCATCATTATGATTAGCTCGCGCTCAATGGAAAAGCATCGAGATCAAGCCGCGCGGGCAGGCGTTGATTTTTACGTGACGAAACCCTACACCGAGGCTGATTTGCTACGCCACATTACCGAAGCCCTGCAAAAAAACGCCGGAATGGCGCAGGCGGCATAAGTCATTTAAGCTATTGGATATTCATGTATCACGCCGACTGCTGAACTCTATCCGCTAACCATCCATGCCAACAATGCCTTCCAAAGAGCCCGAATTGGCGCAACCCAACGCGACCGAGCCCGCCAACAGCCTAACCGAGGGATTATCCATAGGTACGTCCGCCCCTATCCCAGCCCCTAAACCAAGGAACGTAGCGCAAGACGCATCTGCTAGTTTAGCGCGCGCGCAGGGCGCCATCAATCCACTAAAATCGCCGCTTCTGTGGATTACCACGCAGTTAAATCTGCCCACCGTGATGCTCGCAGCGCTGCTCATTGCGACAGGAATTGTGGCATGGCGCACGTATGGCCAAGAAAAGCAGCTGGCGGCGGTCGAATTTGCCCAAGTTGCCACAAATACCACCAATCGTATTACAACTGCGATTGATGATGTCGAAAGGGTCATGCGTAGCGCATCGGGCTTAATGGCAGCCAATCCGGATCTCACCAGTAAGCAATGGGAGATATATCTCGAGTCGCTAGACCAAACGCTCCGCGTTCCAGGATTAAACGAAATTGGTTTTTGGCGTGCAGAGGAAACTGATAATGCAAACCTGTCGGCCAGCAATGCGCCGAGCGAAAAAATAGTTGGCGAGGGACGACGCCGTCCCATGCCTAATTTGGAGTACGCCATCGTACCGGGTTCAGAAATAATACCCCCAGGCGACGCATGGAAATCTAACCCTCGTATTGCCGCTGCCGTGCGCGAGGCAGCCACTTTGCACACCTTTACCATTAGCGCGCCGCTCGACTGGGTTCCGCGTGTGCCGCAATATGCCACCGCCGTGGTCATGGTAATGCCGGTGTACACCAATCCGCGTGACGCCGTTTTCTCTCCAGTAAATCGGGTCTCGCCGATTGGTTTTATCCATGCCGTCGTCCGTATCGATGAATTATTGGCCTCAACCCTTCCAGAGCCGCCTGTCCAACTCAACGTAACACTTACAGACGGTGAAAGTACAGTGTTCTCGACCAGCCTGATCCCTAGGGCTAACACGGCTGCTGCTCAGCCTTTCCCCCACAGCTCTTCCACTGCGCTCCCTCGCTACGGCAGACCTTGGAAAATAAATATCGCCGGTGCAGTACGTGAACTAAACGCCGAAACCTACCGCGCACCATTAATCATTGTTTTGCTCGGACTCACTGGTGCGGGGCTGATCGCAGGGTTAATTTATCTACTATCGCGCTTGCGCAGGCAGGCGCAAGTCTTGGCCAGTACCATGACGGTGCAATTGCGCAACCAAGTCAAACTGACAGAAGATTTAATTGAAATGAATCCGATGCCAATTTATCGGAAAGATGCCGAAGGCCGTTACACCAGCTTTAATCGCGCTTGGGAAAAAATGAGTGGCTTTAACCGTAAGGAATATCTTGGGCTGAAGGTTGATCACGTGCAGCCTGAAGAAGAAGCCTTCGCCACCGAACGTATCGAAATGGAGTTGCTACAACATCCAGGTTTAGTCAATACCGAGGAACAGCGCTTTCAAATTAAAAACGGCACGTTGCTTGATGTAATCGTGAGTAAAACCGCTATTTTTGATACTGATGGCAAACCAGCGGGCATGGTTGGCACCATCACTGATGTGTCGCAAATTAAGAAGCTGGAATCAGATTTGCGCGAACAAAATAAATTTACCAACGATCTTATCGAATTTAATCCCACTCCCATCTTTCGTAAAGATGCGCAGGGTCGTTGGCTTGCTGTGAATGCCGCATGGGAGCGGTTTACCGGACGACAACGGGAAGAAGCAATAGGCAAAACCAATAGAGAATACCAACGCCCAGAAGTAGCGGACCAAAATGATGCTGCCGATCGACAACTGCTGCGAAGCCCATCAGGCTACACCACCGGCAACATTAGGCTCAAGAATGCGCGCGGGGAAGTGTTTGAGACCATCGTTGCCCGCGCGTTAATTCGCCGAACCGACGGCACCATTGACGGTATGATTGGTACCATCACTGATATCACGCCGATGTTTAAGTTAGAACAATTGTTATCGGCGCAACGCGAACAGCTTGATTTGGTTATTCGATCATCCCAACAAGGTATTTGGGATATTCGCTACAACATGGCGACAAATACGCCCGTAGCGCCCTACTTCTCGGATCGTTTTCGCGACATTTTGGGTTACAGCGGTGCCGAAGCCGAGACAGCGCCTGCTTCGTTCAGCCAGATTATTCACCCCGATGATTATGAACAGTTTGAAACAACTAGGTTGGCGCACTTTGCCGGCGTAACACAGTTTTTTGATGCCGAATGCCGGGCAAAAACCAAGTCTGGGGCGTTTATTTGGCTTCGCACGCGCGGTATCGCACAACGCGAAACCAATAACGACCAGAAATCCCATCCACAGACTGGAGAAGCCCAAACAGTGCGCTTCACCGGCTCTATCATCGATATCACTACCAATAAAAATGCGGCGGTGGAACTTTCTGAAGCCAATATTCGCGTCACCGAATCAGCCAAAGCCAAAGAATCTTTTTTAGCCACCATGAGTCATGAAATTCGTACACCGCTCAACGGCGTCTTGGGCATGGCCAATTTGTTATCCGAAACCCAACTAACCGACGAGCAACAAGACTATATTCGCGTGATTCGCGCGTCTGGCGATACCCTGCTGGGTTTAATCGACGATATTCTCGACTTCTCCAAAATTGAATCTGGGCGCATGGCGTTTGAAAATCAGCCGCTTGACTTGATTGGCGCCGTGGAAAGCGCGATGGACATGGTGCAAGAAAAAGCGCGCGAGAAAAAACTGTATCTACTTTTTCGGGTGGCCGACGAGGTGCCCAATTACGTGATGGGGGATATCACGCGGCTACGGCAAGTGCTGACTAATTTACTGTCCAACGCAGTTAAATTTACCGCTGTTGGGCAAATTAGCATTACCGTCGACATCAACACCGTGGCCTCCCCGCGCTTTGAGCTAATTATTCGAGTAGCCGATACCGGCATAGGCATTCCTGAGAACCGCATCAATAAGTTGTTTCAGCCATTTACTCAGGTAGATGAAACAACCACTCGACGCTTTGGCGGCACGGGTTTGGGTTTGGCTATTTCTAAACGGATTTGTGAGTTAATGGGCGGTGGCATCAGCGCAACGAGTGTGGAAGGCAAAGGTTCTATTTTTACGGTTTCACTAACCACCCAATCGGCACGAGGCCCGCTGCAACCGCACATGCTGCGTAACATCAGCGAGTTTGAGGATAAATCAGCGCTACTCATCGGCGGGTATTTACCTTACCAAGAGTCATTAGCACTGCAGTTACAACGCTGGGGCTTGCGCACAATAGTGGCTCACAATGATGATGCAGCCGCACATCTAACGCCAGGGCAGGCATTTGATGTCGTGCTGGCTGAACTTGATCTTGATCGCCCATTCAACGCCGCACTGTGCATTACGTTGGATAATATCCGCGAAGACTATGAAATTAAGCACGGCCATCCGCTTCCGGTCATTTTGCACTCAAAGCACAAGCGCGCAGAAATTGCCCGCCAAGAACCAACCTACATCTTAACTCACGACTATTTAATCGCCCGCTCCCTTTCTCGCCGCAAGCTATGCGATAGCCTGCAACGCGCGTTGAGCAATTCTGGACACACCGATGTTAGCTTACGACCTTACGCTCACGACCCTATCTATGACGAGGCATTTACCAACCTCGCTGATCGTGCGACCCTGCAAGCCGAACCCACTAGCCCCACTGTTGTGTTGGCCGCCGAAAAGCGGCTGGCGCGCGAAAATGCCATGATCGAAAACCTTTGCCCTCTGCGTATCTTGGTGGCCGAGGATAATGAAATAAATCGGCGTGTGATCTTAGGCATGCTCAAAAACTTGGGCTATAGCGCGACGGTGGCTGAAAATGGTCGCCTTGCGGTAAATGCGGCGTTAGCAGAAACATTCGACCTTGTGCTCATGGACATTCACATGCCAGAGCTCGACGGATTGGGCGCAATGGAGCAAATCCGTGCGCACTACCGCGAAGCCCAATGCCCGCGTATCGCCGCTATGACCGCACATGCGCTTTCAGGTGATCGTGAACGATACATTGAATCGGGAATGGATGACTACGTCCCGAAGCCAATCAAAATGAACGACCTTACGCAAGTATTGCAGCGCGCGTGCATCGCCATCAATCCTGCCCTAGCAGATGCTACTCTGCCGCCAATGGTGACAACGACTGGGAAAATTGACGAAAATTTAGCAGCACTAGAGGCCGACCTAATGCCGGCGGTAAAAGCCAAAAAAATGAGCGCTGAACGCAGTTTCGCTATTTTAGACATAGAGCAGCTTGAAGATCTACGCTACTTACCGGCTGCGCCCGATGAAGTCGTTGATCCTAAAAACCCCATGAGTGGGCTTATATCGCTGTTTTTGCAAAAAGCCAGAGAACGCTTACTCACGCTTCAGACCACGCTTGCCGGGCATAAATGGCCGGAAGTTGCTGAAGTTGCGCATAGTCTGCGCGGGTCCACCGCCAGCATGGGCTTCCTACGCGTGGCGTTTTTATGTAAGGAACTGGAGCTCGGGGCGAGGGCACGGGCCGAAGTAGAAATTGCGGATCCTGCCGCGCCGCTCGACTTTACAACATTCGCAGATCTGTTAAGTCGTTTAAGACTCAACTTTGCTGAAGCGGAAGCCGCGCTAAATGATTGGCAGAAGCAGATCCAAAATGCCGAATAGTAGTCTAAAAAAATGCTCGTAGAAGCCCGAAATTAGGGCATCTACAAGCATTTTTTAATTGTGTAAAGCGCGATGAAAATCATTCAGCCAAGCGCCGATTGTCAGATGCGCAATAGCATAACGTCAAACCGATAAAACAAACCTACAAAAACAAAACGCCACCCAAAGGTGGCGTTTTGTTAGGTCTTGGCGTCCCCAACCGGATTCGAACCGGTGTTACTGCCGTGAAAGGGCAATGTCCTAGGCCTCTAGACGATGGGGACTCACACGTCTTA
>JANNXI010000299.1:0-30743 GCA_031409495.1 Betaproteobacteria bacterium
AAGCGCAAGCCCTAGCAGCGGGGCCAATTGCTAAAGTACTTTTGCCTTATGGGCTGCCGATTGGGTTTCATGGGCGGTTTTATAGCTAAAGCGGTCAAGTGGTAGCAATAAGTTTAAATGCCTGAAGATGCCCTATTTTAGGGCATCTTCAGGCATTATATTTACTGTTTTTACCGCCTACATTGGGCGCAGTTTTTGTTTGAACCAGTGGGTTAGTTATTAAAATTTGAGCAAGAAGTGCATTTTGAAGCGGCTTTCGCCTGATAGCAGTTGGGTGGTAGTGATGGAAAAGTAATCATGGTGAATGACGGAGGTGTAGGTGCAAGAGATGTAATGTGTTCCAAGCAGCCACAAAAGCTATCGCCCAAACACCGCCACTACCCGCAGCCCAATCGGTAAGCTGGCCGTCTTGCCGCCAGCTGCCGTGTTGGGGGCAACATCAATCACCACTTCCAACACGTCGCGATCATTTTTTTCTGATGGGTCACCGCTTCTAATGGTGCGCCTGCCCATTTCTTTTTCTATGCGGGCTACTGTGCCTTGCAGCTGCAACGATTTATCGAATTCGCTAATAATATTTACCCGTTGGCCAAGCGCTACATTGCCAATGTCGCGCTCATCTACTTCTGCGCGCACGCGAAGTTTAGAGATATCCGTGACTGTAATAGCGGCGATGGGTGAGGTGGGATTAAGTGGATTCACGCTATCACCCACTTCTACAAAATTGCGCAGCACCACAATATCGGCAGGTGCGCGCAGCGTGCATTTTTCTAGTTCGGCGTTAGCCAGTGCCTGCTTAGCTTGGGCAGCGCCTAATTGAGCCTGTGCCAGCGTAATATCTTCTTGCCGTGCCGGTAAGCTGGCGAGTTTTTTTTCAGCAGTCGTTGCGCCGTGCTTGGCGCGCGCGGCAATGAGCACATCGCGCAGGGTGTCTAGTTCGGCGTCAGAAATAAAATTGCCTTTTTGTTTAAGTTGCTCAAAGCGTTGAAAGCGGCGGTCAGCCGCCGTTACATCGGCCTCAGTGAGGTTCGCGCGCTCGGCCACCACGGCGCGTTCTTCTTGGCGCAAACCATTGCGCGCTTTATCGAGCAGGGCTTGCATTTGTTGCGTTTCACTTTGCGCTAGTTTCACGGCTGCTGCGCGGTCATCACAAAGTAAAGATACCAGCGGGCTGCCGCGTTTTTTTGCGTCACCTGCGCGCG
This sequence comes from Betaproteobacteria bacterium, assembly GCA_031409495.1. GTDB lineage: Bacteria > Pseudomonadota > Gammaproteobacteria > Burkholderiales > Usitatibacteraceae > JANMDR01. The sequence goes on from JANNXI010000299.1 coordinate 1,203, forward strand.
CATGAATCTCCTTAACTGTGCCAGCGATGGTGAAGGCCATTTTGATAGTGGGCGTTGCACCTTCAAGACGTGCGGGCGCTGAAAAATTTCGCGGCTGCTGTGCTGTGGCTTGGCTGCTCATCGGCGCGACTGCAAGCAACAAAAAGCCGTTTACCAAGAGGCTGCGCGGGATGTAGGCGCTGCTAGAAATAATGCGAAAACAAGAGGTGAAAAAATACATACGTTATGCTTCCATCAAGGTTGTTATGGAAATTGCAGCACTTGGCTTTGCAATCCGAATTAGCTTGCCGTTTTCTAACTGCGTCACATGGTCAACATAGGCCAGCACCTGCGTATCGTGGGTAACAATCAAGGTGATGATGCGCTTGGCAATAGTATGCGCACGCAAGGCGGTGAGCAGAAGTTCGGCGCGTTTCCAATCAAGGGCGGCAGTGGGCTCGTCAGCAAAAATTACAGCGGGGCTTGTTGCCAGCGCGCGCGCCAACGCGATCAGTTGGCGTTCGCCACCGCTTAACGTTGACGGAAAAGTATGGCGCGGAATCGTGATGCCAAGCAAATCGATAATGCGCGCTGCGGCTTGCTTGCCCGCTGCAACATTGCCCAAATTAAATGCGGCCGGAATGGCGATGTTGTCAAACACATTTAGCTGATTGATTAAGCGAATATCTTGAAATACAAAGCCAAAATATTGCAGCCGAACAGCAGCGCACAGCGCTTCATCAGTTGGCAATGCTGCGCCGTTAAACCACACCTCACCATACGTGGGCTTGAGCAATCCGCTTGCTAGTGATAGCAGCGTTGATTTACCGCTGCCAGATGGCCCCGTAATAGCCACTATTTCGCCCGGTGCAAATTCCGCCGAAATATCATCCACTAAGGTGCGTGATTCATTCGCGCTGCTCAGCGCAAAGCGCAAGTTTTTAAATGTAAGCATGACTAACCATTATCTAGGCTTGTCGAAACGCATCGGCGGCTTGCACCCGATATAGCATCCGCACGCTCGATATACTGGCCAGCGCAGCCAGTAACAGCGCCACGCAAAACACCGCAGGCGGCAGCCAAACCGGTAGCATCACCCGGCCCAACACAAAGGTGCGCGTGCCCCACACCATAGCCGCTCCCATCGCTGCACCCAGCACCGCACCTGCCGTAGCCAGGGCTGCCGCCTGCAATAGCAGCACGTGCATGAGCCGCGAAGGCGCTATACCCATCGCACGCAGGGTCGCAAATTCTTTTAAATTTTCCATCGTCAGCGCAAAAAGCGTTTGCGAAATAATGATAAAACCAATCACAACACCCAGCACCGCTGAAAGCAGCAAGCCACCGCCAGCGCCTGTGCGAATTAACCAAAACAACGCCGTGCGTGATTCATATTCAGCCGTCGTCATCACCGCTACTTCAGGAAAACGCGCGCCAATTTGTCGTGCCAGCGCGGCAATGGCCGCATCGTCCATATTGGGTGTGGTGTAAATCGCCACAGCACTCGTCGCTTCCGGCGCTAAGCCCAACATGCGGCGTGCGGTGTTCAATTCTACAAACGCATACGGCGCGCCAAGAAAGGTGGCATAGCCATCTATAAAGTCAGTCACTACCCCCTGCACGCCGTTAACTTCTACTGCGGTGTCGCCATCGTCCACGCCCCCGCCCCCGCGCACGCCTAGGAGGGTGCGATCAATGCGGTCCAGCGCGATGGCATTTGGCAATTGTTTGGTGTTGATTTGTCGCCCCGCCGTTCTCGTTCCCGTGAGGTCCGCATTTACACGCGCAAGCCGCACTCCTACTAATGCCACAGAACCCCGTACTACGGGTGTTTCCGGCGAGTTGGTTTGCAGTGACGTAAAGCCATTCACAATCGGCTCAGCACTTTCCACGCCCTCTAATCCCACCAGCAGCGTTTGATAAGCCCGGGGTAACACGCTAGAAAATTCAAACGAAGGCTGATGCTTAGGCGTTAACCAAATTTGCGCACCTAGCCCGCGAACCGGCGATTTTGCTGATAACAGAAACCCTGCCACCATCGAAGATTGAAACTGCATCAACGCCACAGACACCACCACACCCGCCAGCGCGCCATAAAAACGGCGACGGTTTGATAACAATAACGCGGCTGCCAACGGCCAAGTAAGCGCGATAGCCGTCGCAATACTTCTTGTGGATCCCCTATTCACGGGCGTTCTGGGATGGTTAGACTTGAAGCCTGCCGTAAATATTGCATTTTTATGTCCTGCGCTGAGCCGTAATTTAAGTTGTTCCATTTTAGCTAAACGCGTGCAGGGTTTTCCCACCTGCGCAGGCGAGTTCTTTTCCTGAGAACTTCGATAACCTTCATTCCGTTGAAAAAGGTAATTTTATAAGGCTTCGCACTCTGTATGTGGCGCGCCGTGGCAATTTAAAAAGCTAAATAAATACGGACAAAGGCAAATCAATGACGCAAAACGAGAACGATGATGTATTGCTAGAACAGGCCAGTAGCGCAAATGAACCGAACACAGGCGAATTTGCTACGGCCGTAGGCGATGGTGCTTATGCCGCGCTAGTTGCTGAGATCGGATTTGACCCTGAGAGCGCTGAAAGCGCATACTTTCTCGAAGGCGATGTAGCGCAATATCGTGACGTGCCTGGACAATGTTTGTTAAGCCGTCTAGTGCCTCACGGCAATTGGAGTGACGCTCGGCTTAGCAAAAAATTGGAGCCCTATTCCAAGCAGACCAGCGGCAGCATAACTAACCGTTCCCGGGCTTTTGACCGCGCTGGTCGATGCTATCAGGGGCCCAACTTCGCGTCACAAGATTATTTAAGTTTGGCTGGTCACCCGCGCATCAAAGCAGCGGCTGTTGACGCAATTGAAGTGTCCGGTGTGCATTCGGCCGGATCCGCTGCGCTCATGGGACTCACCACACAAACGCGGCAATTGGAGCAAAACATTGCCGATTGGTTTGGTATGGCGGACGCCACCATATTTCCTACAGGCTGGGGTGCCGGTTACGGCATCATTAAAGCGTTGGTGCGGCCAACTGATCACGTGGTGATCGATATGTTAGCGCACGCATGTCTGATGGAGGGTGCGCGTGCTGCAACTGGCAATGTGCATTCGTTTCTACATTTGTCTTCAAGCGGGCTTGAGAAAAAAATCGCGAGAGTGCGAGAAGACCATCCAGAAGCGGGCATTTTGGTCGTCACGGAATCATTATTTTCAATGGACTCAGATACTCCCGATTTAAAGGCGGTAGCGGCAATTGCGCGTAAGTACCGCGCCACCTTGGTGGTTGATTGTGCACACGATCTTGGCTGTATCGGTGATGACGGGCTAGGGCATTTGTCGAGACAAAATGCGCTAAAAGATGCAGATATTTTGATGGGGTCTTTCAGCAAAACATTTGCATCTAACGGAGGATTTGTAGCTTCAAATCATCCTGCGTTGAAAATGGCGCTTCGGTATATGTGTGGGCCGCTAACTTTTACCAACGCCATCTCACCCGTGCAAGCGGCGATCGTGCTGGAGGCGTTGAATATTGTGCAGTCGCCTGAGGGATTGCAGCGACGCCAAAAGTTAATGCACAATATTTGCCTGCTGCGAGAAAAGCTCACTAAGATGCAATTTGAAGTTCTCGGTGCACCTTCTCCTATCGTGCCGATTATCCTTGGCGATAGCAGACTATCGCGTCTAATTTGCCGCTTTACCCTCGAAGGCGGTGCATTGGTCAATTTGGTCGAATACCCTGCCGTTTCGCGCAATACTTGCCGGTTCCGTTTGCAGGTGATGGCTGACCATACAGAGCAAGATATTAACGAGCTCTGCGACATTATTTTTGCAGCGCGAGCAAAAGCGCGGCGTGCGCTAAAGCTCGAAGAAATCGTGTTGGCGTAATATGACCGTAGCTCACAATATTCCGCGAGACGAAGCTCAAAATAGCTACGGCTTTACTACGCTGCAAGCGGTCATTCCACAAGCGTGTTTTTCGCGCAGCGTTGCAAAAGGATTACTTGTATTGATTGCGGCGTTTGGTGTTTATGCAATCTCCACGGCGGCGGTTTACTTAAGTAATACGTGGTGGTTCCTCATTATTGCCGCTATAGCGCGTGGCCTGACCATCGGCCCAATTTTCATTGTGGGGCATGACGCCTGTCATGATTCGCTAACGCAGCACTCGCGGCTAAACCGTGTGCTAGGCCAATTCGCGTTTTTACCCAGCCTGCATTCGTTTACCGCGTGGAAGTTTAGGCATAACTTTATCCACCATCGCCATACCCAAATATTGGAGCGCGATTCAGGCTATCCACCACTCACGCCAGCCGAATACGCCACGCTATCAAGTTGGCAACGGCGTTCTTATCGCGCATCGCGTACGGCCCTGTTTGCGGGTTTGCTTTATTTTCCTGAGTGGTTAAAGCATCACTTGCTAGTCAGTGGCTCAAACCGCAAAGCGTTCCGCAAAGCCGGTGATTATTTTTGGTTAGACCATGCGCTGGTTATGGCGTCGCTGGCATTAGAAATTGCACTATTTGCGGGAGCTTTTGCGCACCTGGGTTTATTGCCAGCCCCGAATTTTGCACCATGGATTATGCTGTTCTTCGGCATTGTGGTCACACAATTTGTGTGGAATTGGCAGATGGGTTTTGTTACTTTTCTGCATCATTTTCACCCACAGGTAAAGTGGTACAACGAAGCGGATTGTCCTTCCCCCGCCAAGCGCCAGCTGGTGTCCACAGTACACATGCGCTTTCCTGCCGGCACCAATTGGGTGATGTTAAACATCTTAGAACACACTGCACACCATGTTGACCCGAAAATCCCGCTCTACAACCTCCCCCGCGCGCAAGCCGCGTTGAACAAAGCCTTTCCTGCTGATGTTCGCCAAGAACCGATGACGATAAGCGCCGCACTGCGGGCGTTTAAAGTTTGTAAGTTGTGGGATGTGGAGAAGCAGACTTGGGTGGGGTTTGAAAAGCCAAATTTGACTAGACTTGGAGGTTCGCATGAGCGCTAACATCGATGAATTACTTAAGATAGCAACGCTTGAGAAACTGAAGCGGGAAACAGCCGTTATTGCTGCACCCAGATGGTCTTTCGACATGTTGACGAAATCAGTCATCGCCGTATGTGGTGTTGCGGGTGCGGTATTCGCTGTTTGGCTAAATATGCCCAAGATACTCTTGGAGCAGGTTACTGTTCAAAGGGCTTTGGTCGCAAGCGAGAAAGAACTGGTAAAGCAAAATAGTGATTATCTACAAAATCGGGTAACTTGGAATAATGAAATTGCAGCGAAGGAAGCGCTCTTACAGTTACTTAAGATAGAAATCCAATCCCTACAAGATGTAGCGCGAAAATCGATGGAGCAAACGCCAACGACGGCGCGGTCAGCGCAACAGAATGATGCCGTTAAGCCCCGCGTATTCGTGCAGTTTGAAGGCGGAATTAAGAGAAACACTATAGATGGCCTACGCGCTGCAATAGCTATCGAGGAATTTGTTGCCCCCGGTGCTGAGCGTATAAGCCGCGGCCAAAGTAACGAAGTGCGCTACTTCTTGAACGATCCCGCTGAGCGTGGGAGGGCGGAACGCGTCGGCGCGTTAACTGAAGCGTATTTCAAAAAGGTAGGTTGCCCACTGGCGGCACTGCCAATAAAACGAATGTCTTTGCCGGGCAACAAATCGGCTCCAATTGAGGTTTGGTTGAATCATAGCTGCGGAGAGCATAGCAATGGCTGACATGCGCTAGAAGTAACGCCGTGGTCGCGTTCGCGTTACATCATGTTCTGTTTGCTCCTGAGTTTTTAACTGGTAGTCAACTATTTTTCCGGAGGATTTATGTCAGATAACTTTCTAATGTGTACTCGTGCTGTAAGTAAAAATGTGTTTACCGATGAACCGGGACCGACGCGCTATTTAATCGTCCCGGATGGCGAAGTTCCCTCACCCGCGCATGAAGTCGCTAAGTTAGAAACTTGGGTTAAAGCCCTGAGAAAAGCAGCAACATGGGGTAAGGACGAGCGCGTTGGCGGACCGCGCGGCGATATTTTGGTGTTCATTCATGGTTACAACACCAGTAAGAAAACCGTGATGGATCGACATGTTCAATTAAAGGCGGATATGTCGGCTGCTGGCTTTAAAGGCGTAGTTATGTCATTTGACTGGCCAAGTGCTGATAGCGCGCTCAACTACCTTGAGGATCGTCACGATGCGAAGGTAACAGCTATGCAGCTTGTTACCGATGGCATCAAGGTGTTGTCAGATAACCAAACGCCGGATTGCGGCATAAACATTCATTTGCTTGCGCACTCCACCGGTGCCTATGTGGTGCGCGAAGCGTTTGATGATGCCGATGATTATCGCTTGGCAAATAACGCGTGGACGACGAGCCAAGTGGTGTTTATTGCTGGTGATGTTTCTGCAAGTTCCATGACCGATGGCAACAGCGCCACAGAATCACTTTACCGACATTGTGTACGCCTAACCAATTATTCAAACCTCCGCGATTCCGTGCTGAAGCTTTCTAACGCTAAACGCTTAGGTATGGCGCCGCGCGTGGGTCGAAGCGGACTACCGCAAAATGTTCCGACCAAAGCCGTAAATATTGACTGCACTGAATATTTTAAAACCCTAGAGTCAGACCCGGCAATTCGCGCTCGGGATCAAATCAAAGTGATTGGCGAGTTTAATCATTCATGGCACATTGGCAATAAACATTTTGCAAAGGATTTGTTCGAGACGCTGCGCGGCGACCTTGACCGTGCAGTGATTCCAACAAGAACATTGGATGCGCAGGGAAATTTGCAACTCACGGATGGTTCAATTTAATGCCATCCGCAGCATGGGTGAATAGTGGATCAACTATTTTTATAGTCGTACTTTTTAGGAGAGTCAAATGAAAATTGCCTTCGCATCTTGTGCAAAATTTGAGCACTATCCTTCGCAGCCTGTTTGGCTAGAAATTCAAAATGAAAAACCCGACGTTTTAATTCTGCTGGGCGACAATATCTATCTTGATCATAACAATCATTCCGACGCAGGCGAGCTAAAAGCAGAGCTTACCGAGCAATATCAATTGCAACTTAACGAACCGCATTTTAAAAGTTTGCTCGCGGATTTAAAACAGCGGAATGGGCAGTTACTAGTAATTTATGATGATCATGATTTTCTTGGCAATAATCGATATGGTGGTGATCATGCGCCAGACCTGCGAAACGCCGCGCGGCAAGCGTTGGTCAGCGCGTTCGATTTAAGCCCGCAGCCAAACGGTGACGTGTACAGTAAGTTTCAGTCGCCGTTGGTGGATGTTGTGTTGCTAGATGAGCGGTTTTATCGCCGCTCGCCGCAGGCTTCCCGCGACGACCGCGACGCAATATTGGGTGCCGCACAATGGACCTGGTTGGAAGCGGAAGTGGCGAATAGCAAAGCAAAACCGTTTCTGGTCGTAGCTTCCAGCACCACGGTGCACAAATATGGCGATGAGAGCTGGGAGCAATACCCTGGCGCGCTTGCAAGGTTGCGTAAGTTATTGAGTGGACGACGCGGCGCGTTAGTCATCTCTGGCGATGTCCACAGAAACGTGTTGTGCGATGAAAGCGGCGTTTTAGAAATCGTCTCGTCTGGCGTCGCAAGAAACGGTGTGATCTTTGGCGGGAAAAGAAAGAACTACGGCATACTCAGTTTTGATGATGCGGGAGTTCGCGCGCAGCTTAAAAGTTTGAAAGCCGGTGGGCAATTCGACGTTAATATTTTACTGGATAATTGGCGGCTTTAAATTGCAGACCTGTTTAGGTAACTCAACGAATTATTTTTAGATGATTATGGTTACCGGTCACTTCAGTTTTGAATCCGCGCTCGGCTTCTGAAGGTAATAGGCTGTAAATGCCTAAAAATAGGGCATCTACAGCCTGTTTGTTGTTAGGAAAAGTGGTACCTAAACGCGCCTCGCGCGAGGCTAATCTAACTGTAATATCTCAAACGCGCCATCGTCACTAACACGTAACGCCTGCCCGCGTTCATGCCAATCGCTTAGCACCCAGCGGGTGCAGGTTTGGCCATCCACTCGCAACTCATGCCGGGCGGGCCTGTGGGTGTGGCCGTGAATTAGAGTTTGTACTTGATGGTCACGAAACGCAGCTTCAACGGCTTGCGCATCGATATCCATAATATCAGCTGCTTTGGTGGCCTTGGCAGCACTGCTTTGTTGGCGGGCATCTTGTGCCAACGCGTAGCGGGCGGCTAAAGGTTGGGCTAGTACTTGTTGCTGCCATAGCGGGTTACGTACCATGTGGCGCACGCGCTGATAATCGGTATCGTCGGTGCAAAGGGTATCGCCGTGCATCAGCAGCGTGGGGGTGCCGTATAAATCGATGACTGTGGGATCAAGTAAAATAGTTAATCCAGCGGCATCGGAAAACTGCGTTTGAATTAAAAAATCACGGTTGCCCGCCATGAAAAAAATTTTGGTGCCTGTGTTGGCTACGGCTTTAAGTGCTGAAGCTACCTGCTGATTTATTGCGGGTTGTGCTTGGCTTAAACAATCATCGCCTACCCAGTATTCGAATAAATCGCCAAGGATATAGAGCGCTTCGGCGTGCGGCGCCATGGTTTCGCAAAAGCGAAAAAAAACCGCGTTAGTGATTAAATCACTCGCGCGGTTTTCGCTTAAATGCAGGTCAGAAATGAACAGGGTGTGTTGCATTGCTGACCTAAATTTAAATTAGCCTAGGCATTCCGCTTTTTCGATGATTACATCAGTGGTGGGAACGTGAGTTGGGAACATGCCGCGCCCGCCAACTTTTACATCACGAATTTTGTCGACTACCTCTTTACCTTCAACCACTTTGCCAAATACCGCGTAGCCGTAGTTATTAGGGCCTGCGTGATTCAGGAGATCGTTATCTTTTACGTTGATAAAAAATTGTGATGTACCCGAATCAACAACGCCAGTACGCGCCATGGCGACGGTGTAGTTGTCGTTTTTCAAGCCGTTAGTGGCTTCGTTTTTGATTGGAGCCATTGTGGCTTTTTGGGTTAGGTCTTTGTTAAAGCCGCCGCCTTGAATCATAAAGTCGTTGATAATGCGATGGAAAATGGTGCCAACATAGTGGCCGCTTTCGACGTATTTTACGAAGTTAGCTGTGGAGATTGGCGCTTTTTCGTTGTCGAGCTGAAGGGTGAATGCACCCATGTTGGTTGTAAGTTTTACTTTCACAGCGGTAGTTCCTTTGTCGTTGAGTTTGGGGCAGGCAATAGCTTTCACAGCAGCGGGCGCTGCAGTTTTTTTGACTGAGGCTTCAGTTTTTTGCGCGAAAGCCGCGCTGCTAAAACTGGCCGCCGTAAACAGCAGAGCTGCTGAGATAGCGTTAAAACGAGGCATTGATAGCGTGTTCATTTTTGGTTGATTCCTGTAAAAAGAATGTGTTGCGATGAAAGATGGCATTGATAGTTGGCTGCAAAAATTTAGCTTCAGAAACTTAAAGCCGCCGCGCATTTTACCAGCGAAGCGACAGTTTTGCTTTAGTGATGGTTAATCCGTCGCGCGGGCCTCAGAAATGATTTTCCAACTACCGTTTTCTAATGCCCAGTACTGTCGTTTACGCATTTTGCTGCTGTTGTTGCTGCTACGATAGTCTTGGTCAAACGTAACCATCATCATCTGCGTTGACAGCGCTTCAATCGCGGGCAACTTGCCATTGCTGGCTACTTGGGTTTTTTGCTCGGCCTGCGGATAGGCGTAAACGGATAAATTAGATATATCCAGCTTCACAAAGGTTTTGAGTCCATTTACATTTCGCTTGTGGGACACCCAAGCGGCATAGTCCTTACCGTCGGCGTTAAAGTTAGCCGAATAATGCGCTAGGTAGCTGTCAATTTGTAGGGCTTCCCAGTTTTGTTTCCATTGATCCAGGGTGGCCATAAAACCTTCGCGCGTTGCTAACCACTGCTCGGGCGATAACCAGTCTAGTTGCGGCGCGATAACAAATGGGGTTGCGCCAATTTCAATATACTGGCTAATTTTGGCGAAATCATCATTGGTGAGCACGACACAACCGTCTGATGATCGCGGCGCACGATTGTAGGTATTTGATGGTGTGCCGTGAATCCAAATGCCCGAACCACCGCGCCCAGTGCGCTTATCCCATTCATTAGGGAAATTTATCGGAAAGGCACCTGGCCCATACAGGTCGGTGAGTTTGTCCGCCGCAATGCTGGATATCACGTTATAAACCCCAACTGGCGTGCGTTGATCACCTTCGCGTGATTTATCAATGCCGCGTTTGCCGGTTGCCACATAAAAATCTGTGACGTATTTTGGCGCGCCGCCGTCATTTTTAAACACGTACAACCGTGATTTTTCGCCATCCATGAGCAATACATGGCCATGTTGGGGCGCCATTTGTAGCAGTTGGGAAGGTAAAAACTGTCGAGATTGCGCGTTGTACAAGCGCTCAATCCGCACCCGCGCTTCGTCCCGCAAACCGGCTAGTGATTCTGCGTTTGCAGCATTTGGGTTATTGGTGCTGTTACTAAAGCTCGCGTCGAAAGAAATTGGCTTGCCGGCTTTGGCCATCAATAGATCGCCACGCAATAAATGCCCAAGACGAAAATTGGGTGTTTTTGCGAGGGTTGCGTCAAGCTCGGAGATAGCCTGTTTTAGGCGGCCTTGGGCCCATGCATCGAGCGCTCTAGCAAGACCTGCTTCGATGGGGCTGTCGATGTTGGCGAGTGGGCGGGTGGCGCTTAATTGCTGTTGGGGCAAACTAGTTTGTGCCACCGCGCTAACACTCATGCGTGTGCTTTGGGCTTGAACGTGCGACGCTGCCAAACACGGCATTACCAAGACCAACCATGCCAATTTTAAAGCGCGATGTTTGTTAGTGTCATGTGGCTTTGATTTTATGTGCAAATTTAGCAAGCGTGCAAACCACCGTTGGTTAAAATTGCCGAATTGAAAATTTGGTACATTTGGCATTAATTAGCCGCCCGATTTTTCAGACCGGATGAGCCATTGCGAGCCAACTTTGTTTAGCGTTAGCGTTTTGGCAGCGTTGTTTTTAACCGAGCCTGAGCGATAGTCTTGGCGGAACTTGGCCGTGGCCTCATTGCCGTTGACCGTCACCTTTATGTCACTAACGCCCACCGAAATTTTACGGGGGGCTGCGATACGATCGGCACGCGTCTTCGCCCATGCCGCGCGGGTTTCACCACTGGTTGGCACAAAATCAGGGGCATAAAAATTCAAATAAACGGTTACATCGTTTTTTGCCCAAGCCGTTGCCCAAGCATTAACGGTGGCGCTAACGTCGCTAGCTGCAGGTGCACCCGTGGCACTCGTTGGCGTGGGCGCAGTGGCAGGTGCTGCCGCGGTAGTTTGCCCACTGGTTGCCGCGGCAACGGTGGCTGAAAGCGGCACTACCGGAGGCTTAGTACCGGCCGAACTGGTTGCATTAGTAGCTGCTGCCAGTGCGGTTTTACTCGTCGGAAACAAATCTTTAATTACCGCTAGCTTGGATTTTGCTGCCGTGTTTGATTTATCCAACTGAAATGCTTTGTCATACGCACGGCGTGCCATCTGTGCATAAATATCGCCCAGGTTCTCATGTGCGGTGCCGTAGCTTGGGTGGGTATGAATGGCAAGCTCAAGTGCAGATTTGGCTTTGTCGAAATTACCAATGCCAGCGTAAAGCACGGCCAAGTTATTGTAGGGCTCAGGCAGTTCAGGAAAGTCTTCGGTGATGCTGGTGAATACGGCGATGGCTTCGTTTTTTTTATCTTGCTCAGTAAATACTAAGCCTTTCACAAACCGCGCTTGTGCATCTTTTGGCTGCACCGCTAAGACTGCGTTCGCTTTGGTAAGGGCTGCATCGAGTTTGCCGGCTTGATACAACTTGCTGGCTTCTTTGCCATCTTCGACAATGCCGGCAAACGTTGCAGTAGAAGCCACGCTAGAAGCGAGTGCCACAGAGGCGGCTAACCCAGTAAGTGCTTGCGCCATGACCGAGCGCTTTTTGATTTGATAAAGCTTCGGCGAGACCGATGAGGTGGAAATGTTCATTCTGTTATAATCCAGTATAGGTTCAGCGCGCACTTTGTTTTCTGTCCAAAATGGTCAGGATATCGAAAAGTAACTCTTTAAAAGAATTCAGCCGTGTATTTTAGCAAATTTAGCCTCCATAGAGAACAATCCTTACAACAACGTGCCGTTGGCCTCAGCACCTTTTGTGGTTTTTACCTATTTTTTGGCTCTGGTCGATGTTGCCAGCGTTGTTGTTGCTAAATTCTGCTCGCAAATTGACTTGTAGCGGCTGATTTGGCTAAGTTCACTCCGCTTTTCCGGTAACGCTGTTTGGGTTGCCCTTGCGCCAAGCCCGAAAAACCGGATATTTTGCCTGATTGATCCCTATTTTGCTGATAATAGGTGCAATTTGGGCACTCAATGCTAACTAGACATTTCTGCCGTCCCACGTCGTGACGAAGTGCAAATTTTTGTAACTTGCTTTGGTTTTTTAAGCGCGCATCGATTTATCGTGCGGCGCTAGGGGCAAAAATTTGCGTAAACTTAGGTCAAATACAAATATAAACACAAAAATTCGAATTGGATAATCTAATGCAAACCATTTTTAATACCCTGAGCCGCACAGTAGAACCGTTTAAAACCTTAGAGCCAAATAAGGTAAAAATGTATTCATGCGGCGCTACAGTTTACGATTACATTCACATCGGCAATGCGCGCACTTTTACTACGTTTGATATGGTTTATCGTTGGCTCACGGCCAGCGGCTACGCGGTTGATTACGCGCGGAATATTACCGATATTGACGATAAAATTATCGATCGCTCTCGTGAAAACGACGAGCCTTTTAATGTGTTGGCCGAACGTATGGCGTTGGCAATGCAAGCTGATTGCGCCCGACTAAAATTACTGCCACCCACTGAAGAACCGCTAGCCACAGCCCATATCGATGGCATGCTGGAAATTATCGCGATGCTAGAGCAAAAAGGTTTGGCCTATCGGGCTGCAAACGGCGACGTTTATTATTCCGTGCGCGGCTTTGGGGGCTACGGCAAATTAAGCAAAAAATCGCTCGACGATTTGCAGGCCGGTGAGCGCGTGGCGGTGGATACCAATAAGCGCGATCCATTTGATTTTGTATTGTGGAAGGCTGCGAAACCAAATGAGCCGCAATGGCAGAGTATTTTTGGTGGAGGGCGTCCGGGTTGGCACATTGAGTGCTCCGCCATGTGCCGATCATTGTTTGGCGCACAGCTAGACATTCATGGCGGCGGCTGGGATTTGCAGTTTCCGCATCATGAAAACGAAATTGCGCAGACCGAAGGCGCTTTAGGTTTGACGCCAGCTAAGCCATTTGTCGGCACATGGATGCACGCAGCATTTTTGAACATGGATGCCGAAAAAATGAGCAAATCGCTCGGTAATTTTTTCACGTTGCGTGAAGTGCTCAATAAACTCGATGCGGTGCAAGGCGGGGAAACTGTGCGTTATTTTTTATTGCGCGGCCACTATCGTTCTGAATTAAATTACACGTGGGAAATTCTTGAAGATGCTCGCCAATCCCTGATGGGCTTCTATATTGCGCTCAATGAAGTTGCCGCAATAGCAGTGGACAAAATCGATTGGAGTAATCCCTATGCGCAACGGTTTCAGGCAGCTATGCACGCAGATTTTGATACGCCAGCGGCGTTTGCAGTACTGCATGAAATTCGTAGAGAGCTGAACCGTACGAAGTCACCTGAACTTGCCGGAATCTTAAAAGCACTAGGTGGGACCTTGGGATTTTTTCAAGATAATCCCGCAGATTTTGCACGCGGAGCGGCTGCCTCTGGCTTAGGCGAGCCAGAGATCGATCGCCTCATAGCCCAACGTGCGGCAGCTAAATTGGCGAAGGATTTTGCAACAAGCGACGCCATCCGCAAAACGCTAGATGCGGCTGGTGTGATACTGGAAGATAAACCTGGTGGAGTCACGCTGTGGCGTAAGAAATAAGCGAAATGATAGGCTAAATTGTAAGTGCAATAATAGCCTGAAGATTCCATAAAATAGGGCGTCTTCAGGCATTTTTATGTGTAAATTTAGCGTCCAAAAATGCCTTTTAAAATATCCACACCAGACGGCGTTTCCGGCTTTTCTTCGCGTTTTCTAGTGCCGGTGTCCCCCGTACCATCCATGCCTAAAGTCGTCATGAAAGTAGATTTATTGCGGGTTTTCACGCGCCATTGCAGAGGCTCTTGCACTTTAGCGCCCGCAATACTTGGTGGATAGCTGAAAAATGCTTCATTGCCATAGGCGACAGCCCGCACAAAACCACCCGCGCCACCGCCGCTAGAATTTTCACCAAAAATGCCTTTGGGAATTGTGCAATTCGTGGTGCTTGCACTCAATACCGCACGTTCGGTGATCCACTTATCGACGCTGCCGTTGGTTTGATAATCTGGCAGGGCGAAGCCTAGCTCTGGCACTTGGGATGAGGTCCAAATAACTATGTCAAGCTCGTCTTTTCCGCTCGATTTGTTACCGCCCATTCCAACGGCACTGATAAAGTAGCCGCGTGCGCCCTCTACACTTTGCCAACTCAATTCGGTGCTGCCATTGATAGGTCTTTTGTTGATGTTAAACGGCGACATAAATTCCTGATTTGTGCCCAAGGTAAGCTTGAAGCTATCAGGCAAGCCGCTGCCCGTAAAACTGTGTTCGCCAGCCATTGACGCGCTTTCCGGCACTTTCCTATCGTCATCTTTATTGGGCCAGGACGGATATCCAGCCTCGCTGCGCGCGCCCATAGTAGTACTGTTACGAATGGTGCCAAAAAATCGTTCCAAGTCGGCCAAGGTCGCGGTGGCCGCATCGAGTACGCGAGGCTGGCCGGCGCGAATCGTGTCGCCACAACCCCAATACAAACTCATTTTCCCCTTGGTACGCTCGTACTTCGGTGGTATTGCTTCGCCTTCACGGACTGGCGGATCATATTTTTCTGGCGGCGGTATATTAAGGAGCAGTGGTTTAGATAAATTCATGCCGCTGGGCACAGTCATGGTGGCTTCGCTCAAACTCGGATTCCCGCGCGCCCGCACGGAAACGTCGAGCCACTTGCCTGGCGCCATCGCCAAGCGGGTGTTGCCGAAAATATTACCGTTGCTTTTACTGCCGCCAAATAGACTTGATAGCCCACCGCTAATGCCGCCGCTAGAAAAGCCTGAAAGCGTTGCCATGCCCGGAACGTCGCTATTGTGGGTGGCAATATCGATCCACGCTTCGGCATGCGGTGGTAGTTCTTTTGGGCTTACCGGGGCTTTTGCCGCTTTGGATTGGGCCAATGCCTGTAGCGGCAGTAGACCCAAAAATACTGAGATGGCGATACTACAAACGCGTTGATGGTTTGACATGAGGCGGCTCCAATTTGGGTTCAAGATAGCGGCAAAATGCCGTAACCGGAAGTCACACAGAAGCGTACACCAATTTTCAAAATCCAGAAATGAACTGCATACCGTGATTGCGGTATTGCACGGTAGAATACCGCATCCTTTTATGTTGGCAATTTTTAATGCAAATTGATCGCCCAGAAACTTTAGATGCTTGGCTTGCGTATATCACCGCCCAACATCCCGTTGAAATTGATATGGGATTACATCGTGTGCAAGCGGTTTGGCAGCGGCTAAAGCTAAAGCTAAAACTTGAACTAGAAGTTCGCGAGAAGGTATTCGTAAAGGGTGGTAATGCCCCTAATAGCCCTAAATACGGGCATCTTGAGGCTGATCTGGCGCTCCAAAAACTGATTACCATCACGGTTGCGGGCACGAATGGTAAAGGCTCAACATGTGCCATGCTTGAAGCCATGCTGCGGATTGCGGGCTATAAGACAGGGTTTTATTCCAGCCCGCATTTATTGGTGTTTAATGAGCGCATTCGCATTAACGGTAGCTGCGCCACCGATGCTGAGTTGATTTGCGCCTTTATCGAAATTGCCGATGCCGTCGCCGAAGCACCTGTCACCACGCTGACCTATTTTGAATATGCCACCTTGGCAGGTTTGTTGCTGTTTGCGCAGGCGGACGTTGACGTACAGATATTAGAAGTTGGCTTGGGTGGAAGGTTAGACGCCACCAATATTATCGATGCCGATGTTGCTATTTTAACCAGCGTTGATTTAGATCATCAGCAGTACTTAGGTGATACCAAGGAACTCATTGGGTTTGAGAAAGCGCATATTTTTAGGGCCAGGCGGCCAGCTATTTGTGGCGAAGCGATGCCGCAAACTGTGGTGGATTACGCCGCTAAAATTGGTGCGCATTTGCAATTAGCTGGGCGCGATTTCAAGATGCAGCGCATGGAAAGCCAATGGCAGTTTTTTGGCATCAACGGAGCGCGGCACGCTTTGCCGATTCCGGCGCTGCGCGGGCCCTATCAATTGAAGAACGCCAGTTGTGCCTTAGCGGCCCTAGATGCCCTAAATACGCGGCTTCCCGTCTCTCAAGGCCACGCTAAGCGGGGTTTGCTAGAAGTGGATTGGCCGGGCCGAATGCAAATTTTGCCAGGCCAACCCACCATCGTGCTCGACGTAGCGCACAACCCTCATGCCGCGCGTGCGCTCAACGATGCTTTGGGCGGCATGGGCTTTTATGAAAATAGCTTTGCGGTGTTTTCAATGTTGAACGATAAAGACATCGGCACCGTTATCGATACATTAAAACACCGGTTTGACCGTTGGTTTGTGGCGGGGCTAAACGGTGCGCGGGGACATACTGCGGCTGAAATTGCTGCGATTTTGGCGGTGCATGGCGTTGTCGATGGCGTCATTTGCCTTACAAATATTGAAGCCGCACTCTCTGCCGCACAGGCAGCTGCGGCTGCGAATGATAGAATCGTAGTCTTCGGTTCATTTCACACCGTAGGGACGGCGTTGCAGGTTTTGTCAAGGGCCTAACTAACGTCTTGTTTTTGCGGTAACTATGTTTTAAATCAATGGCTTAGAGAGTTTTTCGCGCTGTAATGCCGGTCAAATTTAGGTAATTTTGGATATGATTGAAAGTGATGTAACCAGTGGCACCGTTTCACCTGCGCCACATTCCAGCGCGGAATTGGAGCAAACCGCGGTAGCCGAACGGGAATTGAAGCGGCGCGGTCGGCGTCGGCTAATTGGCGCGGGCACATTAGGCTTATTGGGAATCGTTTTCTTGCCGATGTTTTTTGATACTGAACCGCGGGTCGACAAGCCCAACACTAGCGGTGTCAGTAGTAGCAATAGCGGTAGCCGTAGTACCGAAATCAATATTATTATTCCGCAGCGAGAAGGTTTATCGGCGCTACCGCCGCCGGTTTTGCCCGCACCTACACCTAGTGCGCCTACGCCTCAGAAGGCGCCGATTGTGGAGGAGCCCGCTGTTCCACCTAAAGTTGCAGGTGCAGAATCAAAAGGTGCTGCACCTGCCGTAGTGTTAGGCGCTGCTGCAGTCGTAGTTGGAGCAGCGATAGTGGGTGAAAAAGCGGGTGTCGAAAAACGTACTGCAGACACCATAGCAGCCAAGCCGCCTGTGGCAACGCCGAAGCCAACAGCCGCACCAACAATTACTCCAACAACTAAGGTAACGCCGCTTCCTGCTCCTCCAGCGGCAGCGGTCCCACCGCCCGTAGCAAAAGCGTCCACCACTTCTGCTACCACCACTGCTAGCACTAACGCTCCGGCTGCAAAGCCTGCAGCGTCTACTGCGGTCACCGCATCGCCTGCCGCCGCGGTTGCATCCTCAGCTGGTAGCTTTGTGGTGCAATTAGGTGCGTTTTCAGATGAATACAATATTCGTACGCTCACTGAGCGGATGAAGTCGGGCAAGCTACCGGTGTACGCGGAAAAAATCCAAATCACCAGCGCGGGTAAACCAAAAACGGTCACGCGCCTGCGCGTTGGGCCTTACCCGACAATGGAAAAAGCCAAAGCAATTAGCCTAAAAGTAAAAGCCCTGGGCGTGACGAACACCGTGGTCGCAAAGTGATTGCGTGCTTGATTACGCACGTTTTGCGCTGCGGAGGGTGCGCATGAACGGCATTGATCTCTTAGTATTGCTGGTGCTGACGCTTTCTATCGGTATTGGCGTTTTTCGTGGTGTGGTACAAGAGATATTCCATTTGGGTGGTTGGGTGATCGCCTTTGTCGTCGCACAGATGTTTGCGAAAGATGCGCAGATTTATATCGCCGATTGGGTTGTAGACCAGGGCATCCGCACCGTGCTCACCTGGATTGGGTTGTTTTTCGGCTCAATGATGCTGTGCAGCATGGTGGCTAGTTTAGTGTCCAGCGCGGTTAAAAAAATTGGCTTAGGCGCTGCAGATCGGGTGCTTGGCGGCGCGTTTGGTGGCATTCGGGCTGTTGCTATTTTGCTGATATTTGCTTTCGCGGCAGGCTATACGAAGCTGCCACAAAGTGCCGCTTGGAACCGCGCCGTCAGCACCGGCCCCATCATGGTGGTAGCAAGTTATGCAAAAGAATTTTTGCCAGATTCGCTCGCGCGGCAAATTACATTCGTGGATGCAGGGGTGCAGGTTCTGCCCGTCGTTGATACGCCGTTGCAAAACACGGCGCAGAATAAATAAAACTGTGGTCACCATTTTAGATTTGAATCAGACTTAAATCAGACTTGAATTAAAGGGAATTTCTATGTGCGGCATCATCGGCATTGTTTCTAAAAGCGCGGTAAACCAAATGTTGTATGACGGCCTGACGGTTTTGCAGCACCGTGGTCAGGATGCTGCAGGCATCGTGACGGCGGAAGGCCGCACCTTTCATATGCACAAAAATAAAGGCTTGGTACGCGACGTGTTTCGCACCCGCGACATGCGTAACTTGCGCGGCAATATGGGAATTGCGCATTGCCGCTACCCTACCGCAGGCTCTGCCGCAAGCGTGGCAGAATCACAGCCTTTCTACGTTAACTCGCCCTTTGGTTTAGTTTTGGCACACAATGGAAACCTTGTAAATACGGCCACCTTAAAGCATGAGCTGTTTTTGGATGACCGCCGCCACGTTAATACTAATTCTGATTCTGAAGTATTGCTAAACGTGTTGGCCCATGAGCTAGGCGACGCTGCGCGTGGTAATCGCCTCGACCCTGACACCGTGTTTGCCGCCGTTGCCGGTGTGCATAAGCGGGTGCGTGGTGCCTACGCGATTGTGGCCATGGTTGCGGGCTACGGTATGTTGGCATTTCGTGATCCATTTGGCATTCGCCCTCTGATTATTGGCAAACGTGAATCGGCCGAATTTGGCGTTGAATTTATGGTGGCGTCCGAAAGCGTTGCTATCAGCGCGCTGGGCTTTGAAGTGATGCGTGATGTGGCACCTGGCGAAGCTATTTTGGTGGATAGTTCGGGTAACTTTTACGCCCGCCAGTGTGCCCAAAACACCAGCTTAAATCCGTGTATTTTTGAGTACGTTTATTTGGCGCGACCAGATTCTGTTATTGATGGCATTTCGGTCTACGAAACACGGTCGCGCATGGGCGTCACGCTCGCTAAAAAAATACTGCGCGACGCACCAGGTATAAAAATTGATGTCGTCATTCCCATCCCCGATACCAGCCGTCCATCAGCCATGGAAGTCGCCCAAGTGCTAGGCGTGAAGTACCGTGAGGGGTTTATTAAAAACCGCTACATTGGCCGCACGTTTATCATGCCTGGGCAGGCGCAACGCGAGCGCTCGGTGCGCCAAAAGTTAAACGCGATGGCCGTAGAATTTAAAGATAAAGCCGTGCTGCTGGTTGACGATTCCATCGTGCGCGGCACGACCTCACGCGAGATTGTGCAAATGGCGCGCGATTGTGGTGCCAGTAAAGTTTACTTTGCGTCTGCGGCGCCACCGGTCCGGTTCCCTAATGTCTACGGCATTGATATGCCGAGCCGCCACGAGTTAATTGCGACGAGCCGCACCGCAACCGAAGTGGCGCATGCGATTGGCGCTGATGCCGTTTTTTATCAAGATCTAAGCGACTTAATTGCTGAAGTGCGCGCTTGTAATCCCGCTATTACCCGTTTTGACGCCTCTTGTTTCGATGGCGAATACATCACGGGTAATGTTTCAGCGGCCTATTTGGCCGGTGTAGAAAATGATCGTTCTGATGGCGAGCTTGATAACGACGGCGGTGCGTCCTACCAGCTTGATTTAGGACTCAATGACGGTAGTAACGACCACCCCGGCGCCATGTCCACGTCAAAAACATTTAAGCAGGGGGCGTGAGCGTTGGACACCAAAAAGCCGGACAAAATCGATTTTGAAGCCCTGCAGTTTGATACCCTGGCTGTTCGCGCCGGCAGTTTAAGCAGCAATTTTCAAGAACATTCCGAAGCGCTGTTTTTAACTTCAAGCTTCACTTACAAAACCGCTGCTGAGGCTGCTCGTAAATTTGCCAACGAAGAACCAGGCTATATTTATTCGCGTTTCACCAATCCGACAGTTAGCATGTTTCAAGCACGTTTAGCAGCGCTTGAAGGTGTTGAAGCTTGCATGGCTACTGCAACGGGTATGGCAGCTATTGCTGCTTCGGTAATGGGCTTGATGAAGTCGGGCGATCATCTAATTGCCTCGCGCAGCGTGTTTGGCACGGTGGTGCCGTTGCTCGACCAAATTTGCGCACGCTTCGGCATCGAAACTACATGGGTAAGCCCCACCAATTTGGCCGAATGGCAGGCCGCGATTAAGCCCAACACCCGCATGTTATTTTGCGAAACACCATCTAACCCTCTGTGCGAAGTCAGCGACATCGCAGCCTTAGCAAAAATTGCCCGCGATGCGGGTGCTTTGCTGGCGGTTGATAATTGTCTATTGACACCGGCGTTATGCCAACCTGCAAAACTAGGTGCCGATTTAATCATCCATTCCGCCACCAAGTATATCGACGGCCAAGGTCGCGTGTTGGCGGGCGCAGTATGCGGCAGTAAAGCGCTAATTGAAAAAGTGTATGGCTTCGTGCGCGTAAGTGGTGCGTCTTTATCGCCATTCAACGCGTGGGTATGTTTAAAAGGTTTAGAAACACTTGGTATTAGAATGCAGGCGCAATCGGCTTCCGCGCATGCGCTGGCCGTTTGGTTAAGTGCGCAACCGCAAGTAGCCCGTGTGTACTATCCAGGGCTAGAAAGCCACCCGCAATATGCACTAAACAAAGCGCAATCCAAAGGTGCCGGGGCGGTGTTATCGTTTGATGTCAAGGGTGGCCGCGAAGCGGCATGGGCAATTATCGATGCGACTAAAATGATTAGCATTACCGCTAATCTAGGTGACACCCGCACCACCATAACCCATCCTGCCACTACCACCCATGCCCGCTTAACGCCCGTAGAACGGGCATCTTCAGGTATCGGTGATGGGTTATTGCGGATTGCGGTGGGGTTGGAAGCGGTGGAGGATATTGTGGGAGATTTGCGGCTGGGGTAGGGCGAATCTACGTCAATTAATTGCCCTGCGAGCGTGAAAAATACTGTTCGTTACAGGAAGTTCACTGGCGTTGATTGATTCTTTGAAGCTAGTTTCTTATGATTTTTATCGAAAGTATGAAACTTCTCGCACCGATGACTAGCCGCAAGGTGCAGCGCATGAGCAAAGTCCATTCTGGTTTCCCACAAGGCCACTGCTTTATCCACGTTGTTCGAAGCTTCAATGACGATATCTTGCGTTCCCGTAAGCGTGCGGAAAGCCTGAATGACAAAGTGGCGTTCTATTTCATAGCTTTACCGCAGAATCCATTCTGTTTAGAGTAGTACTGTTTTTGAAATAAAAATGGTCTTCCTCGCCGCCAATGCCGCCGCACGCGAAGCTTGCGATGCGTCATCACCCGAGACGATGATACACACCAGAATATTAGTATCGACCGCGTGCGTGGTGCGCCGTTACCCCCGTCGTGATTGCTTCGTCCATTTCTTCGACGCTGATTGGGCGACTTCTATATTTGATGCAACCAATCAGTTTGGACAACAGGGTTTTAGGCTTGCGATTGACGGCACGTAGAAACACGCCGTCAGCGGTGGGCTCAACCGTAAATTCAACGCCCGTCCCGCAATTTTATTTCGCCTGAATAGACGCTGGCAGCGCGACTTGGCCTTTGCTAGCTAGTTTTGTGGTTTCCATCGCCGCTAGTACACAAAAAGTAAGATATAAGTACGATGCAAGTGAAGTAATAAGTGCGTTTCGATTGCTGTTCAATCATAAACGGCTTGGTACGCGGTACTTTCGTCAGACCACCATCCAGCCTGAAGTAACCAATATACCCAAGGCTACCACCACCAATACCCCAGCAAACACCCGTTGTACGGCTTTCTCCGACACATTCCTTGCGAGCCTTCCACCTAGCAACATACCGATTACGGCCGCACCCGCGAATACCAGCGTTGCCTGAGCCGGCACCACCACGCCATGCGCGATGGCTGACAACACACCCGCGCTGCCGATGAGTGCGATTGCCATGAGGGACGTGGCCACCACGCCTTGCATCGCTACATTGGTAAAACGGCGCAGCAGTGGCACGATGATAAATCCGCCGCCTACGCCTAACAGCCCGGTCATAAAACCGGCAACAGCACCGATGCTTGAAATTAATGCTGCAGTACCGAAGCACCATTGGAAACGCCCTGTTTTAGGGTCTATACGACCCCATTGGCGTTCTGTTTCCACGGTAGTCAAGGCTTTCTGTTGCGAAATTAGGAATAGTCGAACGGCAGCAATTAGCATGACGATCGCGAAAGAAATCATTAGCCAGCGTTGCGGCAATTGTGCAGCCACGCGCACGCCGAGTGCCGTAAATGGTGTGCCAACTAGCACCATTAAAATAGCCGCTTTGTAGCGCACCAAGCCGCGTTTAAGCCCGTCAATAGCCCCAATTGCAGCACTGCAAGCCACTGCTATGAGCGCGACTGGTGTTGCTTGCTGAATCGTCCAGCCAAGTCCCGCAACCAATGCCGGCACAGCCAACATACCGCCGCCGGCACCGGTTAAGCCTAGCACCGCGCCGATGCAAATGCCCAATATGCTGATGGTGATGGTGCTATCCATTATTGAGCTGACTTTGCGTCGCCGTGCCGTATCCAATACACGAATGCCAAGCCCCCCGCATACATCAATACCCCGTAAACCACCGCTGGTAGGGCCATTTGGTCGTTTTTAAGCATGGTGCTGCTAATTAAAATTGCTAGTGTGGCATTTTGCACGGCGGTTTCAATTGCGACTGTTACAGCTTGCTGGCGCTTTAGTTTTGCCAAGCGCGATAAGGTATAACCCACCGCCAACATACTCACGTTTAGCGCGACAACCAACGGCGCAAGTTGGGGCAACGTGCTTACAAATAGCGTCCAATTTTTAATTAACGCCGCCACTACAATCAGCACAAAAAGTGCAGAGGCAATTTTGGTGGCAATTTTTTCTACTCGCACCGCTGTAGCGGGTTTCCAAGCGCGAAAGGCCATGCCAATCATCACCGGCAGCCCGACAACAACAAATACTTGGCCCATCATTAGCCCTACTGGCATCGCAATAGCTTGGTTAGCGCCCATAAAATGGCTGAGCGCAAAGCCAGTAATAAGTGGCAGGCTAACGATGGTGACCACACTGGCAACAGCCGTAAAACTAACCGCTAACGCTACATCACCGCGCGCTAAATAAGTGAGTAAATTAGAGGTAGTGCCAGTAGGGCAAGCGGCAACAATCATAAAGCCCACCGCCAGTTCAGGCGGTAAGTTCGCTAATTTTACCAATGCAAAGCACGTGGCCGGCAGCACAATAAAGTGGCAAAAAAAACCGATTACAAAGGCGCGCGGCTCAGCCAATACACGCTTAAAATCTGCCACCGCCAGCCCCATGCCAAGCGCAAACATGATGAAGCACAACATGAGCGGGAGTGCAATTGTTGATAGTACGTCGCCTTGCATAATGGTTAGCCTTTTTAGGTTTTGTAGCTTGGGTCAAGTCGGTCCATCTTGCGCAACAGTGCGGGCCACACGAATGCACCGCCTAAGCCACCGGTTTGTACTTTAAACGCCGCTGCCACACCGTTCATAATGGCCGGGTTTACGTGGGTGAGGCCGCCGCCCGCTTGGGCACATATTTGAATCTGACAGGTGGTATCAAAAATATACATCGCTAAAAATGCATCAGCGATAGTTTTGCCCACCGTCAGCAAGCCATGATTGCGCAGCATCAAAAATGTTGCATCGCCTAAATCGGCCTGTAATCGCGGCTTTTCGGCTTCGTTTAGCGCTACACCTTCGTAGTCGTGGTAACCCAATGACGACAACACAAACGTAGATTGTTGGCTTATTGGTAGTACGCCGCATTGCTGTGCGCTCACCGCAACGCCGGCGCGCGTGTGCACGTGCAACACGCAACCTGCGTCTTCGCGCACCGCGTGTACTGCGCTGTGAATGGTGAAGCCAGCTGGGTTAACGGGGAAGGGGGTGTCTTGTAATTTGTTGCAAGCCATGTCCACTTTTACCAAATTCGACGCCGTAATTTCGTCAAACATTAAGCCGTAAGGGTTGATTAAAAAATGATGGTCTGGTCCCGGAATACGCGCAGAAACATGGGTAAATACCAAATCACTCATGCCATAAAAGGCGACCAGCCGATAACAAGCTGCAAGGTCAACGCGAAGCTGCCATTCTTCGGGGGTTACGGAAGATTGAAGGGACGAGATTTGCATGAGGGCTCCTGTTTTTTTTATGATAGCTATGCTTGCGATGATTTAAACACCCTCGTAGTTGGGTGTTTCCGTAAATTATACGCCTGAAGAATCCAGTATTTAGGGCGCTTTCAGGCCCTATTTTAAACTTGCAATGCATCGGCATAATTCAAGCCACTTTGGGCTAGGTCTTATATAAAACATATGACATATGACTGATCATGGTAAAGTAGGGTATCAACATTTTGTGCGGTGCAATAATGGCGTCGAATTTAATTGAATCTAGGGTTCTGCCTGCTGGGCCTAGTTTTAAGCCTCTTTATGAGCAAATTAAACTGTTGCTCACCCAAAGCTTGATTTCATTGGAATGGAAGCCGGGTGAGGCGATTCCGTCAGAGATGGAGCTGGCAGCGCGTTATCAGGTTAGCCAAGGCACGGTGCGTAAGGCTATTGATGCCTTGGCGGCTGAAAATATTGTGGTGCGGCGACAGGGTAAGGGCACCTTTGTGGCCACGCATACTGAGCCTAAATATCAATACCGCTTTTTGCGTTTAGCTCCAGACGAAGGCGAGCGGTTTCCGCCGCAGAGTGTGTTTTTAGAAGTAAAGCGCGGCAAGGCCAATGCGCAGGTAGCCAAGGCGCTGGACTTAAAGGCGGGTTCACCGGTACAAGTGATTTCGCGCCTGCTGAGCTTTAACGGCGAGCCGATAATTTTGGATGAAATTATTTTGTCGTCCGTGCTTTTTCCGAATTTGACGTTGGAAAAAATTGAGGAATCGAAGGGTTCTGTTTATAGTTTTTTTGAAACCACTTTTGGGGTGCGCATGATTCGTGCTGAGGAGCGTTTGAGTGCGGTGGCGGCTGATGCGCTTGCTGCCACCCATTTACGCGTGGATGTGGGTACGCCGCTGCTGTGCGTGGATCGGGTGGCCTACACCTATGACGACAAACCGGTAGAGTGGCGGCGCGGTATTTGTCGGACAGAAAGTTATTCTTACTTTAATGAGTTGGGGTAGGGCTTGATTGCGCATGCGCCGCATGCATTCAAAAAAAATCATCTTGCTGTACTCCCACGCCCAAGGTGCATTGGTATCACCGATTATGACGTGCACTTTAGAGAGGAGTGCAGCTTCAGATCGTACATCATTAGACAAAATTACCACTCAGCGTTTGTTCGCTTCTATACATACCAATGTATTGCTAGTCGCATCGTTATGCCCGCCTTTATAGAAACCTGGGCCTTTTGGCCCAGAAAATGCCACCACGCCTAGCAGCCTGTCGGACTATGGCAATCGGAAACAAAATTTGGCTGCGCGCCCCAGATTTCACCGATTTTTGAGTCAATATGCGCGATATTGACGTAAAAAATCGGCAAAATCTGGGGCGCGCAGGCGGATTTTGAGCCGATTTAGCTATAGCCCGACAGGCTGCTAGCGCAGCGGATAAGTCGGGATGGGGCTGCGTCGCCTGCGGCATTTGCAAACTGTGGAACTGGGTCAAGGTATTGATCGGTAATGCTCAGTGACTAATTTAACCGCTTGGGCACGGTATTCGTCTGTGAATTGACGTTTCGTTGTTAGTATCATTATATTCACCACCTATTAGTAAAATACCAAAATCATGGTGTCCGTTTTAGCAAGTCCCTTCCAAACCAACGAGTATAGGAATTTCTAACGCCATTTTTCAAGAATCCTGAATGTATCCGAAGCCACACACCAGCGGTCAAACGTATGGTCATTGGCGCAGAACGTACCATCTTCTCGATGTCGCAGCTTACAGGATCAAGGCAACTTTGCGCCGCGATGCCCAATCTTCACATCATCCGGCCGATTACACGCGCTCCGGCTTACCACCTCCACCAGCCATGTCTAAAACCCAGCCCGGATATGCCCTTCAAGCGGCCTCAAACAGATCCTTCCTTCTACCGGTGCGCTCGCCGTCGGTGGCACCGGCACTACCGCCTTGCGTAGCTTCGCATTCGGCGCCAGCACCCCATGAAAGCGGATCATGTGCAACCGCGGTCGCGGTACCAGTGCCGCCAGGCGCTGCATGAGTTCCATCGGTGACATCACATGGTGGCCGGTGCCATCGCGCCAAGCAGTTTTCAGTTTCCGCACCACTTGAGCGGCGCGGTTGACACTCAAATCCCAGTAACGCTTGCAGCGCGGTTCGCGTGTGCCCATCGGCAAGATGGATGATGGGTGCGACGGCGCTCGGATGCAGGCGGACTCTCATCCGGCGTGCCAGCGATGTTTAGGGCATTCAGATTGCCATAGACGCCATCGAGCACAAGCGCGTGGAGATAGATGCTCAGATTCGCCGCCGAGCCGAAGCGCTGAATGAGCGTGAGAGCGCCGGTGGCGGCCTGATCGCGCTTCTGGCCGGGAATAACTTTCAAGCCCACAGCAGCCGCATGGCGTTTGAGAAATCATCCGTCAAGCTCTGCCAGTTTTCAACTTGGCTCCCATGAACCACTCGCTTACCGGCCACATAAACCTCACACATGCGCGCGTCGGGGCTGGAAAATATCAGGGCATCCAGCAGGTGGGAACTGGGCACGCCAAGCAGTGCCGATGAAGAAGTATCTATGACTAAAAAATCTGCCCGGTTACCTGCTGCCAAGCCTTGCAAAAGCTGACCACAGGCTGCGCCGCCGCCTGCCAATGCGGCGTTGAACAGGGTCGCTGCTGTACTCGATTGCTCCGCAGCACTTGCCATCACATTGCGCTGCCGCAAAGTCAGGCGCTGTGAATATTCAAGCAGGCGCAGCTCTTCTTGCCAACTGCGGGTCACGTGGCTGTCTGAGCCTAGCGACCAGTCGCCGTTCACCTTGGCGTAGGAGGGTAGGTCAAACACACCGTCGCCCAGATTGGCTTCTGTTGTTGGGCACAGCACGATCGACGCGCCACTGCTTTTGACACCTTGCAACTCTGTGGCCGTGGTGTGGGTGGCGTGTACCAAGTTCCAGCTTGCGCCTAGACTTGCATTGTTTAGCAACCATTCCACGGGCCGTTGGCCGTGTGTCGCCACGCAATCTGCGACTTCAGCCGTTTGCTCTGCCACGTGAATGTGGACCGGCATATTGTGCGCTTTGGCGTAGGTGGCGGCTTCTTGCAAAGCGCCGTGTCCGACGGCGCGCAGCGAGTGCAGCGCCAGGCCGGTGTTGACCGTGGTGTTGCCGAATTGCTTTTCAATACCCTCACACAATTTAAAGATGGCATCCGGTGTTGATGCAAATCTTTGCTGGTCATCCCGCAAACCAGTGGCTGAAAAACCCGAGCGCATGTACAGCGTTGGCAATAGCGTGATGCCGATGCCGATTCGCTGGGCGGCGCGTACCAGCGCGAGTGACATTTCTAGCGGGTTTGCATAGGGCTTGCCTTGCAGGTCATTGTGCAAGTAATGAAACTCACAGACCTGTGTGTAGCCCGCCTGAAGCAACTCAGCGTACAACAGCGCGGCGATGACTTCAAGCTGCTGTGGCGTGATGCGCTGGGCGGCACTGTACATGCGGTCGCGCCAGCTCCAAAAATTGTCTTTACCACCACTGGCACGCTCCGTCATGCCTACTATGGCGCGTTGAAAGGCATGGCTATGGGCGTTGACAAGGCCGGGCAGTACTGGACCCCGTAAACGTGTTGCTTGGCGCTGTTGGTCAATGCTGGCATTGGCTTCAATGCTTGCCCAAGTGCCATCAATAGCCGCACTCAGAAGCACATCTTTAACCCACGCGCCGTTAACCCAGGCCATTGGTGCAACGTAGTGTTTCAATTCGCTATGCATACAAAGCCTTTGCAGCCAGCAAACTGGCTTGCACCATTCGTTTCAGGGTAGGTTGTAAATTCACAGCCAACGCTTCGTCATAGGCATAAGGCAGCGTTTCCAGCATGTACAGATTTTGGCACTTTTCAAGCTGAATGGCGTGGACATGCTGTGCTGGCTGGCCGTAGTGACGTGTTATGTAGCCACCCTTGAAGCGACCATTCACGACATGCGTAAAACTACCCACCGCGCTAGCCGCTGCATTAGAAATAACATTTGCCGCTGCTGCACCGTTGGCCGTGCCTATATTCAAGTCTGGCAGTTTGCCGTCAAACAACCACGGAATGTGCGAGCGAATGCTGTGCGCGTCCCACAGCAATGCAAAGCCATGGATGGCCTTGATGCGTGCCAGCTCTGCTGCCAGCGCGTCGTGGTACGGTTGCCAATAGTGGGCGCGGCGGCGCTGCACTTCTTCCTGCGATGGGTTGTGGCCGGGTTTGTACAACGCATCGCCAGTGAAAAAATGCGTGGGACACAGTTCGGTGTTTGCCGCACCGGGGTACATGGGTGTGTCGTCTGGCGGGCGATTCAAGTCAATCACATAACGAGATATACGCGGCTGCAAAACACTGATGCCAAGCGCAGGTAAAAAGTCATACAGGCGTGCGAGATGCCAGTCGGTGTCTTCAACATCCAAAGCGCGTGCCACGTAGTCACCCTGCAGCTCAGGCGAAATGACTGTGCCGATGTGCGGCATGCTGACCAGCATGGGGACGGCACCAGTTTGCAAGGTAAAAGTCATAAGACCAGCCCGTCAAATACGGTTTGCAGGCGTGGGCAGCTACCAAAAGCGTAGCTAAGCTCAGCTGGCGACTGCACGTCCCACAGCACAAAATCGGCCCGCATGCCAACGGCCAGCATGCCGCGATCTTTTAAATTCAACGCGCGCGCTGCGTTACGGGTCACACCCGTCAACGTTTCTTCGGGCGTTAGCCTGAAAAACGTGCAGGCCATATTCAGCATGAGCAGCAGCGATGTACAGGGCGAGCTGCCGGGGTTGCAGTCAGTTGAAATCGCCATCGGTACACGGGCACTTCTAAGCTCGGCGACAGGTGGCCATTTGGTTTCTCGTAAAAAATA
>JANNXI010000300.1:0-4724 GCA_031409495.1 Betaproteobacteria bacterium
AAAACACCTGCGCGCGCTTTTTTTCAGCCTGGGCTTCACCGGACTTCTCAAATTCTTCTTTGAGCACTACGGTGCCACAGTCAGCAGTATAGCTAATAGTGTTTTTGCCCACCTTAAGCTTGTGTTTAGTGCTAATGGTCTTATCCGATAGGCTGGAAATAGCTGTATTTAGTGGTATTACAGCAGATTCTGTCGTCATAATTTAATGCCTTTATTGGTTGTTTTATTGGTTGCTTTATTGGTTTTTTGTGAGCGCAGCGATGCCGTTTTCGTCAAGTCGAACGAGGTGCCATTCCGGCATGATGGTGGCGCCCAAATTTTTGTAAAAATCGATTGCAGGCATATTCCAATCTAGCACCCGCCACTCAAAACGACCGCAGTCTAGCGTTTTTGCCTTTTCGGCTAAATGCAGTAAAAGTGCTTTTCCGTGTCCGCCGCCACGCTTGGCAGGTTGCACATAAAGGTCTTCCAAGTACATGCAGCGTTTGGTCAAAAAAGTTGAAAATGTAAAAAAGTAAAGTGCCATTCCGAATACTGTTGCTTCGGCATCTTCAATCACCACGCAATGTGCCACGGGTTGATTGCCAAACAGGCTGTCTTCGAGCATCGTGGCGCTACCAGTCACGGCGGCTGCTAGTTTTTCATAATCTGCAAGCTCTGAAACTAGCCCAAAAATTGCTTTGCAATCGGCGGGTACGGCGTCACGAATAATAGGCAGGGTAGTATTCAAAATGTGTTTTTCCAGTTACGTAAAATAGCGAATACTTCGCTCGGGTTCTGGGTTAATAAATCAATGGAAACGCCCGATTTTAGGGCTGCTGCATGCTTTATACTTGCCGAGTTGGTGCGCAAAAATGGGTTGGTTTCAAGCTCTAGCTTGATGGTTGAGGGTACGGTAGGCAGCCCCTTTTTACGTTTGGCGTTGCAGAACGCCGCGCGCAACTTTAAGGCTTGGTTGTCGGGTTCAACTGCTAAGGCGAAAGCAATATTGGCCATCGTGTATTCATGCGCGCAGTAGACGCGCGTATGCATAGGTAGTGCCGCCAATTTTTGTAGCGAGGTATGCATTTGTAAGGCGGTACCTTCAAACATGCGGCCGCAACCGCACGCAAAGAGCGTGTCGCCACAAAACAGTGCAGCTAAGCTGGCGCAGTAGTACGCTAAATGACCATGGGTATGCCCGGGTACTGCTATCACCGTAAATTGCAAACCCAAGGCATCAATGTTATCGCTCTGCGCTATTTTGTGGTTGCTGACGGCAACGGCTTCATTTGCTGGGCCGTAAATGGGCAAGGGTGCGTCAGGTACACCGAATTCAGCGGCCAAAGCCGCTACGCCGCCGATATGATCATCGTGGCGATGGGTGATAAAAATAGCGCGTAGTGCAAGCTGATTTTGCTTTAGGTAGGCCGAAACCGCACCAGCATCGCCGGGATCTACTGCAATGGCATCAACACTATTGTGGATAACCCATAAATAGTTATCTTGAAAAGCTGGTACGGGATGAATTAAAAACACGGTTTTTGCGCTAAACTAAGGTATGAAAAATGTAAGTTTACACCAGTGGTTCGATACGCCGCTGGGCCAATTTTTACTTCAGCGTGAGCAGCGTTGGCTAGATGCGAGCGTGGCTGACATATTTGGCTACCATGCCCTGCAATTTGGGCTGGTTGAACGCGACTTAATGCGCGAATCGCGAATTCCCACCAAGCTTATCGTTAATCCGCTGGCTGGTTCTGCTTCTGGCCTTGTTTCTAACCCTGCAGCTAATGTTGGGGCTACCGCTGCTGCTACGTCGTCTGCTAGCGCTAACACTGCTAACACTTGCATTATCGCGGCCTTCGACGCGCTGCCTATTGACGCGGAAAGCATTGATTTATGTGTGCTTCCTCACGTGCTCGAGTTTTGCGCTAACCCACATGCGATATTGCGGGAAGTAAATCGCGTGATGATTCCGGATGGCCGTATCGTTATTATTGGCTTTAATCCTTGGAGTTTGTTCGGGGTGCGGCGTTTGTTTGATGCCGATGATGTGCCGTGGAACGGTCAATTTGTCTCATTAGTGCAAATGAAAGACTGGCTTTCATTGCTTGGTTTTGAAGTGCTGGGTGGTGATTTAACCTGCTACTTGCCGCCGATACAAAGTCAGGCGTGGATTGATCGATTGCAAGGGTTTGAGCGCACGGCTGCACACTGGCTCGGTGTTACTGGCGCAGTCTATATGTTGCAAGCGGTGAAGCGGGTTGAGGGTATGCTTTTGATTAAGCCCAAGTGGGCGCAAGCATCGCAAAAGGATCGCAAGCTTGCTGCTGTTGCGCGTCGGCGCAGCAAAATAATGCAGATTAAATAAATAATTTAGTGAGTGTTATGGTAGAAATTTATACAGATGGGGCGTGTAAGGGCAATCCAGGATTAGGCGGTTGGGGGGCGTTGCTACGTGCAGGTGAGCTTGAAAAAGAATTGTGCGGCGGCGAAGCCAATACGACCAATAATCGGATGGAAATGATGGCGGTTATTGAAGGATTAAAGGCGCTCAAACGACCGGCACAAGTGGTGGTATTCACCGATTCCAAATATGTGCAAATGGGTATTAGCGAGTGGATTACCGGCTGGAAGGCCCGTGGTTGGCGCACGGCGGATAAAAAGCCAGTAAAAAACGAAGACCTCTGGCGTTTACTTGATGCGCAAGCAGCTGGTCATAAAGTGGAATGGCGCTGGGTAAAGGGTCATGCCGGTCATGCGGGTAATGAGCGCGCTGACGCCCTCGCCAACAAGGGCGTGGAAATTGCACGTCAAAATTTAAAGGGCTAGCTTTTTTAAGAGCGAGCAAAAATATGCGTCAAATTTTTTTAGATACAGAAACAACGGGTTTAGAAGCGCATTTGGGCCATCGGGTAGTGGAGTTAGCTTGCCTCGAAATGGTCGATCGACGGGTGACCAAAAATAATCTCCATCGCTACCTAAATCCGCAGCGCGAAATTGACGCGGGTGCGCAGAATGTGCACGGTTTATCGCTTGAATTTTTGTCCGATAAGCCCTTGTTTGCTGATATTGCCGACGCTTTTTTAGCCTTTGTTGAAGGTGCGGAGTTAATCATTCATAACGCGCCTTTTGACGTCGGTTTCTTGAATGCAGAACTCACGCGGATCAACAAGCCTCGAATTGAGTCGATCTGCAAAATAACCGATACATTGAAGATGGCACGGGAATTAAACCCGGGCAAAAAGTCTAACTTAAACGCCCTGTGTGAACGCTACGCCGTTGACAACACCGCGCGAACTTTTCATGGTGCGCTGCTGGATGCGCAGCTCCTTGCCGAGGTGTATATCGCGATGACGCGCGGCCAAGAAAGCCTAGGTATTGCGCATGCCGGTGAGGGCGCAGGCGTTGCAGCCGACGCATTGCAGAAATACCCGCGGCCAGCTAATTTGCGTGTGTTTAGGGCCACGGCGGAAGAAGTAACCGCCCACGCGATGATGATTGACGGCATCGGTAAAAATGCAGTTTGGAAAATCAGTGCACAGTAGGTTTTAGCGTGTCACGCAACAAAATTGAACCATATTTTTTGCAGCACAACAATTGATTCGGAGCGCGTAAATGACAGGGCAAACTAACCATGCCGCCATGGTACGTAGTATTACCCTAATCGCAAGTTTAGCCGCGGTGGTGGTGTCATTTGCGATTCCAGCAATCTATTTTGAAGTCAGTCGCAGCAGCTTGAATGCTGCTGCAACTGCTGACGCCGAGCAGTTAGCACGTGCTACCACCCGCTTTATTGCTGATCATCCGACTACATGGAGTACGCAAAAGGTTCAGCTATTAGATTTGCTCGGCGGGCCGTCGTTAGACTATAACCAAAGTGCTTCCATCATCGATAGTGGTGGCCGTACGGTCATCTCAACCTTGTCGGGGGTGCCGATGCCGCTACTGACGCAGCGGGTGAAGGTGCTATTGAGTGGTGCCGAAGTGGCGGAGATTGATCGACGTGTTTCACTGCGGCCATTAGCCGAACGCACTTCATTGCTTTTGGCCGTAAGTGCATTGCTGGGCATCGCCATTTTTTTGGTGCTCAAAGTATTGCCGTTGCGTGCGCTTGAACGCACGATAGCTGATTTAGAAGAGGAACGTTTGCGCGTGAAGCGTCACGGCGAAGATATTGAGCTTGCTAACGCCAAGCTTTCGGCCGCCAACGTTCAACTCGGGAGCGCTAACCAAGATGCAGAGGCAGCCAATGCCGAGTTAGCCGAGGCAAACCTCGCGCTTTTTGAAGCCAATCGCGAAACGCTCGCGGCCGTAGAAGCAAAATCGCTATTTTTAGCAACGATGAGCCATGAAATCCGTACGCCGATGAACGGTGTTATTGGCATGACCGAACTGCTACTAGATACGCCATTAGACGCGGAGCAGCGTGAATTTGCGGACAATATTCGTATTAGCGGTGATGCGCTGTTGCGCGTTATCAACGATATTTTAGATTTTTCTAAAATTGAATCTGGTCACGTTGAGCTAGATTCACGCCTCACCGAAATTCCTGCCGTTATTGAAGACGTATTCAACATCATGAGCGCAAAGGCGCGTGAGAAAAACTTAGAGCTTTTGTACATCGTAAAACCGCCAGTACCGGCGTTTATTTTTGCAGACCCAGCACCGCTGCAGCAAATCCTGCTGAATTTATTCTCAAATTCCAATAAATTTAAGGCACAAGGCCAAGTGGTGATCACAGT
>JANNXI010000301.1:0-7613 GCA_031409495.1 Betaproteobacteria bacterium
CCGCAAAAGTTCAATCAGCCTCATTTGATCCCGCAAAGGCCGTACCGAAGGAGACATCAAAGGACATATCAAAGGACAAATCAGTGCAATCGCGACGCCTTGGCTAACTCTGCTTCTATCAGCGCGCGGGTTTCGGCAGGAAAATTCGGCTGCGCGGCAATCGCATAAGCCTCTTCATAAAAACCGGCACTTTCATCAGGCAAATTGACATTTAAGGCATCGAACGCATAGCGCATCATCGCAGCGTCCCCGCTGCGGACGCTGGTGATGGCGAGATTTAAATTCAGCAAGCGCCAGGGCCGCTGCGGGTTGGAACGTTCCAAATCGGCTTGCCACGTCGGTGCTAAATAATCCACAAAACCCTGCATCAACGCAAAAATCGCCGCGGTGTCTTGACGGGTTTCAGTGACGTTTGCCCTTTCGGCCAAGGCCGCAACGATGGGTTCTAAGGTGAGCAAACCCACATCATGGCGCATTGCCCACACCCCAATGCCTAATGTGACTGCTTGCAAATCGGCCGAAAACGCCCGTAGATTAAGCCTCTCCAACCATACGTGCAGCTCCACGATACAGCGTAGCGCTTGATCGGCGGCATCGTCAATGTCAGCTAGATCAGTCACCGCGCCATCCGCCCCATACTGGCTATCGAGTCGCGCCATCAAGCCCACGAATTCACCAACGACTGCAATCAACGCTATGGCATCAGTCTTATGGCTTTCATCGCCACCGTAAAGGGCGCGATAATGATCATGTAGCGCTTCAGCGACGTTATTAAACGGCGTGACAATCTGCTCTTGTTTTTCAACGCTGTCGGCCGAAAAACTAGGTATTGCGTTAAGTGGGATGAATTTAAGCGGCTTGGTACTCATTTACGGTTTTGCCTTCAAAGATGACACCGATTTTGTGTCGAAACAGACGCAGATGCACTATGATAGCGAGTTGCGCTAGTTTTTTAGCCAAAGATGCAAAAAAATTTAACCAAAGCGATTCTCGTGTTTAACTACGATTTACATAATCATACCAACGCCTCTGACGGCATGCTAACGCCAGAAGCCTTGATTTTTCTAGCTAAAAGCGGTGGCTGTGACGCTATTGCCATTACTGATCACGACACAACCGCCGCGCTAGCACCCGCACGCATTGCAGCCGCTGCTCACGCGATAAAGTTTGTGGCTGGGGTAGAAATATCGGTTACCTACAACTATGTTGACCGTGAAACCGAAGCCAAAGGCGAAACCACGCTGCATATTGTCGGCTTAGACATCGACGAAACTAATACCGATTTATGCCAGTTGCTGTCCACCATTCGTGCTGGACGCATTATTCGCGCTGGAAAAATTGCTGAAGACCTCGATAAAGCGGGGGTTTCCGGCACATTTGCCGGTGCCACCGCGCTGGCTGAAAACAAAGAAATGATCGGTCGCACCCATTTTGCCCGGCACTTGGTGGCGCGCGGCATAGAGAAAAACGTCGGGCGGGTTTTTACGAAATATTTAGCCAAAGGCAAACCCGGATACGTGGCACATGAATGGACGAGTCTTGAAGCGGCCGTGGCCACAATTCACGCCGCTGGCGGCTTGGCGGTCATCGCCCATCCTGGGCGTTACCGCGTTTCGCCTGCAGTTATCCGCGACTTATTCGGGCAATTTAAGGCGCTCGGCGGCGACGCAATTGAAGTTGTCACGGGCAGCCATAAAACTGCGCAATTTCAAGAATACACAACACTAGCCCTAGAGTTTGAGTTGCTGGCCTCACGCGGCGCTGATTTCCACGCCTTGGGTGAAAGCCCGTTCTTACCTGGAAGCTTGCCGCCGTTGTCGTCTGCGCTCACTCCTGTTTGGACTAAATTCCGCTCGCTTTAGCGAAAATAAATCACGATGCCCCAATTTTTTACACTACATCCAACCCACCCAGAACTGCGCCTGATAAAGCGTGCGGCCGATATTGTGCGCAAAGGTGGTGTAATCGCTTATCCAACCGATTCCTGCTACGCCTTAGGCTGCCACACGGGTGACAAGCAAGCAATGGAACGGATTCGCACTATTCGCGGCGTGGGCGATAACCACCACTTTACTTTAATGTGCCGCGATCTATCGGAGATTGGCACGATTGCAAAAGTAAACAATGTGCAATACCGCATGCTGCGCGCCAATACCCCTGGCAGCTATACTTTTATTTTGGAAGCCACCCGCGAACTACCGCGGCGCATTGCCCATCCAAAGCGCGCTACCATTGGCGTGCGCGTGCCCGAACACCTAGTGACTGCCGCGCTATTGGCTGAGCTCAATGAGCCATTGCTATCTTCCACATTGATTCTGGCAGGAGACGACGAGCCCTTAAACGACGCGGAAGAAATTCGCAGTCGATTAGGTACACGCGTAGATTTAATTTTAGACGGTGGCGCCTGTGGCAATTTGCCTACCACTGTAATTGACTTGTCTGGTGAAGAACCACTATTGGTGCGGCGCGGCAAAGGTTCGATTGCAGGCTTTGGGTTAGATGACAATGACTAGTCGAGTATAAAAATGCCTGCAGATATATTGCAAAAAATTCTTGTTTACGTTGTCCCGATGCTGCTGGCTATCACCCTCCATGAAGCGGCGCATGCTTATGCGGCGAAGCGCTTGGGCGATGCGACAGCCTATATGCTGGGACGGGTAACGCTAAATCCCGTCAAGCACATTGATCCTATTTGGACAATTGTTGTACCAATTCTTACTTTACTCTTTACGCCATTTGTATTTGGCGGCGCAAAACCGGTGCCGGTCAATTATTACAATCTTGGTAAGCCCAAGCGCGACATGGCGTTAGTTGCCGCAGCCGGGCCTTTAGCCAATTTAGTCATGATGATTGGTTGGGCGGTTTTTTTGCGCATCGCCATGACGCTCGATGATTCAAGCGTATCCGATTACTTCACGCGCGTGGGACAGGCAGGGATTCTCGTCAATGCCGGTCTAATGGTGTTTAACCTATTTCCGCTGCTGCCACTAGACGGAGGTCGTATTCTTGTCGGCGTGCTACCGGATTCGCTCGCGATTCCATTTTCACGCATCGAGCCCTACGGCATGTTTATTCTTATCGCGCTGTTATGGACGGGCGTTATTACCGCATTTGTCATGCCGCTATTGCGGCTAAGTGTTAAGTTTGCGATGCTAGTTGTCGGTATTGGCTAAATCTTTGATCGTGGCTCTGACTGATTGATTGGCCTAGATTCAAGCAACAAACCGGACGCCAGCGGAATTAGGCACATGGCACCCTGAAGAAACCCTAAATACAGGCATCTCCAGGATTTTTGTTTGAAGCGTTCAGCACTGCACACAAATCGTCAAGATGTTGCTGGGTGAAATATAGCGCAACTTTATTGTCTGCCAGATTCAACGGAATCATCTGACTTTTACCTTCCTTACATTCCAATATGGCGCGCCGAACAGCATCGGGAGTCAAATCACTATTTTTATACATTGCGGCATGGTTAGGGCAAAGTGCCAACTTATTCTTTTCGTAGTGGGCATTGATACCGCCCACGCAATCCACCGCTTCAAAATGTGGTACGTCATTCAACATCACGGGTTGTGTGGCATTGCATATCTGGCAGATCATCGGCTTGTCATCCACCGTGTACTGGTGTTTAAGATAGGTTTTCGCGGCACCTTGCGCTTCGTTGTAGCCTAGATCAACAGAGCGTTGTCGAACTTCAGTTGTTTTTGGCGGCGTGTTTCGTACCTCTTCCTCTATCTTTTTTTCGCGCCTTTCTGGATTAAGAGATTTTCTCTGGGGCAAAGCTTGGGAACTTTGTTCTTTATCTTGCCTGCGTTGCTTAACCTCTTTTACCTCTTCTGGAGTTATGTCTATTCGCTCACGAATTTCATCAATGGTTAGACCGCAAGCCTTTGCAATAGATGATAAATCAACAGGTTGTTTCATTCCCAACGCGCGAGAAACAAATTCAGCGCGCGGTGTGTGTTTCTCAAAGTCATCGGGAAGCTCTGACAGAAAAATATCCGCTGGCTTGGAATAAGCATCTTGCTTGGGTAGCCAATGGTGTTCGCAGCAAAGTTTACCGAGCACTGAATATTTATCAGCCTTGACGCTTTTAGATTTTTCGTTGCGACTGTTAAATTCACTCCCTTTAATCAGGTGTTGGTTTTTAAGCAGCGTGTCCCACAAAATCAAAGCAGTATTGTGAGTCGGACGCGATACTACCCAGCGCAGCCCAACGATGTTCGCCTTTGAGTCAAATCCTCCTTCTGATCTCCCAGATTGGCCGGGTGGTCTACTTTGAACGAACGAGGCGGAAGCGAAACCTAATTTTTTTTGCAGCTCTACTGACAGGTGTTCGCCTACGACTGCCAGGGGAAACCATGCTGAATCAGATGAGTTTCCAGAAAACCATTGTTCCAGATCTGGCGATCGGAGATGAAGATAAGGATCCCTTGGCATTACCCTACCAGGCTTGGCTCCCCACTCGTCTCCAAACGTGGCGGATAGAAAATCCCATGCGGAATCGGCGAATACAAATGCCGTTTTTTCTAGGCTATCAACAAGTCGAGTACGGTCGTCTTGTTTGGCATTTGAATATGCTTCTGAAATTTGCTTTAGGTCGCTAACATAATCCTCGTCGTTGACGCGCAACGATCCTTCTTGGTGATACTTCAGCAATATACACCGAAGGATGACATCGACTTTATCCGGTTCACGCAATTTTGCTGTTTCGTGCAGGAACTTTGCAACCTCTCGATTGCTGGCAAGCGTTGTTTTAACCAAGGGAAAAATGGCTTGATCTATGTCAGCTACAGTGACAGGAGGCAGATAAGCATTGGGCTTTTCGGCAGTACCAACTGAAACATGCGTATTATTTTCCAGCCGCACAAACGGCGTATCTTTAAATGCCGTGTAATTCTTATCCATAGTCGCATAAAACTTCATCAACCATTGTTCGTCTTGATGTTGGAAGAAATCAGCACTTAACTTGGCAGCAATATCCTTGGGTTCAACTTCAACATTCTCGACAAGGGGTTCCTGTTCCCACTCGCTCGACAATTGGTTTTTTCTGCGCCCAACCAGATAAGTATGAAAATCCGCCGTTTCTGGTCTCTCGGTAATGGTCGCATCTAGCCAGACCAACCGCTCCTTGGCAAACAGCGAGCCGAGTTGTACCGGCGAAAACAACGTAACCAACTCCTTACCGCCAGCCAGCTTGGCCTCGTCGGCTTTAATGAAATCGCCACCATCCGCAGGCAGCAGTGGCTTAGTTTTGAATGCTTCGCGCACCTTGTCATACACTGGGCGAAACAGTCTTTCTTCGAGAAAATCCTGATCCCGCAACGGCAGTGCTGCGTAGCTGGCAATATTTAACAAATCAAGGTCGCGTAAGTTTTCCAATTTATTTGCAGTCAACTCGGCGATTGCTCTAACAAGTGCTTTGTTCTCCTCGCAATCACGCACACTATCCCGCGCCACGGTAGAAGCGAAGGGCGCGTGGATGTGAAAGTGTAAGTTGGAGGTTTCTTTTTCTGCTGGGAAAAATATGGAAACTTGGCCATGTTCCAGCGGAGTGACTTTCCACGCGGGCGGCTCGTTGTCTTTTGCGGAGTTCGTCAGGCTGTACGCAATGGCGATGCGACAATCTTTTTCGTCGCCTTTTTCATCCGTCGCTTTCACAACTTGCTCGAAACGCTGCCAATGGGAAACTCGCTTTTCACCGTCAGCACCGTCAGGGCGTAGGGTGCGAATCGCAATGCGCCCACTCTCATCTTCAACGCGTTCTTGGCTACCAAGGCTTCCATTAGGCAATAGAAATTCTATTTTTCGGATGCACTTCAAAAACAATAGTGTGTTATCGCCGAGATCACACAAACCTTTGGCAATCTCCATCTTAGCCCGCTCAGCTAACTTTTTTTGATGGTTGAAAGGAAAAACGAACTTCGTCGCTCGCGCTGCCAACTGACAAGATTCAATAGGTTCGGGCACGACAAGATCTCGAATGAGAAAGTGATAATCACCGGAGTGAATTTCCGGTGTATTAGTATAGGCAAACACTGCCTTGAAACCAACGCCGAACTTACCGATGCTGGTGGGGTCATCCGATTTATTGCTGTCACCGATACCAGTAATTGATTCGACATTAGCTAAGTTAAACAGGCCTTCTCCATCATGCTCGAATTCCAGCGAATCAGTATTAAGGGTAAAACGAACAACTGAAGCACCTCTGCTATTAGGCCTCGTCTTGTCACGAGCATCTTCAGCGTTTTGAAGCAACTCGTATATAAAATGTGCATTATCTGGGTAAAGGTCGGTAAGTAGCTTGGTTACTCCAGAGAACCGCTTTGACTTGTTCGCATCAACCCACTTAATACCCTCTTCTTGTAGCTGCTTCAAACCATCATTCATTTTTCAGCCCCCACAATCACTACCCCAAACACCACCGCCTCAGCGCGAATATCTGCCGACGCCTTAGCAGCCTCCAGCTTTTCCTTGCGGCGAGAATAGTCAGCGTTGATACCGACACTTTCCGCCTGTTTCATGATGCGTATTTTTTCATCCGTGGCCTTGCTCAACTGATCATTCACCTGCCGCAGTCGCGCATTGGTGCTGGCGGTTAAACTTTTCAGGCGGGAATCCACTGACTGCTGGTTGGCTTCCTTGTGATTCGCTAGTGTGTCGCGCCAGCGTTGGTGGTGACGCTCTTCGAGTGCGTCGAACACGGCTTGCTCGGGCAGTGCAGTGCCATCTCCCTGAAGTGCGTCACGCAACAATGAGAACAGCTTCGTTTCAATCTCCGGCGACTCCGCCACAGCCACCAACTCAAAATCAGCACGCACACCTTGCCTGTGCCATTGGTAAAGGGCGAATGGATACACCCCCGCAGCCAGTTCCGCCGTCTGTACCCGACACTGCACATAAACCGGCTGGCGCGGGTGCAGGTGCGCGGCGGCCTGCCGCAGCAGCGGGTGGGCGGGGTGCAGCAACACAGCCTTGGAATTGTCGCTGGCGCAATCCTGATCAAAGGTGATTTCAAGGTGGGGCGTATTTCCTGTGAGCCAGCCTTTCCACGCTCTCGCCTCCTGATTGTCGGTTTTCAGTTTCTGAAAATCTTCCAGCAGGCGCTTGCGCGCATCAGCATCTAGCCGCAGAGTTTTGAGCGCTTGGCTGCCGAGCATTACTTCCTGCTCTTTGCAGGTGCGGTCGCGCAGGTAAAGACCGACTGTTGAATGCAATGCTTCCGGCGTGAGCCAGCCGCTGGTCGGGGTAGTTAAGTCGTCGTCACTGAGCGGGCTCAATCCGAACAGTTCGGTGGCGCGACTTTCCAGCGCTTCCTGCTCCTGAATCTCGCGCAACTTGTTGTCCGCCAGTTGTTGCAGTCGCTCTTGACGTTGTTGCGGGGTCAGGTCGAAGCTCACGGAAATGGCACGCAGCTCTTTGCTGATCTGTCCAAGTATCGCTTCGCTTGCACCAAGCGCCTGTTGAAATACACCGATACGCAGCAGGCAGCGTTCGTAGATGTCAGCATCCACAGTGCCGGGGGTAATAAGATTTTTGATGACCACCACTTCGCTTTTTTGTCCGTAGCGGTCAATACGCCCGATGCGCTGTTCGATACGCATCGGGTTCCA
>JANNXI010000302.1:0-3692 GCA_031409495.1 Betaproteobacteria bacterium
CGCCAGCAACGGCAACAAAACCAAAGTGTTCAACAACGTCAGTTTGTATGACAGCGACAGCCGTCTAAGCTACGTAGGCTATCCCGCAGACGACATGGGCAACAACGGCCAAACCGGCACCCGCAACGAATACACCGGCAATGGCTACATTAAAGCTGTCACTGACGCCCATAATCAAGAAGCCATCCACTGGCAAGTGGTTTTGAACATCGTTGGCAGATGCGCGTAGCTATAAAGCGCTATTCTGTCCGGCTTAAGCGCAACAACGCGATCTAAGGTGTCGCAAAAGCTAGCCACGCTTTGCCTTGGCAGCCCGTAGATCAGATCAATGTTAATGGAGGTCACGCCATGCTGTCTGGCCGTGTAAATGGACTCCGCTGTTTGCGCTTCGCTTTGAATCCGATTTACCGCCTTTTGCACATCCGGATCAAAGTCTTGCACCCCAAAGCTCATGCGGTTAAAACCCAATTGCGCGAGAGCGACGATTTTTTCGTGGTCTACTGTGCGCGGGTCAATTTCTATTGCGTACTCGCCGGCAAGTAGCTCAAAATGCTGCCCGAGCTGGCGCATTAGCAGGCGCAGCTCTTCAGTGGATAAAAATGTAGGCGTACCACCGCCTAAATGCACCTGTTCCACCCGCCTTGAGCCCTTGAGTGCGCTGGCAACTAACGCGAACTCGCGGTTTAAGTACCGTAGGTATTTTGCAGCGCGCCCACTATCTTTAGTGACGATTTTGTTACAGCCGCAGTAATAGCAAATGGTGTTGCAAAACGGGAGATGGATATAGATCGAAAGCGGCAGGGCGCTTTTTTTATCCAAAGGCCCAGACTTGTCCGCTCGCTGAGCCAATGTGGTTTGATGCGCTTGCCCGTCGTAAGCCGTAACAAACTGATTCGCAGTGGGATAAGAGGTGTACCGCGGTCCCGACTTATCGTATTTACGCACGAGTGCTGTATCGATAATGATCGGTTGAGTAAGTTGAAAACTGCGGCTGAGCGCGGTAAAGGTTGTCATTCCCTCATGCTAAAGGGCGCTGGTAAAGCCATATTGATGTGGATCAAGATGCGCGAAGATAAGGCTTGAGTCGGTTAAAACTATTGACGTTACCTTCTGCGTTTAGCTGGTGTGTAGTCCTTAAAAATGCTTGGAAACGCCCTATTATCGGGCATTTCCAAGGTGCTTATTCAACACAAGTGCGCCGGACTTTTTAGATACAGTTTCAAAGCTGTTTCTACTCTGTCAGTTACTGCGCGCACAAATTTAAAAATAGGCGTAGGTTTGTCGGACTCGCTACCCGACAGCTGGTACCACTTAAATTGACGGTGGTAATAGCCGGATTGGTGTTTGTGTTAACAATAAGTTGCCCGGTGCGGCTGCCAAAACCCGACGGATTAAATAACACAGTGATTGTGCAGACCGTGTTCGCTGTCAGCGAGGCACCGCAATTATTGGTCTGCGTAAAATCGACCGAGGCAATAATGCTAGAAATAACCAGCGGTGCGGTTCCAGTATTGCCCAGCACGAGGACTTGTGTTGCACCTCCGGCAAGAATCGCATTACCAAAGCCGATGGCGGTAACAACCAAGTTAACCTGTGGTGCGGGGGCAGGGATGCCAATGCCGCTGAGTGCAACAGCGTTGAATGCGGCCGAGTTAGGTGCATCGCTCGGAATTTGTACCCTGGCAGTCTTGGCACCGACGGTGCGAGGGTTAAAGCCTAGGTTTACGGCACAACCCGTGCCAGGAGGTAGTTGCTGGCCCTCGCGACTGCAATGGACTTGTGCGTCATCGCCAAAGTTAAAGTCAGTTGCGTCTGCGCCGTCGATGATGATTCGGCCAAGGGTTAGCATCGCGTCGCCGTTGTTAGAGATGAAGATTGGCTGCGCAACACTTTGCGTGGCAATGATTTGGTCCGGAAACTGCGCGGCACGGCGGCTAAACGCGATACTCGCTTGAGGACGTGGCGTGGCAACGCCGCTTAAGCTGATGCTTGTGGGGCTATTGGCAAGGTTAGAGCTGATAACAAAATTGGCTGCCAACGCACCTTGGCTGTTAGGTGCAAACACAAAGCCGTAGTAGCAACGGCTGCCCGGCGCTAGCGAGCTGCCACAGGGCGGCAATCCCTGGGTGAGCGTACTAGAGACTATGCCAGTGGCTGGGCCAAAAGCGACATCGCCGATAAATCGCGCATTGGCTACGAGTAAATTGGCCAAGCCAGTGTTGGTTAAAATCACTACCTGCGGCTCGCTCATGGTGCCTGCTGTTTGGCTGGCAAAACGCAAACTAGACGCGCTTAGGTCTAGCGCCGGCACTGGTACAGCAGTGCCCGTTCCTGTGAGTGCGATTGCATTTGCCAAAACGGTAGCGGTAGGCTCGGAAGGGATAAATTGCGCATTGCTGCTAACTACAACCAGCCCGCGTCGTAGGCCCAACGCAACCGGTGTAAAGGTAATATCAACTACGCAACTATTAAGCGGAAGTAAAAAATCAGGTGCTAGCGGGCAGTTGGTACGGAATCCAAAATCACCACTGCCTTCAATTTTAGAGATTTCTAAGCCCGCATCACCGCTATTGGTCACACGCACCTGTTGCGCGGCTGTGGCCAAGCCCAATGTTTGCGCGCCAAAATTGAGATCACGCACCGATAACTGCAACCCGGCTTTAGGTGTCGGCAGGGAGGTGCCGCTCAAACGCAGCACCAAGGGTGTCGCTGCGCTACTCGTCGTGATGCTTAACGTACCCGCAGATGTATTCAATGTAAGCGGCTTAAACACCACGGTGATGGTGCAGCTTTGCGTCGGCAACAAAGCTGCCGTCAAAGAACAGCCCGTTGGTGCTGTAGATGGCAACAACATAAAGTCTGCGCCACTTAGGGTAATTGCGGAAAACACCAAGTTTGCGTTACCGGTATTACTGATACGCACCGTTTGCGCTGGACTGGTGGTGCCAATAATTTGACTGCTAAAACCCAGTGCTAAATTTG
Source organism: Betaproteobacteria bacterium (assembly GCA_031409495.1). GTDB lineage: Bacteria > Pseudomonadota > Gammaproteobacteria > Burkholderiales > Usitatibacteraceae > JANMDR01. The sequence continues at coordinate 2,983 of JANNXI010000302.1, forward strand.
CGGGAAGCACTTCTACAATTGCTGCTGGTCTAGCGGATATCACCACGCTTTGCGTAATTTGTGGTGCCGGTAGATAGTTAGTATTGCCCGCTTGGTTAGCAGTGATGTTACAAATGCCAACGCCGGTAAAGGTGACAGTACTTGCGGCCACCGTACAAATAGTTGCGGCACTTGAAGTGGCGAAAACTACCGGGTTGCCGGAAGCGCCGCCCACGGCCGTAAGCTGGGAAGGAGCGGCACCTACAGTTACCGGCAATACCGCGGAGAAGCCCGTAATTAGCTGCGCTGCAGGCATTATTACAATAGTAGCAGTGACTTGTGGTGCAGCTGCAAACGTTGCATTACCGGCCTGATTTGCCGTGAGTGAGCAGGTACCGGCGCCTGTAAACAACAAGGCACTGCCGGTAACGGTACACACTGTGGTGGCGCTGGATGTGGCAAAAATAACCGGATTACCCGATGCACCGGGGGTGGCAGTAAGGGTGATTCCTGCAGCACCAAACGCGACCGGCGAAGCTGGTGCAAACCCAGTAATAGTTTGCGGCGCAAGTCCAACGGCAATGCTCGCGCTAAGCTGTGGTGCAGCGGCAAAGCTGGCATTACCTGCTTGGTTTGCAGTTAGTACACAAGTACCAGCGCCAATAAATGCAACGGTAGCACCTGTTACCGTACAGACTGTAGCAGCACTGGATGTTGCGAACACGACCGGG
>JANNXI010000303.1:0-6487 GCA_031409495.1 Betaproteobacteria bacterium
AATGGCAACGAAGCGCACCTGAATTTCTTTCTGGGTGCGACTGCTACGGATGACGGGAAAAATTTGGGTGCGATCATTTTGCCAATCTTTGTAAAACTGCGCTAGCTGCGGTACTGCATCGTTTAGGCTTTGCGCACCGTCACCAGAAATGCCGCCGACGAGGGCTTCGCACTTTGTATTATGCTGCCGAATAATGCCGTAGGCATCGACGACTAAAAAGCCGTCCTGCATATCGCGAATGACCAACGCGTTGATTTGCGCTAAATTCGCTAAGTCGACCCCGCGTTCTTGCGCGATTTGCTCCGCACCGCTCGCGTATTTTGCAAGCGTATAACCAAGAGCTGCAATCGCAAAATAGCTCGCCGCCAATAACCCACTTTGAAAAAAGTCTGAAAACGGCGCGTTGTAAAACAACAGTTGATGCGTCTGTTCGTAAAGCACCGCTAATGCCGCCACGGCGGCATTAAAAAACACCATGCGGCCACGGCTAATTAGGCCAGCCGCAGCAAGGGTGACGAGCAGCAGCAGTCCAATGCCAGAGCGCACGCCGCCTGAAGCGAACATTAACAGCACCACAGCTGCCACATCCGCAATCACGTGTACCATAAGTTGTAGCTGGATAATTTTGCTGCGCTGCCGCGCAACAAGGAGTGCGCCAACACTAAATACCACATATCCAATGAGTACGAGAGCGGCCAACTTCGGCTCATAAATGCCAAAAAACTGCTGCCGGGCAAATCCCCAAAACGCCATGCACAACACCAACGATAACGCTAAGCGTAGCCAACAAAAAGTGATCAGGGCGCCGAATAAATTAGCTCGGCGTGCTGCCCCTCCGGCAACTTCATCGGCTTGATTGATCCAGTCTGCAGCTAAAAAAACAGAGCCCGCACGTTTGGAGATGAGATTAGTGCTGTCGACCATTTAGGGGCGTTTGTGGCTACAGGCATGCGTATCGCTACAGGAGATGATGCCGTTACGTGCCGTGGTTTCAGATGCGGGCAGATGAACGCCGCACACGCCACAAAGCAACATCGCTTCAGTTTTACCGTTGTTGTCTAGTCGCGAATCATTATTGCGTTGATTGTTCATGCCTTGTTGATCGCGATGATCATCAGCGACATTTTTTCGCGCTTTCACCGCTTTGTAAAAAACAATGCCAGCAATGGCGGCAACGATCCACATTAATATTTTGCCCATGAGGCGCTCCTAAAATCACGGCTAAGTTTCAATTTCACCCGTCCAATTGCGCATTATCGGCAAAGACGGTGCTTGGTAGGTAAAATGTAACACGTAACAGTATCAAACTGACATTTCATCCCGCTGCCAGAAAGGCAAAAATAGTAATGACCGTTTCGACCCCAAATGTAGATACAAACGTAGTCCCGCAGTTAGTTTTAATCACTGGCGCAGCCGGTGGCCTAGGCCGTGCCGTAATCCAAACCGTGTTGCGTTCGGGCGGGCGAGTGGCTGTGGTGAGCCGAGATGGCGCGCGCCTTAGTGGCTTAGTGGGCTTAAGTGATTTAGCACCAGCAGCAATCAGTATAGAAGCCGATGTTTCAACGCCCGAAGGTGCGGCACTGGTGTTTTCCCAATTAATAGAGGCGGGTTTGCACGCAGACGCCTTGGTACATTGCGCGGGGCAGGCGTTTATAGCGCCGTTGCATCGCACGTCAGCCGCGCAATATCGCGCGTGTCTTGCGGCAAATTTAGATAGCGCGTTTTTCACCCTCCAAGGTTTTATTGACGCTGCGCGCACTGCGCAAAAACCCGGTTCTGTGGTGATGGTGTCAACCGTGGCTGCCCGCATGGGTACGCCAAATCATGAAGCTGTGGCAGCGGCCAAGGGTGGCATCGAAGCGCTGGTGCGCTCTGCTGCTGCTACCTACGCTGGCAGCGGTATTCGCATTAACGCCGTAGCACCGGGAATGATGGACACCCCAGGTGTGGCTAAGTTTATTTCGTCTCCGCCAATGCGTGAAGGTGCGGCTAAGCAGTATCCATTGGGTGGCATCGGTACCGCCGAAGAATTGGCTGAGCTGATCGGTTATTTAATTGCTCCGCAGGCTTCGCGTATCACCGGCCAAATCTGGGCCTTAGATGGGGGGTTCTCCGCCATTCGACCATTGGTAAAATAAGTATGTACGAACTTTATTATTTCCCTAGCAATGCCAACGTTGCACCACATATTTTGCTGGAGGAAATCGGCGTGCCCTATGTGCTGAAACTCATTGATCGTACTAAGGGCGCGCACAAAGAAGCCGCGTATCTAGCGCTCAACCCGGGTGGGGTCATCCCCACTTTGATTGACGGGGACCTGGTGCTGACTGAATCAGCGGCTATTTGCTGGTATTTGGCCGAACAACATCCGCAGGCTGGATTGATTGATGTAACAGGAAGCGTTCATCGCGCGCATGCTTTGCGTTGGTTGATGTATCTAACCAATACTTTGCAAGCTGAAATTTTGCATTATTACTATCCTGAGCGCTTGGCTGGCGAGGATAAAGCTGCTGCTGATGCTTTAAAAAACCGTGCAGATGCCCGTATTTCGGGCATTTTAACGATATTAGATAATCAAATAATGGTGTCGCATGGCCCCTATTTATTGGGTGAAACCTTTTGCGTGGCGGATGCATTTTTGTTTATGTTGTGCCGCTGGACCCGCAATATGACCAAGCCCGCGCGGGATTATCCGCAGCTATCTCGCTTTGTACGGACGATGGCAGCGCGTCCCGCGGTCGTTCGTGCGATGACGCAAGAGGGCCTCGTGGCCCCATGGGTTTGAGCCAACAATGCTAAAAGGGGTCGCAATTTTATTGGTGTTTCAGTCAATTGGCGAAGTGGTAGCGCACTTCACTCGCGGGGTGGTGCCGGGCCCAGTACTAGGCATGGTATTGCTGCTCGTGGTGCTGGTGGCACGAAAAAAAATAGAGCCAGCCATCGCGCAGGCGGCAGATGGATTATTAGCGAATTTGAGTGTTTTTTTCATTCCTGCCGCAGTGGGCGTGATGCTCTATGCAAGCTCGTTGCAGCAATCGGTATTGGCGTGGACCTTAGCGATTATTCTCAGCACGATAGCCGCAATTTCAACAACCGCGCTGTGTTTGCGTTTTTTATTGAAGCGCACTGAAAATTCGGGAAATAAATCGCCATGAAAGCCGCTACTGGCTTGCCCCAAGGGTTGCCAAGCTTGACCGATATTTGGGTATATTTGTCGGCCACACCGCTGTTTGGGTTAACGCTTACCTTGGTAGCGTATTTAGTCGCCGATACCATTTATCAGCGTAGCAATAAGCATCCGCTTGCGAACCCAGTGCTGATCGCAATTTGCATGATTATCGCCACGCTGACGATCACGAAAACCGATTACCAAACTTATTTCCAAGGCGCGCAGTTTGTACACTTTTTGCTTGGAACTGCGACCGTAGCCTTGGCAATTCCCTTGGCTAGGCTGTGGAAGGAACTTGCCGCGCAAGCCGTGCCGCTGTTGATGGCGATGCTATTTGGGGGCGCAGTTTCAGTTTTTGTGGCGGTTTCGGTCGCGCGCTTGCTTGATGCGCCACCGACCATGGTGGCTTCACTATTGCCAAAGTCTGTTACTGCTCCGATTGCGATGGCAATTTCGCAGCAAGCAGGTGGGTCGGCAACGCTCACTGCAATATTTACTGTTTCTACCGGAATTGTTGGTGCTTTGGTGGCCACGCCGTTGCTTAACTTGCTTGGCATTAAAGATTGGGCGGTGCGGGGCTTCGCAGTTGGCGTGGCGGCACATGGCATTGGCACCGCACGCGCCTATTCAGTCGATGCGCGCGCCGGTGCCTATGCAAGTCTTGGTATGGGATTGCATGCGATTATGGGTGCAATTTTGTTGCCGGTAGTGGCGCGCTGGGTTCTCTGAACGCCATTTTGAGACTTCGATAACCTTAGTTTGCGACTATTTGTCACCCATTTAGGTGTGAAATGCGTTGTTATTTCACGGCGCTTCACGTAACGACGCTATAATCTGCGTACGGACGGAAATTGCTGTCCATTCAAAGTAGGCCTATCCTGACCCGGCATCTGTGGAACTTACTCTAAAAAATAGCCATATTTCTTGTCTCGTATCCAATCTGGGCGCGGAGTTGCGTAGCTTGCGCCGCTTGGACCGCGACGACGAATATATTTGGCAGCATGATCCTGCCATTTGGGTTGGTAGCGCGCCAATTTTGTTCCCTTTTGTTGGCCGCATGAAAAACGCGGGTTACATGCATCAAGGTGAATACTATCTTTTTCCCTTGCATGGCTTTGCCGCCGCGGCCAAGTTCCAATTATTAGCCAGTACCGTGGATAGCGTTATTTTCTGTCTTCGCGCCGACGCACAAAGTAAACGGATCTATCCGTTTGATTTTGCGCTGACGGTGAGCTTTAGCCTGTTTATGAGTACCCTAAACGTGCATTACACGGTGGAAAATTTAAGTGGTGGCACCATGTATTTTGCGATTGGCTCGCATCCAGCGTTTCGTTTACCGATTGAAATGCAGGACGGCGGAAGCATAAGCGACTATTTTATTGAGTTTGCAAAGCCCGAGTTAAGCGAGTGTTATAAGCTCCATGGCGGACTACTCGCCACGCAAGCCACCGCACAACCTTTGCGCTTTGAACGGCGCCTCGATTTATCCCCCACCATTTTTAATGAAGATGCATTGATTTTTAAGCATATTCGTTCGCGCGCGCTACGGCTTGCGCATCGCAGCGGCGCAACCCGTCTGACGATGCATTTAGGCGAAGCCCCACATTTGGGGATATGGTCAAAACCTGCTGCGCCCTTCGTGTGTATTGAGCCTTGGCATGGTTATGACGACGACGCGGAAAGCTCTGAAGAGTTGAGCAAAAAAGACAGTGTGATCAGCCTGCGGGCAGGCGACGTGTTTAAGACTGACTATACCGTAAGCATCTGAGCGAGCAGTCAAGCGGTGACACTACCCGCTGGAAGTCCCCTAAAAACGAGCATCTTCAAGGACTTTTGCAATCCCATAGGTGGCAATTTACCTACCCAAAATCCGCACGCCGATCACATCCGCCACAGGCCGTTCCACGCGTTGCGGAAACTTATTGGCACTACCGTCGGATGGCTGATTGAGTAAGCTAAACACACCAGTGGCCTCATCTTTTAAAACCATCGCGGTACTGCCGCCGCCATCCAAATTAATGGCGTCATACGCACCTAAATCGCGCAGAATGAGTGCTAGCTCATAAAGTGAAACGCCCACGGAGTAGGCCGTCTGTCGGCCATCTACAGCTACCAGCATGAGGGTAGAGCCGTCGGCACTTATGCCCACAGCGCTTCTCGGTGCACGCGTGGTTTCAGACGCTTTTGGCATAATTGCCGAAGCTTCCAGCAACATGGCATTGCCGCTTACGGCGTAACGTACATCGGCTGGCATTTCTTTCACATGATTGCGCAGGGAAATTTTGCCGTTGGCGTGCACAATTACAGTTGCCCGCAGTTTATCGTTTTGCGGTGTGGTAATCACTCTGCCGCCGTCGGTTCCGCCCACATGCCAGCCCACCGGGTTCGCGCCATTGCCCACAAAGTAACGGACATTTTTTTCTAGATATAGACGCGGATTGGGTGCGGCAAAAAAACTTGCGTTCATGGTGATGTGAAAATCATGTTTTGCGGCCGCAGCGGAGGTAGTGGCAAGTTGCCCCACGGCTGGGCCTGCACCATCAGGGTCACGATCATCGGTTAAAACGACGATAATTTTCGTGCGCGGATCGGCAATATTTATTTTTGCCACATAAGCAATCACTGGCCCGGGCAGGGTAAGTTTTTCTACCGTGTAGGGCAGATCAGCCGTGATAGGTATCGACACATTGATGGTCGGCGTCACTTCTGTGATGGGAGCGCCAGTCAATTTGTTGGGGAGTGGCGCCACCGCGCACGACGGAAGCCAAAATGTTGCGCCACTGAGTAATAAGGTGACGAGCATAGCGCGCAATTGATTGGCTGAAGATGCCCTATATTTAGGCGTCATCAGCCAATATTTTGGTGCGTAATTTGGCTTTTTCATACTATTCCTTTCGATTAAAAACAAAGGGCGCATAAGGCGCCCTTTGTTTTGGTTTACCTCACTAGCGTTACAGCTTAGAACTTACCACGGATAGTCAGGAAGTATTGACGACCACTTTCATGCCAGTAGCCAGGTGCATTCTCGCTGATGTAGTAGGTTGAACGTAAAGGGTTGGTTAAGTTTTGCTGGCGTTAATATCCCAATCAGCACTGGGTTTAATTTGGAAGCCGATGTAGCCGCCTTCGCGATTACGCCCGCCTTCAAATAGTGCCGAATTCAAGCTGCCTGGCAAGCGCAAGCCCGCTAATGCGGGGTTGCCGGCAGCATTGGCTGCTGCGGTAGAAATGAGATTGAAGCCAAAAGTTTCTTGGCCATCACGGCGCAGGTGGCGTTGTTCTTTATAGGCTTGCAGCAAAAAGCCATAGGTGCTGTCG
>JANNXI010000304.1:0-19830 GCA_031409495.1 Betaproteobacteria bacterium
TGGTCAGGCAAAACCCGTTGTTGGGAATACATTGATTGCGTACATCTAAATCCAGAAACAAAACCAAAAAAGGAACCGAAAAACGTTCAAATTCTAACTAAATAAATAACTTTTTAGCGACAACTAGCTTGACAGCTATCGTTCTCGGTGTGGGATGAACCGCGCGTAATTGGCTGCGCTGAAAATTATCCCCATCACATTGCGTTGCCGCGCGGCTGCTTGGACGCCGCGCTGGAGTTGCTTCGTAACAACTCGATTGGCTGCGAGCTAATTGACGAGCGATACGCGGGTTCGCCGCTCGACGTGGCCTTTGTCGGTACTTTGCGATTGGATCAAGAGTTCGCTGTGGCTGCAATGCTGCACCACGATACAGGCGTTCTGTGCGCGCCAACGGCTTTTGGCAAAACAGTAACGGCTGCAGCGATGATTGCGCGCCGCGGTGTGAACACTCTGGTGCTGGTGCATCGAACCGAGCTACTCAAACAATGGCAGGAGCGCTTGCAATCATTTTTGGGCGTCGGCAGCGACTTGGTTGGTACCATCGGTGGCGGCAAAGCCAAACCAACGAGCAAAATCGACATCGCGGTGATGCAGTCGCTGTCGCGCAAGGGTGATGTCAACCGGCTCGTCGCGAACTACGGCCACGTGATCATAGACGAATGCCATCACGTAGGGGCGGCATCGTTCGACGCGGTTTTAAAGCAGGCCAAAGCCAAATACGTGCTCGGCCTGACTGCCACACCGATTCGCCGGGATGGACAGCAGCCGATTATTTTCATGCAATGCGGGCCAACTCGCCACACCGCCGCCAAGTCAGCAGGTGCGCCACACGATCTGGCGGTCACCCCGTGCAAACTGCACTCGCGGATTGATTTGGCGCAGGAAGCGGGGATCCAAGATGTTTTCCGGCACCTCGCCATTGATAAAGCCCGAACAGACGCGATTGCTGCCGAAGTCATCAACGCCTACGGCCAAAGTCGCAAGGTGTTGGTGCTGACCGAGCGCACCGCACATCTCGATGCTATCCAAACAGCCTTGGGCGACAAGGTGCCATCCTTGTTTGTCCTGCACGGGCGAATAGCCAAGAAGCAGCGGGCCGCCCTGATTACGGAACTCAATGCACTGCCACCCGGTGCGCCGCGTGTTCTGCTGGCAACCGGCAAATTGGTCGGTGAAGGATTCGACCATCCACCCCTCGATACCTTGGTGCTGGCAATGCCAGTTTCGTGGAAGGGAACGTTGCAGCAATACGCAGGCCGACTGCACCGCGAGCACGCGACCAAGACTGACGTGCGCATCATCGACTTGGTGGACACCGGTCACCCAGCACTGCTGCGGATGTGGGAAAAACGCCAGCGCGGTTACCGGTCGATGGGCTATCGGATAGCGGATGAAAGGGGTGAAAATTGACGTGAAATCCGCACCGTTACGCGCAGTCTCGCGCGATTGCTTTTAACCTAGAAGCGGCAGTTGACCGCTTGAACTTATTGTAGAGGCTTGTGTTTATTAATGTTTTGGGCCTTTTGTTCCGTCACCATTTGGGTGAGAGCGCTACGCAGGTGATCGCACAATTTTGTCTCACGGAGATCATCGACTGCCGGGTAACGACAGGCTACTGGAATCCACACCGGAGCAGGCGTTATTGGGCAAATTGCAGGCCTTTCTGTTAGAGCTAGGCAAGGGCTTTGTATTTGTTGCCCGCAAGCAACGCATCAGCACGGAAAGCAAGGATTTCTACATCGATTTGGTGTTCTACAACTACCTGCTCAAGCGCTTCGTGCTGATCGACCTAAAAAACAACGCGCTAACGCATCAAAAAATCGGGCAGATGGACATGTATGTGCGAATGTATGACGACCTTAAACGTAACCCTGGCGAAAACCAGACCGTGGGCATTTTGCTATGCAAACACAAGGATCAATCCATCGTGCGCTACTCGGTACTGCACGAAAGTAAGCAATTGTTTGCGAGCAAAAATCGTCTAATTCTGCCAAGCGAGGTCGAATTGCGACGCAAAATTACGCGCGAGCAAGCAGTTGTAAAAAAGGCTGAAAGCCATGCTGTGCAAAATACACGTGACGAGGATGTTGAATGAGCCACAATAGTCTGCGCAGGTTTCCAAGAAAAAATGAGTTATCACTATTTGGATCGGCAGCGACAGAATAACTGACTCTACTTTCAAATAACATTAAAATTCCGAGAGCAGTAAGATGCTCCGAAACACCCTATAATAAGCCATCTCCAAGCACTTTAAACTCCTAAAAACCATGACCATCGACATCGTAAACGCCCTTATCCAACCTGACGGCGCAAGCATTATGGCACGGCAATTTTTTGCTGAACACACTTTAAACGCGAGCAAGGTTTCTATCGCCATAGACGGTATTGGCAAAATTGCGATGCCCGTGGATAGCGCCACGGCTTTGCAATTGCGCAGCGTAGCTACGCAAGCCAAGTTTGGCAAAGGCGAAAAAACGGTGCTGAACAAAACCGTGCGCAATGCCTTTGAAATTGCTGCTGCAAAATTGCAAATTAACATTGACGACGCGGCCTTCGCGCGCATGATGGATGCCATGCGTGACGAGTTGGGATTGTCTGCAAACGCACGCCTAGTGCCGCATTTGCACAATTTACTCGTGTATGAAGCGGGGCAATTTTTTAAGCCACATCAAGATTCTGAAAAAATGTCCGGTATGGTGGCTTCCCTTATTATCGTATTGCCTTCCGCTCATATCGGTGGCCATTTGGTGATTAAGCACGCCAAAGATCGGCATCGTTTTGTGAGTGAAAATTTAGATGCGCGCGATTTAAAATGCGTGGCGTTTTATGCCGATTGCAGGCACGAAATTACCAAAGTGTCGCAGGGTTATCGCATCGCATTGAGCTATAACTTGGTGCTGGAATCATCGCCTAACTCGGCGGAAGATTTAGCTTTAGACTTGGCAGCAAATCCAGCGCTGCAGGCGGCGTTAAAAATGCATTTTTTCCCACGCGACGACTCAGCGGGCGATGGTAAACCAATTAAACTTGCCTACTTTCTCGACCATAGCTATACCGAGCACAGCCTGCGTTGGAATTTGCTCAAAGGCACGGATAGCCAAAATGCGGCGGCGTTTTTAAGCGCCGCAAAAGCATTGGGGTTAACGCCGCATTTAGCACTGGCCGATATTCATCAAACTTGGGATGCCGAAGAGGGCTACGGAGACGATGATGAGCCAGAACTGCGTGAAATGATCGAAGAATATACCGAACTCGCATTTTGGTTAGATGCGGACAACAAAACCCTCCCCTATAGAAAATGTTGGCTCGACGGATCGGAAATGTGCTGGACGAGCGAGGTGGAAGAAAGTGATTTGGTGGAATCCGAATACGAGGGCTACACGGGCAACGCGGGTGCTACGATGGACTACTGGTATCGCCGCGGTGCCATTGTATTGTGGAAGCAAGCGGACGCAGTATCCATGCACTTTGATCTTAACTTCACGGAGGCCTGTTCCGAATTGGTAGCGCTCACGCAGGCACCTGGCAATGAAAGGCAAGTGGCCAAAACAATTATGCATGCGGGTAAGCTGTTGCACAAAAAAGCACAGGCTACAGATTTAGCTGCGCATCACAATCTACTCATGCAACTTGCAACATACATGCAAGACGATGCGCTTGCGACAACACTGTTGGTTAGTTTTACCTGCGCCTCAATTGACGTGACGAGCGTCGCGCAACTCGCACAATTGCAATCACGTTATGGTGCCGCGTGGTGCATAAAATTGCTTAAGCTCCAAGCACCGCACACGCCCCCCGCGCCACTATTTTTTTACAAGGAGCCAACGCACAGTGTGGATGTCCATGCGCTCACACGCGCTTTGCGCAAAGCTGGTATTGATCCAAACCTAGCCGCCGTCATCCTAACGCATCACGTGGATACACTGATTAGCGTGGATACATTTCGCGCCGGACAGTCGCGCGCTAGTCAGGTGGCGGGTCTGCCTAAACGGATTGCAGCGCTTGAAAAAATACTGTTTGCCTGTAGTGCGCTGGATGATAAAACCGCGAGTAAAAAAACGATCGACCACATCATTGCACACCCGCTGCTCTATCCGACTAGCGATCTGGTTGAATCGCTGACGGCGCTGCCTAACATCGGTAGCGGCGATTGGCAAAAGGCATTTAAACGGTTGCTTGATTTTACAGTACACGGCATCCACGCCGAGCTTGCAAAAGGCATTCGCAAGGACGGCGATTGGTCTATCGATGCTACGTCGCGCTGCGACTGCAAAAACTGCGCAACGCTGCTCGAGTTCGTAAAATCCAGCACGCAACCGGCAAAGGTCTGGCCGCTAAAGCAGGATGACCGCGAACACCTCATGTCGAAATTTCGCGCCGAGGGGCTACCACTCCACTTTGAAGTGGTAAAAAAAGGCTCTCCACATCAACTGGTGATTTCTAAAGATCCACAAATTTTTGCGCAGGCTAAAAAACGTTTCGCGCAAATTACTGATGCGCAGAAGCAACTAGCAGCGCTTTCTTAAGCAGTAATATTGCTTGTAGATGCCCTATTTTTAGGCATCTACAGGCACTCCCTTACGCCCCCAAAACCCCACCCAAAACCCGCTCCAAAAACTTCGCATTATCCAGCGACCCATCCACCATTTGCCTAATCTGCAACTTCACTTGCAAAGGATCCGCGCGAGCTGTGGTAACGGCTTTGCCGATGGCGTCATACGCTCGCATGATGTCGTCAGCGGTGATTTCATAGCCTTCCCCCTGCGCTATCCAATGCATAGCAGCCAAGCCAGATTGCAGGGCGAATTGGGGTTGTTTGTTGACGTAGGCTTTTGCTGCGCGGGTTAGGGTGCGTGGGTCGGTGGGGCTGGCTTTTACTAGGGCGATGGCGACGTCGAACATGCCGGCGTCTTTGGCGGCGGCGAACCATTTACCTTCTTCGCCTGGTGTGCTGGCGACTAAGTCTTCTAAAATTTCGGCCTTGGGTATGGACGGATATTTTTTTGCAATGGCGCGGAAGCGCATTAGGTAGGCGGCGGCTTGATTGGCTTTTAGCGCGTAGCGGCGGTAGGCTTCTTCGGGCATGTTCTGCGCTAGAAATATCGCTTCGCAGGCTTTGGCGATGTAGGTTTCATCCACGGAACGATCTTGCGAATTTTCAGCGTATTGCAGGGCTTCATTGTGCTTGCCTTGGGCTAGTAGTGCTTTAATTCCCCACTCGCGATTGCTCCAGTTTAAGTACGGCGCGCGGTCTATCAGTGCTAATAAATCATCGTAGCGTTCGGCTGCTAACAAGGCTGATAAACAGGCGCTGGTGCCTTCAAAATAACGGTCATCGTCGTTGTCTTTGCGCCATGATTTTTCTAGCGCCGGCTGAAATTTTTCTGCCCATTGCGCCGCTACTTTTGGCGATGCGCAGAGCATGCCCCAGTGCTCACCAAGGTATTCGATGTAGGGCGCTTCGTCCTTTTGAATTGCTTTCCACAAGCGCTCTAGCCACTTTTGACGCACACTTGCGCTAACCTCGGCTTTGGCAATAATGGCGCTCAAAACTTCTATCGCGCCATTCACCGCATTGCCGATAGCACCCGATGAACTATCCACATTTGCTAAGGCGTTCGATATTTTTTCAAGGAGCGTGATGGCACCTTCGGCGGCAAGAATCGAGTCGGTTTTAGCGACTGCTTTAATTTCGGCCAACGCTTCTTTTATGCGCTGCATTGGCAAGTCTGATTTCCAACCAAACGCATTCGCCCGAAAGCGCGGCGCGAACTCCCATTTAACCTTTTCCATACGCTTCCAAACCAAAAAATTTAATGCTTGAAGACGCCCTATTTTAGGGCATCTACAGCCTATTTAATCAACAATAAACAAGCGCGTAGCCATGCTGGTACTTGACCGATGCGCTTCGGCATTATCAGCTACTTGGTAGCTCATGCCGGGCGTTAGCGTGAAGGTGCGGCCGTCTTCTAGTTCGGTGTGTAACTCGCCTTCTAGGCACAAGAGCACATGGCCTTTGCTGCACCAGTGATCGGCTAAGTAGCCGGCAGTGTAGTCAACCATGCGCACTCCAATTTCACCAAACTTTTGGGTGCGCCAATAAGCAGTGCCGCGTTCGCCTTGGTGTTTAGTTTTTTCTATTTGCTGCCAGTCGGTGGTGCAAAAGGGGATATCATTCATGTTCATGCGGCACCATTCCTATTTTGGGTTGCGGTTTCAAAGTGCTTTTTGCTGCGCTTTTTGGACGTAAAGCGCTTCATCGCCGCAACGCATGAGCACATCAGCCGTAGCGCCAGCTTCCGGATAAATTGCAATGCCTACTGCGATAGAAATTTGCACCGTAAATGCGCCAATAATAAATGGCATGGCAATGGTTTGCTCGATTTGCTTTACGACTAGCAACACGTCGCTGCGCGTTTTTATATTGCGCAACAGTACCGTAAACTCATCGCCACCAAGCCGCGCCAACGTGTCAGATAAGCGCACACAGGTTTGCAGGCGCTGGGCAACTTGCACTAGTAGTGCATCGCCTGCGGCGTGGCCGTGGTTGTCGTTTACTGGCTTGAAGTGATTTAAATCTAGGCAGAGCAGCGCAAATTGCGTTTGGCTGCGCCCAGCTTCCTGAACGGCTTGGCGCAAGCGATCATGCCACAGCGCGCGGTTGGGCAGACCGGTGAGCGAATCATGCAGCGCCATGTGGGTAATACGGTCAAGCGCTTGTTTACGGACAATGGCAGCAGCTACTTGGTTCGATACAAAGTGCAGCAGGGTTTGATCTTTTTCGGTATAGCGCTCATCACCCGAATAGCTTTGAATCACCAACGCGCCGATGACTACAGCGCCGCTAATGAGAGGCACACCAAGCCAATCAAGACACACTGAGCCAATAATTTTTTCACCATTCTTGATGCGAATATCGCGCAACTCAGGTGTCATTAACACCGACGACCCGGTACGAATTACCCGCTGTGTTAGGCCCGTCTCACCTAATGGACGCGGCGCAGGCTGCAAATCATATTCATCAATGTAGTAGGGGAAGCTTAGTACGTCAGTGCCACGATCATAGAGCGCTATAAATAAATTTTTTGCAGGTAGCAATTCTGCGATGGTGTGATGAATCTGCCGGTACAAGTCTTCAAGCTCGTTGCAGGTGTGCGCCGATTCCGATATCTGAAACACCGTTGCTTGCGTTTTTTCGGCCATTTTCAGATCATGCACATCCCTCAAGGTACCGGTAATACGCGGCTTTTCAGCCGTATCAGTAGTTTCGCGAACACCGTGAAGTTGAAACCACCGCAACGTTTGATCTGCACAGCGCAGTTGTAAATACCGGGTGAAAGTCGCTGCATCAGTGGGCCAAAAGTCCTCAACCAGCGTATTGAACAGATTTGCGTTTTCAGCCGTAAAAACCGTTGCGATCATCGCGTTGCCCGAGGTAGGCAACTTCGCACCGAGCAAGCTCGCACAGCGATGATGATCAGTCATCACGTTTCGCGCTCCGTCCCAAGACCAAAAGCCATCGGCCGATGCCGCCAATAGCCGCGCCGTTTGCTGCCGCGACGCTGCCAGCTCGACAGCTAGAGCCGCAGCTATATCTGCATCTATATCTGCCATTTGGGACAGGCGGGGCGGTGGATTGTGCAAGGGCACTGCTTTCTCCATTTTTCAAAATTGAATTTCTTCAATCGGCGCAGCTTCAGATAATTGCCAGTTACGACTATAGGCTGGTTACAACTATAGTTTACCGACGAAAATCCATTCCAAAACGTCGTTTTCGCTGTAAACCTTAGTTTTTTCAGTAATTTTATGGCCGTTCATGCAGAAACCAGGTGCGGGTGTACGGAAGCGCCTGGGCGTAGTGGTGCAAACTGATGCCCGGCAGTGCTAAGGTGCAGCTTGCCATTAGGTCATGCTCCTTGGCTAATTGCCAAGCAGTATCGACGGTTTTGGGCGCACTGGCAGTGTGGTACTCCAGCATTGTACCGAAGTGGGCGTAGAGCAATGCGCCGTATTGGTCAAACCAGCGCTTTCCGAGCGCAATACTGGCTTCTGAGCTGATACGATCACGCCCATAAAATGAAATATAGGCTAGCGCTTCCCATGAATTTGGGGTGGGTAAAAATACGATAAAAGTGTGCTCAGGCTCAAAAAAATCTTGGAGTGCCGCTTCTGGTGAAGCCGAAACATGATTAGCTATAGCCCAATCGAGCAACCACCTCTCGAGTTGATAGCGATTTTTTATCGGTTTGCCATTAACCCGCGCAGCCGCTATTTCTGCGGCAGTCGGCAAAATGACATCGTCGCCAGTGCCCTGCCCTAATGCTTCTAGCGAATATTTAATGGTCGCGACAAAGTCTTCTGCATCATCGTCTGCAAACAACGCCTTTTCGGCATTGCTCAATGCTGCGTCAAGCTTTATTTCTTTTGCGGCGGCAATGAAGGCGGCGGGGGATACATCATCCCTCGCCGACTCTTCCTCAAAATAAAATCGCGAAAATAAATCTTCATCAAGCAGCGCCTCCGCAGCCTCAGCGGCTTTACCACCTGTGGCCCAGCAGTTTGTCACCACGGGCCAACGTTTGGTTAGAGGCACGAGTGCTACGGCGGCGTCCCACAACGCTTTTGCTTCGGCGGGATGGCAGGCGATGGCATAGGCTTTCTCATCGGTTTCACAAATCTCGAGTGCGATAAATTTTTGCTTAGCCAAGGGCGAGCCAGCGAGCTGCGCCGCAAACTTGGCAGCGGTATCGATAAATGGCGGTTGTACGGCGATTTTTTTCACTGGGGTTTGCGGCAAGCGGGTATGGAGTGCAATGACATACCGCGCGGCGGCCGAATCGTTAATTTCAAGTGCTGCAGCGCAAACTTTGCGTTGCAGCAGCGTTAATACCTTTGGGGACGTAGCCGCACTCATGAGTGTCGCCAAACCACCGTTACTTGTGCTGAGTGCGGCAGCGGCTTGTGTGGCGGTGGCATCATCTCCTTGGGCTAGGCAAAGCGCGAGCAGCATCACCAGCAATTGTTGGCTTTGATAATCAAGCAACGCACCACTTTTAGTGTGCACCCTTAGAATAAAATCGCATAGTTGTGCGTTACTTACTAATGCGGCTGCATCATCAACCACGATGGGCGACACCATCGCCAACATCGTGCCAATGCCTAAGCCATCGAGCGCATCAAATTCAGTAGGCGCTTTGCCTTGCAAAATATGCTGCAACCATGTTGATGTGTGTTCCGGCTTCGTGGTGTTTGCAGCCGTTGTTGATTCCTCAGTAGCCGACAATCGCGCTTTCAACACAAACTCTGTATCTATACAAAATTTTGAAAAAGCCTGCCACCGCGTATCACCATCGGGCATTTTTAGCATATTTGCCAACAGCTTTTGTGACCAGCCCACGCCTGCCGCGCCTAACTGATTGCGCACTGGCATCTTTAGCATATCGATATAGCTCGCTGCCTCATCTTCTGCCCATGCCCTGACACCAAGGGCCGTCATTGCCCCTAGTGACCCGATCTTAGGACTGGGTGCAGCGCATAAAAAGCACACTAAAGGCATCAGACCTTCCATTTGTTGTACCACTCGGCCATGCGTTTTTAATGCCCAAGCACCGGGCTGCAAAAAGTATTCAAGCGCACTTTTTGCTTCTTGAAAATAACCTGCGGCAATGAGCTTCTGGGCGTTTATAAGCAAGCCTTCAGCCGCTTTATAAAAATTCGGATCAACAATGTGGGCGTGATTCAGCATATTTATTTTCTATAGTCTTCCTGCATTAAAGTTTAGCGTAATGCGCTACCTTAGCAAATCCTGTCGCTATTTTATAACTATGCCTTCACCGCATAACGTTCTGCCACCACAAAAGCGGCGCAAGCCTATAATCATCGCATCACAACACTTTTAGGTTCGAGCACACTCATGCAAACCCAAGAAAATACTACCACTGCTGCTAACGCAATTGCTGCTATCCGCAGCCACGTTGCACAGCAGGCAAACCCAGCGCAAACCCCCGCGCTTAGCCAGTTTATCAACGCGTACTTCCGCGAATTGGATGCGGAAGATCTAGGCGCAACTAGTGCAGAAACATGGTGCGCTGCAGCATTATCACACCACGCTTTCGCTACCGAATTTCATAGCGGCCAGCCAAAAATGCGCATATTTAATCCGCGCGTTAACGATCACGGCTACGCGCTTAACAGCACGGTCATTGAATTCATCAACGACGACATGCCATTTTTGGTCGATTCTATCGCCATGGAGTTAGCGCGCCAAGGATGGACGGTGCAACTACTGATTCACCCGCTTTTCCGCGTCCATCGCGCACGCGATGGCGAGCTAACTGCGCCTAAAAGCGGGCTAGAAGCCACTGCCAAAACTGAAAGCTGGATTCATGTGCAATGCGAGCGCGTGAGCGATTCGGCACGCATTAAAACACTGGGCGACGGGCTGCAAAACGTGCTGAAAGATGTGCGTGCAGCCGTGGAAGATTGGCCTGCCATGCGGGCTAAAGCGGCCGAAACCATTGAGCAAATTTCCCCGTACCAACACCCCGAGGCGACGCCAGAAGCCGCTAAATTAGCGTTAGACGAAGCCACCGAAGCCAAAGCATTCTTGCGCTGGGTAACCGATTCGCACTTTACTTTGCTTGGCGTGCGTGATTACACTTTAGGCTTTGAAAACGATGCCGACGTACTGCGTATCGTCCCCAACTCTGGTCTCGGCATTTTGCGCGAGCCAAAGCTTGGTGGCGTATCAGCAAGCTTCAATGAGCTTCCAAATGAAATTCGCGCCCTCGCGCGCTCGCCCCAACTTCTGGTGCTTACCAAAGCCAACTCCCGCGCCACGGTACATCGCCCAGGTAACTTAGATTACATCGGCATTAAGCGCTTTGATGCAGAAGGCAGAGCCGTTGGAGAACGCCGATTTGTGGGCTTGTACACCTCATCAACCTACCATGCAAACCCGTTAAGCATCCCGCTGTTACGCCATAAAATTGCTCGCGTAATCGGTCGTGCTGGGTTTCCTTCCACGTCACATTCGGGTAAAAATTTAGTTTCCCTGCTTGAAACCTATCCACGCGACGAGCTTATCCAAATTTCTGAAGATCAACTTTTTGAAACCGCGATGGGCATTTTGCGCATGGGCGAGCGCCCTCGCACCCGCGTATTTGTGCGCCGTGATGTGTACGCACGGTTTTTTTCATGCCTAATTTTTGTGCCGCGCGAAGCTTACAACACCGAACTACGCATTAAAATTCAGGCGATTTTGAAGCGTGCCTTCGGCGGTACGAGTGCTGAATTTGACGTTCAGCTTTCAAGCTCAATGTTGGCGCGCATCCACATGCTCATCCGCACGCCCCCAACGCATGCCGCAAATCAGGACGTGCGCGCTATTGAGGCTGAAATTACGGCGGCAATGCGCCGCTGGGATGATGATTTACTGCTGGAAACGGCAAGCCAATTTGGTGAAGACGCCGCAAATTCAACCCGTTCCCTGTTTTTGGGTAGTGAACAGAATACCTTCCCTGCGGCTTACCGAGAAAATGTGAGCCCTGCGCAAGCCGTAAGCGATTTGGCGATCGCCCACGCGCTAGACACCGCAAAACCAATGGCAATGACGCTCTATCAAAGTGCCGATGAAAATGCACAGCAGCAGCTACGCTTCCGCGTATACGCCTATGGGAAGCCGGTACCGCTATCAGCCAGCCTGCCAATCTTAGAAAATATGGGTGTAAAGGTCGATAGCGAGCGCGACTATACCCTGAGCGCCACGCCTGCTTCATTACACATTCACGATTACGGGCTGCAATACAAAGACGCGCAAGCCCAAGCAGCGCTCGATTTAGCAGCAGTTAAAACGAAGTTTGAGAGCGCGTTTTTAGCCGTAAGCAATCGCGAATGCGAAAACGATGGCTTCAATCGGCTCATTTTATCGGCGTCACTAGATGCGCAAGAAGCAACTATTTTGCGTGCCTATGCAAAATATTTGAAGCAAACTGGCTATACCTTCAGCCAAAGCTATATCGAACAAACTTTAGCGTCCCACGCCGGCATCACCCAGCAATTAGTGGCACTTTTCCACGCCCGCTTCGATCCGGTACTGCATAGCGATGATAGCGCGCGCACCGATGCACAGAATGTCCTGAAAGCCGCTATATTCGAGGCGCTTGACGATGTGTCGAATGCCGATGAAGACAAAATATTACGCCGCTTTTTAGCCGTGATTGAAGCAACGCTGCGCACTAATTTTTATCAACGCAATGCTAGCGGTAATCGTAAAAACTATTTGAGCTTTAAGTTTGATTGCGCAAAGGTGCCTGACCTACCCGAACCTAAACCGCTGTTTGAAATTTTCGTCTACTCCACGCGTTTTGAAGGCATTCATTTACGTGGCGGTAAAGTAGCGCGTGGTGGGCTGCGCTGGTCAGATCGTATGGAAGATTTCCGTACCGAAGTTTTGGGCTTGGTTAAAGCGCAAATGGTGAAAAATAGCGTCATCGTGCCAGTGGGCTCCAAAGGCGGCTTTGTGCTCAAGGGCGCACCCGCACAGTCCGGTCGCGAGGCCTATATGGCTTACGGCGTGGCCTGCTACAAAGATTTTTTACGCGGCCTGCTTGACCTTACCGATAACTTGATTAACGGCGCCATTACCGTGCGTGACCATTTAGTGCGCCACGATGCCGATGACGCCTACTTAGTGGTAGCAGCCGACAAAGGCACCGCAACTTTTTCTGACTTCGCTAATGAAGTGAGTGCCGAGTACGGCCATTGGCTGGGCGATGCATTTGCGTCCGGTGGTAGCGTGGGTTACGACCATAAAAAAATGGGTATTACCGCACGGGGCGCGTGGGAAAGTGTGAAGCGGCACTTCCGCGAGATAGGCGTTAATACGCAATCTACGGACTTTACGGTAGCGGGCGTGGGTGATATGTCCGGCGACGTTTTTGGCAACGGTATGTTGCTATCGAAGCACATTAAGTTAGTGGCCGCGTTTGATCACCGCCATATTTTCTTAGACCCAACGCCCGACGTCACGTTGAGTTTTATTGAGCGCGAGCGGATGTTCGCGCTGCCAAGGTCAAGCTGGGATGATTACGACAAATCATTGATTTCTATGGGTGGCGGTGTGTTTTCTCGTGCGTCCAAAACCATTCCGCTAAGTCCCGAAACCCGCGCGGTTCTTGATGTTACTGCTGACACCATGACGCCGCAAGAGCTCATGCGGGCGATATTAAAAGCGCCGGTTGACCTGTTTTATAACGGCGGTATTGGCACCTACATTAAAGCCAGCACCCAAACCCACGCAGACGTGGGCGATAAAGCCACCGATGCCCTGCGCATTAACGGCAATGAGCTGCGCTGCAAGGTAGTGGCCGAAGGCGGTAATTTGGGGGCAACCCAGTTAGGTCGGGTGGAGTTTGCGCAAATGGGCGGCAGAATTTGCACCGATGCGATTGATAATTCCGCAGGTGTAGATTGTTCTGACCATGAAGTGAATATCAAAATCTTAGTGAACGCCTTAGTGGAAAGCGGCGCCCTGCCCGCTTCTGAGCGCGATAGTTTATTGGCGGAAATGACCGATGAAGTTGGGTTGTTGGTGCTAGAAGATAACTATTATCAAACCCAAGCACTATCCGTTTCTGGTGTGAACCCGTCACGATTACTGGACGGCCACGCACGCTTTATGCGGGCGCAAGAACGTGCGGGGCGACTAAATCGAGCAGTTGAATATTTGCCTAACGATGAAGAAATTGCCAGCCGCCGTGCCGCTAAAAAAGGCTTAACCGCCCCGGAACGGGCGGTTCTATTGGCTTACAGCAAGATGGAGCTATTCGATAACATCGTCAAAACTCCGTTGGTTGACGATGCTTATGTGGCTCAGTGTTTGGTGGAATACTTTCCATCTACGCTGCGCCAACGCTTTGCACCACAGATGTTTAATCATCCGCTGAAGCGTGAAATCATCGCCACCGTGGTGGCCAATGCGACCATCAACCGTGCCGGAAGCACGTTTATTAACCGCTTCCGCGAAGAAACGGGCGCTGATACCGCGCAAATTACCCGCTGCTATATTTTAGCGCGAGATGTATTTAATCTAAATGCGTTATGGAAAGACATCGAGGCGCTAGATAGCCAAGTTCCAGCGACTGTGCAAAACGACATGCTCATTTCCATAGGCCGCTTGGTGCAACGTGCCACGCAGTGGTTTTTGCGGCGTCGTGCGCAGACCATGCCGATTGCAGACGTGATTGCAGTATTTCAACCCGGTGTAGCTACGGTTGCCGCTTCCCTTGAGCAGTTTTTAAACGGTAGCGATTTGAGTGCGGTAAAAACGGCTGAAGCTGTGCTAACGCAACAGGGTGTACCAACGGCTACAGCACATGCGATTGCACAGCTCGACGCAATGTATTCAGTGCTTGATATTGTTGAAATTGCGCAAGAAACTAAACGCGAAATTGCCCAAACAGCGGGCGTCTATTTTGGGCTGGGCGGCAAGCTTGATTTACGTTGGGTAGCACAACAAGTCGCTGCACTGCCCACCGATACCCACTGGCAAGGCTTAGCCCGCACTGCAGCACGCGAAGATTTAGCCAACAATCAACGGCAGCTAGTGCAAAGCTATTTACACCAAAGCCAATCACAAACCGACGCCGCGAGCATGGTGCAGGCGTGGGAAGCAGAACGTGAGAGCGGACTTAAAAGTTACCGCGACATTACGGCAGAATTAAAAGCCGCACGGGAAACTGATTTAGCGATGTTGTCGGTGCTGTCGCGCGAATTGCGGGCGCTGGGATAGTTTTTTCGACTCAGCTTTTTGAACCAACGATGTGACTGGAAACGCCCTATTTATTACATTCCTGTATCAATAGAGCTTTAGTTTTTTTGTTACGGCGAGAAGTAACTGATTTTGTAGCCCAGCTATCGCAAAAAGCCGCTCTAGCTGGGCTACGGAACATGCGTTAACGGGGTGTTTGGACAATTGTTTTCCCGCGCAATTACCCTACATCGAATAATCATACCGAATAAACCCACGGTTCTCGGCCACTTTATCGTATAGAGCCCGCGCACTAGTGTTGTCGACCTTGGTGTTCCAATAATAGCGTTCAGATCCCGCCTCGCGTGCACGATCGGCAACGGCTTCAATCAGCGCCCGGGCGATGCCCTTGCCACGCTGCTCTACAGGTACAAATAAGTCTTGCAAATAGCACACACTCGGTGACCAGACGGTTTCATGGAACAGAAAATGCGCGATGCCAACCACTTCATCGTCAAGCTCAGCCACGATGCAGTGCACACTTTCATTGTTCAATAGCTTTAGCCACGCAGCCTCGTAGCCGGCGGCTGTCACTGTCGTTTCGTAAAACGCTTTATATGCCTGCGCAAGCCCTATCCATGCGGCTCTATCGGTTGATTGCAACTTGCGCGTGATGATCATTTGGTGATCAGCGTTCCCATTAAGTCATGCTCTTGCGCTGAGTCAATTTTGGCGTGCACAAAAGTGCCGGATTGGGGCAGTGCGTTTACGCCCACACCCGACACATAAACCAAGCCATCAATTTCTGGCGCGTCCGCAGCCGAACGGCCAATGAGCACAGGATTACCCTGCCCGTCTTTGGCTATGCGATCAACCAGCACCTGCATTTCACGACCGACTTTTGCTTGCAGGCGTTTTGCGCTGATAATTGCTTGATGCGCCATGAAGCGCTTGCGACGCTCTTCGCGCACTTCATCAGGCACAGGGTCACTCAATTCATTGGCCGCAGCACCTTCAACGGGCGAATAGGCAAAACAGCCCACACGATCAAGTTGCGCTTCAGTTAAAAATTGCAGTAGTTCTTCAAACTGCGCTTCAGTCTCACCCGGAAAGCCGGCGATGAACGTGGAGCGAATGGTCAGGTCAGGGCAAACTTTGCGCCATGCCGCAATTTGGTCGAGCGTTTTTTCAGATGCTGCGGGGCGCTTCATGCGCTTTAGCACTTCGCGGTTGGCGTGTTGAAACGGAATATCTAAGTATGGCAAAATTTTGCCTTCCGCCATTAACGGTATCACTTCACTCACGTGCGGATACGGGTACACATAGTGCAGACGAATCCACGGTTTGTCGTCGCCAGTGAGCTGGCCGAGCGCATCGCACAGCTCTGTCATGCGGGTTTTAATTGGCCGACCGTTCCAAAAACCAGTACGGTACTTCACGTCAACACCATACGCGCTAGTGTCCTGTGAAATAACCAAAAGCTCTTTGACGCCGGACTTTATGAGGTTTTCAGCTTCTTGCATCACGCTAGCAATCGGGCGACTGACTAGATCCCCGCGCATCGACGGAATAATGCAAAACGTGCAGCGGTGATTACAACCTTCGGAAATTTTTAAGTAAGCGTAATGCTTCGGCGTAAGTTTTATACCCGCGGCTGGCACTAAATCCATGAACGGATCATGCGGCTGCGGCAAGGCCGCGTGCACCGCCGCCATCACTTCTTCTTTGGCGTGCGGACCAGTGACTGCAAGCAGTTGCGGGTAGGTGGTTTTAACGATGTCCCCTTTGGCACCCAAACAACCCGTTACGATTACTTTACCGTTCTCGCTTAGCGCTTCACCAATAGCGTCTAAACTTTCCTCAACCGCCGAATCAATAAACCCACAGGTGTTCACCACAACAATATCGGCACCTGCATAGGTCGGTGAGATTTCGTACCCTTCGGCGCGCAACTGCGTGATAATTTGTTCAGAATCGACCAAGGCCTTTGGACAACCTAATGACACGAAACCCACGCGTGGCGGGGCTTTACGGATTTTTTTGTTTACGCTAATGATAGACATCGTGAGGCTTCGCAGTTCAGGGTTTCAGAATTTTAGAATGGTGGCAACGGCTTTACTAGCGTTGGCAGCACCTAGGCGCTTCGTTCGTATTTAGAAGCACTGCTAGTACTTCAACGCGCTACGCTTAGCGCGCCGAATCACAGGCTTCGCGATGGCGGTTGCGCCGATTTCAAGCGGTTTGATGCGGATTTTAGGCACTGGCCTCTCCGCTGCAGCCTTTGCGGCTTCAGCTTCAGCTTCAGCTTCCGCTTTGGCTTTTGCCGCCATGGTTTTGACACTGGGTTTTGGAGTGCGGGTGGGCTTTCCAGAAAATATGGCTTCTTTGTTTGCTGCGCCATTCGCGCTTGCGTGGGCAGCTGTGTTTGCACTGGGATTGGCGTTACCCGCGCTTGGTGCGCCGGTAGGATATGGAAAATTACCAAACATATTCATCGCTTGTTTGCGCAGCTCTTGCTGAATCGTCATGACTTGCGACGCACCCTTTTCAAGGTACTCGGTGACCAGCGGCGGCAAATTATTTTGCGCAGTTTTGAGCACCTGCGAGATTGTTTCAGAGCCAAACAAAGGCGCGGCACCACCGAGCGATTGGGTTTGTTCCTGGAACTTACGCTGCGCTTCATGAAAAGCACCGATGCTGCGCTCTAAGTAGCTACCCATCAAGCCCTGCATAGAATGTCCGTAGTAACGAATAATATTGGAAAGCATATCGCTGGTGAACATGGGCACACCGCCACTTTCCTCTTCCAAAATTATCTGTAGCAAGATGGATCGTGTCAAATCTTCATTCGTGCGGGCATCGTGCACCTCAAAAATGACCGCATCGAGAACGAATTTTTTAACATCGTGCAAGGTGATATAGGCGCTCGCCGTGGTGTCATAAAGCCGGCGATTCGGATATTTTTTGATGATTCGGCTCATGCGTGCACTCCAGTGTTTTAACCACAATTTTGAAGTCGGCACTTTTTGCGTATGCAGCAAATTGCGCAGCTTAAAATAAATTTTTTAACGTGCTAACAATTGTTGCAGGACACCAATTCCTCATTTTTGCACGCTTCAAACTGCGTAGAAAATTAAGTAACGTTAAGCGTCTCAACACTCTTAGCCAATTGAATATATTAACATTTTTTGGCTAATCTCAGGGTTACAAAAATATTTTGTTGCACTGCACAATAAAACTCTTGACTTTGTTATTCAGCGCCCTTACTATTGATTTGTGCAGTGCAACAATTATGTTTTAGAATGTAATTAGTTTGGGTTGCACTCAAAAAATTCCCCTCCCAATTTCAAAGGAAAAATCATGGCCTTCACTACCGCTACTCACGCATCAACTGAACACTTTGCAAATTTTTCTAAAGCCAGTATCGATGCTGCCCTTAGCTTTGCTAAAGTATCAATGGAGAGCACAGAACGTTTCATGGCTTTGAACTTAGAAGCTGCAAAGGTAACGCTTTCTGAAGGCGCTAAAAATGCCAAAGCACTAGCGAGCGTAAAAGAAGTGACTGAATTAAACGCACTTCGCAGCAACGTGAGCGAAACTGGCGTTGAGTTCGCTACTAACTACTCCAAGAATCTTTATGATTTGGCTACTAGCGCGCAAGCAAGCTTCAGTGGTTTGATCGAAGCTGAATCAAACAAAGCACAAAAAGCAATCGCAGAAACAATGGACTCGGCTGCTAAAAACGCGCCAGCAGGATCAGATGTGTTTTTTGCTGCAATCAAAACAGCCATGGCTGCTTCTACTACCGCTGCAGATACATTCACAAAAGCTGCAAAGCAAGGTGCCGCATTTGCTGAAACTAACTTTAAAGCCGCTACACCAGCCGCTTCAAAGCGTAAATCTGCATAAATAGCTTTAAGCCTCCTCCTCCTTGTTCTCTAGACAAGGCTTCGCCCCCTAAGAGCATGGCTTTTCGGGGGTTTTTTCCTTTTTGGGACGGCGGCAGAGTATCGGGGTGTTATTGCCGCCGTAACGCGCAATAAGCTTTTTTGGAAAGGAAAGTAAAATGCCTTGGAAACGCCCTATTTTAGGCTATCTCCAAGGCATCTCTCAACGCAAAAACGGTGTATAGGCGTGCACACTAGCTCATGTGCTGCCCACCGTTGATGGCAATATTTGCTCCTGTAATAAACGCCGCTTCTTCTGAAGCGATATAAGCACACAGCCCCGCCACTTCTTCCGGCTTCCCTAGGCGGCCCAGCGGAATTTGCGGGATAATTTTAGTGTTTAACACCTCTTCAGGAATAGACGTGACCATCTTCGTGCCAATGTAGCCTGGCGATATAGTGTTAACCGTAACGCCTTTTTTGGCGATTTCAAGCGCTAACGACTTCGTAAACCCATGCATACCTGCCTTGGCCGCAGCATAGTTAGTTTGCCCAAATGCGCCCTTAGACCCGTTAACAGACGAGATATTAATGACCCTGCCCCAACCGCGATCTACCATGCCATCTACTATCGGTTTGGTCATGTTAAACACGCTCGTCAAGTTGGTATTCATGACTGCATCCCAATCGACGCGGGTCATTTTTTTGAATGTCATGTCGCGCGTAATGCCCGCATTGTTAATCAAAATATCGATTGGCCCTACTTCAGCCTGAATCTTTGATACCGCAGTTGCACATGACACATCATCGGCTACGTCTACCGCATAGGCGTGGAAAGTAAATCCCTTAGCAGCCATTTCGGCAAGCCACGTTGCAGACTTGGTATTGGCGGGGCTATAGGTAACCACGACTGTGGTACCCATTTTTGCCAACTTCATGCAAATGGCCTCACCCAAACCACCCATACCTCCTGTAACAATTGCTACTCTGTGCTTCGCGTTGCTTTCAGTCATCGAAATCTCCTCTTTTGGTTTTTATAAAAAGCTATTCACTAACTTACGTCCCTAATACGTTGCTCACTTCCGGCGCTTTTTCCTTCACATATCGGCCAGGTGCCGCTTCAATTACATGAAATTGCGCGTTACCTAGTGCGCTACGTGCAGCAATTTGACGTCCTGCGTGATTTTCCAGCCA
>JANNXI010000305.1:0-7166 GCA_031409495.1 Betaproteobacteria bacterium
TGGTCAGGCAAAACCCGTTGTTGGGAATACATTGATTGCGTACATCTAAATCCAGAAACAAAACCAAAAAAGGAACCGAAAAACGTTCAAATTCTAACTAAATAAATAACTTTTTAGCGACAACTAGCTTGACAGCTATCGGTTATGATGGACTCAAGCCGACTTGCTGCCAGAGATTTGATCGCGACATCGCCTTTGTTTAACGCCAAAGAAATACGTAATCTTATGCGGGGCATTAAAGGTGCGAACGATTCGCACGTGATTAAAGCCGAGAGCACGATATTGTCGCGGCAATCAAAAAGAATAATGTGCCCGTCGAGTGTCTAGCATTCGGCGATGAAGGGCATGGGTTTTTCAAGAAGAAAAACACCGCCGAAGCCTATCGGCGGATATTAGATTTTTTGGATAAATATTTGAAGGGGTGAAGTTAACTGCGCGTCAAATTCATCTTGAAAATGTGCGAAATATTCCGCTTGGGGACTATCTTCGGATCTCGTGCATCTTCAGCCATGTTTTTTGCGCTAGCTTAAGAGATGCCCATAGCGCTAGTGTGCCAGTGCGGCAAAGGTGATGCATCCGCAAACCGCTGCACCATCGCTGATAACTCCACCCACACTGCAGGTAGCGGCACCCCAATGGGCGCATTAAAAGTCAGAATCTGCTGCAGGGCTACATTATTTTCGCGCCAGCTATTTGCGCCATTTTGCAGGTTTTGCAAAATCGGCATCATGCGATCAATCGCGTAGGCGAAAATGGCTTCATTGCTTTGACGGGTTTCAAATTCTTCCCAACGCGCAAAAGCCCATTGCGCCTGTGTTTCCGGCAAGGTATTGAATAGCCGTAATGCGCCTTCGCGTTCGGCGTCAGCTTGTGCGGCAGATTTACCGGCGTAGACAATTTGATCGCCTACTTCAATTTCAGGAATATCGTGAACCAGCAACAGTTCAACCACGCGGCCAATATCAATCTGCAGTTTGGATTCGCTGGCAAACAAGCACGCCATCACGCAAATTTGCCAGCTGTGCTCGGCGCTGTTTTCGTAGCGGTCAAGGCCTACTGGTTTGGTTTTTCGGGTAATCGCTTTGAGTTTGTCGAGCATCACGCCAAATTGAAATACCTGCTGAATTTGCGTGGACGTCATCATTTTAGGCGCTCAGGCTTTCGCGCCATAAATATGGTTAAGCCAAGCGCTAATATCTTCAACTTCTTCACCGCACAAACTATGCTGCATCGGGTATTCGCGCCATTCCACGCCAAATCCCTGTGCTTTTAAGCTTTTTTCTGATTCACGTGCAAGCTTTAGTGGCACGACTGGGTCTTGCGTACCGTGGGCCATCAGAATCGGGATGGCAGAGTTCCCAGCACTTTTCTCACTAGACAAGGTATCTGCAAGGGTAAGGTAGGTGGAAAGCGCCAATACGCCCCCGAGCATTTTTGGGTGACGTAACGCGGTTTGCAGTGCAACAGCGCCGCCTTGTGAGAACCCCGCGATAATAATTTTATTAGCGGCAATGCCGCGAGAAATTTCATAGTCAATGAGCGCGTTAATCGATGCTTGTGATTGCCTCACACCAGCCTCATCTGGGCGACGTTCAATGTCTGCCATCGAAATATCGTACCAAGCAGGCATCACATGCCCACCGTTGATCGTTACCGGGCGCGATGGCGCTTGTGGGAAAATAAAGCGTAGCGGCGTATTTTTAGGTAGCGTGAGTTCTTTGATGATGGATACAAAATCCCAACAGTCGGCCCCCAAGCCATGCATCCAGATTACGGTGCCAACGGGATTAGGGCCGGTACAAAGTTCTACGTGTTCGATTAGATTGGTCATGAAAATAGTCTTAAAATTTGATAGTGATGATGCTTGAAGAGGCACGATTATAGGGCGTCTTCAAGCAGTTTTTGAACTTAGTTTTGTAGCTGATTTTGGTCGAAAAGCCACAATCACTTCATCCCGCGTTTCCAGCCTAGGCCCACCTAATAAATCGACGCAATACGGCACGGCGGCAAATATGCCCACTTCATCCCGCAGGCCAGAACCCACTACCGCTTTGAACCCGCCCAAAGTTTGCGCGATGGCTTTAGGCTGGCCGGGCAGGTTGATAATAAAGCATGCACCACGCGTTACCGCAATTTGTCGCGACAAGATTGCGGTGGGCACAAAACATAAACTTATCTGGCGCATGCGTTCGCCAAAGCCGTCCATGACGCGATGTGCGATAGCGGCGGTGGCGTCTGGCGTCACGTCGCGTGGGGCGGGGCCGGTGCCACCGGTGGTTAGCACCAAGCTGCAGCCGTTAACGTCCACTAGCTGTACTAATGCCGCTTCAATGGTGGCTTTGTCGTCGCTAACTAATTGTTCGACGAAGGTGATGGGGTTGTGGAGCGCGCTTTGTAGCCAGTCGCGCAAGGCTGGAATACCAGCATCTGCGTACACGCCAGCGCTAGCGCGGTCGCTTGCGGACAACAAGCCAATTTTTACCGGCGCAAAGTCAGAGCTCATGTTTCTTTAGCTTGCGCCAAAATTAGGCGATGCACTTCTTTGTACAGCAGCCGGTAGTGTTTTGGTGGCTTTTTAGCGGCGCGTTCTACTTGGGTTTCGGCAATAATTTTTGCCATTTCTTCGGTATCTACCGTTGGAAATTTAAGCGCAAACGCGGCTAATTCAGCCGGTTCGGCCAACATGCGGTCGCGCCAGCTTTCAGCCAAATGCGAAAACGCAATTTGCTGCTGGGAGGGCGCTTTTAGTTCGGCGTATTGCGTGGCAATCGGCTCAACATCTTCAATTAGACGCATCAAGCGACCGATGTATTGGAGGTTGCGCTTGCGGGCGGTGTGCTTACTTGGCGCGATTTTTTTGATGGAAACTAGGGCTTCGTAAAGCTCCGGCGTTAGCGGGAATTTTTTTAGGGTATCGTTACCAAGCTTTGATAGCGCTTCGCCTAAGTCTTGCAAGGCGTGCGAATCGCGTTTGCGCTGGCTTTTACTGATAACATTTGCGTCTTCATCTTCATCTATTTTATGCATGTGCTTTTGTAGCTTGGCCGTTGGGCGAAGCGTTCTTTTAAATTAAGCCTTGCATTCTAACCTATCGAGCCATCGTTGACCTCTATTTCCGCCCCAATCGCGACGCCAACAGCGCCGCAAAAGTCACCAACCCCTCCTAATTTGCAAGAAATTGCCCAATTTGCCCTTGAACGCGCCAAAGCCTGCGGCGCCACGGCGGCAGAGGTTGAAATTTCAACCAGCGTGGGGCAAAGTGTATCGGTGCGACTAAAAGAAGTAGAAACTATTGAATACAACCGCGATAAAGGCATGGGCATCACCATATATTTAGGTCAACAAAAGGGTGCTGCCAGCACGTCTGATCTATCGCGCGACGCCATTATTCGTACCGTTGAAGCGGCTTGTGCTATTGCCAAATATACCGAAGCCGATGAGTTTAGTGGCTTGGCTGATCCGGCAAGACTGTTTAAAGGCGCGCTGCCTGATTTAGCGCTAAACCAGCCGTGGGTGCTGTCGGTGGACGATGCCATCAAAATAGCGGTGGAGTGCGAAGCCGCGGCCTATGCGGTGGATAAGCGCATCAACAATTCTGAAGGCGCTTCTGTTTCTACCCACACTTCTGACTTCATTTATGCCAATAGCAATGGCTTTATGAATGGCTACCCCACCAGCCGCGCGAGTTTAAGTGTGGCAGTAATTGCCAGTGATGCGAACGGCATGCAACGTGATTACTGGTACACCAGCGCGTGCGGCGAAGTAGGACTTGAATCCGCAGCGCACGTCGGCACAATTGCCGGGCAGCGCACGGTAGCACGCTTGGGTTCGAAGCGTATTGCCACCTGCGAAGCACCAGTGCTGTTTGATAACACCTCGTCGGGTAGCTTAATTGGCAGTTTTGTGGGGGCGGTAAGCGGGTCTAGCCTCTATCGAAAAGCCAGTTTTTTACAAGATAGTATGGGTCAACAGGTGTTTTCTCCCATGCTACAAATGCGTGAAGAACCCCATTTAGCGGCGGCCTCCAGCTCATCAGCTTTCGACGCTGAGGGTGTGGCAACAGTCGCACGTGATGTTGTGCGCGATGGCGTGGTGCAGGGCTATTTTTTAGGCAGCTATTCAGCCCGTAAGCTTGGCCTGCAATCTACTGGTAATGCCGGTGGCAATCATAATCTGCAAGTGAAATCCGGTGAGCTAGACTTTGCGGGCTTGGTTAAAAAAATGGGGCGCGGCTTGATTGTTTCAGAGCTAATGGGGCAGGGCGTCAATATGGTGACGGGCGATTACTCCCGCGGTATCGCAGGCTTTTGGGTTGAAGGCGGTGAAATAGTGCATCCGGTTGAGGAGCTGACCATTGCCGGCAACATGAAAGACATGTACAAAGACGTTGTGGATATTGGTACCGACATAAATAAAACTGGATCGAAACACGTGGGTTCGATTTTGATCGGCAAGATGTCGCTAGCAGGGTAACAATACCGTTAAGAAGCCCGTATTTAGGGCATCTACGGCACGTCCTTATCGTTAAAAAATGGTGAAAGCGCGATACTAATAAGCCGACAACACTAATAACATCAATAACGAGGAGAAAAATGTGCAAGCACTTTTAGCGCTATCCCGCGGGATAGATTGGCTAAACGAAAAAATTGGCACACTGGCTAATTGGGCGGTGGTTGCGTCCTGCATGATTAGCGCGGGGAACGCCATGATTCGCTATGCCTTTGATATGAGTAATAACGGCTGGCTTGAGATCCAGTGGTATTTATTTGCTGCCGTAGTCATGTTGGGCACTTCCTATGCACTGCGCATGAATGACCATGTACGCGTAGATATTTTGTACACCATGTTGTCGCCGCGAGGGCAAAAGTGGTTGGACCTAATGGGCACCATCATATTTTTAATCCCCGTTTGCGTGGTGATTGCCTATATGGCATGGCCGATTTTTGTCGACTCATTCGTGGGCAATGAAATGTCGTCTAACTCAGGCGGGCTCATTCGCTGGCCATTTAAAATTTTGCTTCCCATCGGCTTTGCGCTACTGACGCTGCAAGGCTTGTCTGAGGTGATAAAGCGCGCAGCGGCACTAGCGGACATTGCTAAACTTGAAGTGCATTATGAACGGCCAGTGCAATGATCCCACTTGAATGGATGCCGCCGCTGATGTTTGGAGGCCTGATATTATTTATGATTATTGGCTATCCGGTCGCGTTTACCTTGGCTGCGTTGGGCTTGGCGTTTGGCGCCGTCGCCATCGAGCTTGGGTACTTTCCAGCGAGCTTCTTACAAGCTATTCCGCACCGCATCCTTGGTATTTTGGCTAACGATTTATTGTTGGCGATTCCGTTTTTTACCTTCATGGGCACCATATTAGAAAAGTGTGGCTTGGCCGAGGATATGCTCGATTCTATGGGGCAGTTATTCGGCACCGTGCGCGGTGGCTTGGGTTATTCGGTTATTTTGGTTGGCTTTATTTTAGGCGCAATCACCGGCACTGTAGCCGCACAGGTAATCGCCATGGCGCTCATTGCGCTGCCGGTGATGATGCGCTACAAATACAATATGCGCTACGCCACGGGCGTGTTGGCAGCATCAGGCACCATCACCCAATTAGTGCCGCCGTCACTTGTGTTAGTAGTGCTGGCCGACCAGTTGGGTAAATCGGTTGGCGATATGTACAAAGGTGCGTGGGGGCCATCCATTCTGCAAATTGGCTTATTTATACTCTATACCTTCATCTTAACTAGAGTAAAACCAGACTGGCTACCCGCTATGCCAAGGTCTGACCGTACCATCGACGGCTGGCCACTCATTAAGCGCTGCTTAATGGGCATTGTTCCTTGCGCCCTACTGATATTTTTAGTTCTGGGTACCTTGCTTATGGGTTTGGCTACACCCACTGAAGGCGGCGCAATGGGCGCAGTGGGCGCGTTGGTGCTCGCGGTGTATCGGCACCCACAGTTGGGTGATGCAAGCCGAAGAGTCGCGTGGATTGGGCTTATTGCCGGTGGCATCGCGACGATGATCGGTGTTTACGCCTTTAAGTCTGTACCGTTTAAAGTCGCAGTTGCAGTTTTGTACATCGCCATTGCGTGGCTGTGCATCCGCTCAGTGATGATTGACGATTTGCGCGACTTAATTCGCAAAGCGTATGAATCTACCTCGCGGTTAACGGCGATGGTGATTTTTATTCTGATCGGCTCTTCCTGTTTTTCTGTGGTGTTTCAAGGCGTAAACGGCGGCCCGTGGCTTGAACATATGCTTACTGGTTTGCCAGGTGGCGTGTGGGGTTTTTTAATTGTTGTGAATTTGTTTGTGTTTTTTATCGCCTTCTTCCTCGATTTTTTTGAAATTGTATTTATTATCGTGCCGCTATTGGCGCCTATCGCAAAGGTAATGCTGGCGCCAGTAGTGGGTGATGATGCGGCGCTAATTTGGTTTGGCGTGATGCTGTGCGTTAATTTACAAACCTCATTTATGCATCCGCCGTTCGGCTTTGCGCTGTTTTATTTGCGCGGCGTGGCACCGCCCGAGGTAAAAAGCGCCGACATTTACTGGGGCGCACTACCGTTTGTGGGGCTGCAAATTGTGCTGGTCATTTTAGTGATCGCTTTCCCCAAACAGGTCACAATGTTCCTCGACGAGCCAGTGAAGGTGGATCTTAAAACCATCAAAATTGAGCTGGAGGGCGACAGTAAACCAGAAATTGTCGTGCCCGGAGGCGTAGCTGATAAAGCTAAAGCGGACGACAGCAGCAACGATGACTTGATGAGGTCGCTTGGTGGTCAGGCAGAAAGTAAGGATGTTAAACCGGCGGCAGAAACTGCGAACGACGATCTGGTGAAAGCCTTTGGTGCCAGCACAGCAGCGCCTAGCGCAGATATGAAAGATGCGAAAGTCAAACCGAAAACCAAGGACGAACTAGCGGCGGAAGAAATTGAAAAGGCCCTTAGAGGGAAGTAAGGCTATTGCGTTTTGGATGGTTAATCGATGCTTAAAGATGCCTGTAAATAGCGCGTCCCCAAGGTATTTTTAAGCTAAATATAATTTGTAATAATGAAAAAAGCCCCGCAGAAAGCGGGGCTTTTTTTGCTACGTGCTGCTTGCTACGTGCTGCTTGCTACGTGCTGCTTGCTACGTGCTGCTTGCTACGTGCTGCTTGCTACGTG
>JANNXI010000306.1:0-8604 GCA_031409495.1 Betaproteobacteria bacterium
TCCAGCGCAGCTTCGTCGGCCACCACTTCGTGCAGCAAGCCGATACGATGCGCTTCAGTCGCGCTAAACTTTTCAGCCGTTAAAAAATAACGATGCGCTGCCCGTTCGCCAATGGCAGCAATCACATAGGGCGAAATTACCGCTGGTACTAAACCTAACTTGGTTTCCGATAAACAAAACGCGGCATTTACCGTGCCAACCGCAATATCGCAACACGCCACCAAACCCACGCCGCCACCAAACGCTGCGCCCTGCACCCGCGCGATGGTGGGCTTGCGCGTGCCATGCAATGCCCCCATGAGTGCGGCCAAAGCCATGGCGTCTTCTTCGTTTTCTTCTTGCGTGTAGTCGGCCATACGCTGCATCCAGTTAAGGTCAGCACCGGCTGAAAATGATTTTCCCGCTGCGGCAAGCACGATCACGCGGGTGGACATTGACCGATTACAAGTTTGAATTGCGGCAGAAATTTCTGCGATGAGCACGTCGTCAAACGCGTTATGCTTTTCCGGGTTGTTAAGTGTGATGGTGCCGACAGCACCTGCAAAGGTAACGACAACTTTTGTAGATGCTTTGGATGGGACTTTGGTCAAAATTGTGCTTTCGAGATTCAGTGATGATCTGGCTTTACTGCCCATTCCCAAGGAAGAGATGCTCTAAAACATGGCTGAAGATACCCTATTTTAGGGCTTCTTCAGCCATTTATACTACATTCTAAATACGCCATATTGGGTCTTTTCAATTGGTGCATTGCGCGCCGCTGCCAAGCCTAAACCCAATACCGTGCGCGTCTCAATTGGATCAATTACACCGTCGTCCCACAGTCTGGCGGTCGCGTAATACGGATTGCCTTGGTCTTCATATTGCTTGCGCACGGGGTCTTTGAATGCCTCTTCTTCCGCCTTGCTCCACGCACCGCCTTTGCCTTCAATCCCGTCGCGCTTGACTGTTGCCAACACGCTGGCCGCTTGCTCACCGCCCATTACGCTGATGCGTGAGTTTGGCCACATCCACATGAATCTTGGGTTAAAAGCGCGGCCGCACATGCCGTAGTTGCCCGCGCCAAAGCTACCGCCCACCACAACTGTAAACTTCGGCACGCTGGCGCAGCTTACCGCTGTCACCATTTTTGCGCCGTCTTTGGCAATGCCACCGGTTTCGTATTTTTTACCGACCATAAAACCCGTAATGTTTTGCAAAAACACCAATGCAATGCCGCGTTGATTACATAACTCGATAAAGTGCGCGGCTTTTAGGGCGGATTCAGAAAACAATATGCCGTTGTTAGCCACAATGCCCACCGGCATGCCCCAAATATGGGCGAAGCCGCAGACAATTGTAGTGCCGTACAGTGCTTTAAATTCATGAAAATCTGAGCCATCAACAATGCGAGCAATGATCTCGCGAATATCAAACGGCTGGCGCGTATCTTTCGGAATAATGCCGTACAACTCTTCGGCCGCATACTTCGGTTCACGCACGGCCAGCAAATCGGCATCGCTCACTTTTTTACGATTTAAGTGGCTTACAATTTCGCGCACAATCGACAATGCATGTTGGTCGTTTTCAGCCAAATGGTCGGTAACGCCCGAAGTACGGCAGTGTACGTCGCCACCCCCCAGTTCTTCAGCCGTCACTATTTCGCCCGTTGCGGCTTTAACCAACGGCGGGCCACCTAGAAATATAGTGGCTTGGTTTTTTACGATAATAGATTCGTCGCACATCGCGGGTACGTACGCACCGCCTGCAGTGCACGAACCCATGACACAGGCAATTTGCGCAATACCTTTGGCGGATAGGTTCGCTTGGTTGTAAAAAATACGGCCAAAGTGTTCCTTGTCGGGAAACACTTCATCTTGCAGCGGTAAAAATGCACCGCCCGAATCGACCAAATATACGCAGGGCAAATTATTCTGCAGCGCAATTTCTTGCGCTCGCAAATGCTTCTTTACCGTCATTGGATAATAAGTACCGCCTTTTACCGTTGCGTCGTTGGCGACAATCACACATTCAACACCTTCAATCCTGCCAATACCGGTGATAACGCCCGCCGCTGGGGCATCTTGACCATCTGCGCCATACATGTTCCAGCCTGCAAGGGGCGAAAATTCAAGGAACGGTGCACCGGAATCCAGCAGCGCTTTTACACGGTCACGCGGTAGCAATTTGCCCCGCGCAACGTGTTTGGCATTAGCTGCAGTGCCGCCACCCTGCGCCACGAGTGACGTACGCTCGCGTAACTGTGTGACGAGTGATTGCAGCTGTGCGGCGTTATTAATGAAGTTAGGTGCGGTTGTATCTAGTTTTGATTTTATTTGGGGCATGAAGTTTTACCGCAATGAAGTATTTAATTATAGGTTCGGAAATTACGACGCCAATCCTCGTGCAATCAGCATCCGCTGAATTTCACTGGTACCCTCATAGATCTGGGTAATACGGGCATCTCGGTAATATCGCTCGACAGGATAATCTTCTAAATAACCATAGCCGCCATGAATCTGAATGGCTTTGCTACACACCCATTCGGCCAATTCAGACGCAAATAATTTGGCTTGCGAGGCTTCTGACAAACACGGCAAGCCCGCGGTGCGCATTTGGGCAGCGTGCAAAATCAACATGCGGGCGGCGTTGATTCGGGTGTGCATATCGGCCAAATAATTGGCGATGCTCTGATGCTCGGCAATTTTTTTACCAAACTGTAAACGCTCATTAGCGTAGGCATTTGCGGCTTCAAACGCAGCGCGCGCAATGCCTAGAGCTTGCGCGGCTATGCCAATGCGCCCACCTTCTAAATTTGACAACGCAATAGCCAGCCCCTTGCCACGCGGGCCTAACATTTGCGCTTCGTCTATTTCGCAATCTTCAAACAAAATAGCACAGGTGTCGGACGCACGAATGCCCAGCTTGTGCTCTGGCTTTTGCACGTTAAAACCTTTGGCGTCGGCCGGCACGATAAAGGCGGATAAGCCCTTTTTGCCCAGCTCCGGATCCGTCACCGCAAACACAATTGCCAGCCCTGCCCGCTTGCCGTTGGTGATAAATTGCTTGGAACCATTGAGCACCCATTTACCGTTTTTAAGCTCGGCACGGGTTTTTAAATTATTGGCTTCAGAGCCTGCTTGCGGTTCAGTTAAACAAAAGCAACCGATAGTTGTACCAGAAGCAAGTGCGGGCAAATATTGGCGCTTTTGTGCTTCCGTGCCCCACGCCAAAATTGGTCCGCAGCCCACAGAATTATGCACACTCATTAAAGTAGATGTGGATGCGCAGCCTGCGGCCACTTCTTCGATAGCGAGGGCGTAGGCGGTGTAGTCTGAAAATGAGCCGCCGTATTCCTCCGGCACCATCATGCCGAGCAAGCCTAGCTCGCCCATGTGCGCCACCATGGCGTCGGGCAACCACTTGTCGCGTTCCCACTGTGCTGCGTTTGGCGCAAGCTCGTTCTGCGCAAAGTCACGCGCCATGTCGCGAATCATGCGTTGTTCTTCGGTGTAAAAATCGGTTGATGCGCGCATATTCGGCGTCCTTAGTTTTTACTTAACTGCGGCGTCTGCTGCTTCGCCCACTTTGGCGGTGGCTTTGGCCATTTCAGCTTCTACGGCTTTGGCTTTATCCATCGCTTTTACTTGCTCACCCACAATGACGTTGGAGCGAATATTTTTGTCCGCTGCAGCTTTTTCTTCCGCTTTAGTTTGTTCTTTTTTGCCGCATCCTGAAACTGCTAAAGCCACTAAAATAGCGGCTCCGCAGACCAATAGTTGAACAAGGTGAGCCGATTTCTGCAGTTTTACCATGAAATTTCCTCGCCATCGTAATTGATAAATTTGCCACTGTAGTCCGCCACATCGCCGCTCAAAGCGTCAGCGATGACCTTGCGTATGCCGGTGATGCTGGTGGCAGGATCAATATCAGCATCTGCACCGCCCATGTCCGTTTTTACCCATCCCGGATGCATCACAAAACAGCGCACGCCTTTAGCACCGTAATCACAAGAGGCACCTTTCACTACTGCGTTCAGCGCTGCTTTGCTGGCGCGATAAAGCGGTGCACCGTTGCTAGTGATGCCACTGATTGAACCCATTCTGCTACTGATAAACGCAAACCCACCTTTGCTTTTAACGAGGTGCGGCGCGACAACGGCAATGGCGCGCATGGCACCGAGCACATTGGTTTGCATCACCGCATTAAACAATTCAGCATTGGGCACATCAGCCGTGCGCGAGCCAAACACCCCGGCGTTATACACACACACATCAATATTGGTGCCATTAAGCGCACGCTCTAAATTAGCAAAGCTCGCTTCCTCGCACACATCTAACTGCAGGGCGGTTACACCCATGCTAGAGAGCAAGGGGCGCTGATCTTCGGTGCGATAAGTACCAAGGGTGAGCCAACCGGCCGCGCGGTATTGGCGCACCATTTCAAGCCCGAGCCCGCGGGATGCGCCGATAATGAGAGCTGTTTTCATGCGTGCATTTTCCTCTAAATTAGCTCAACAGCTAACGCTGTTGCTTCACCGCCACCGATGCAAAGTGAAGCAATACCGCGTTTTCCGCCACGTGCTTTTAGCGCATGCAAAAGTGTTACCAACAAGCGTGCACCGGTTGCGCCAATGGGATGACCCAAGGCACAGGCCCCACCGTTTACGTTTACTTTATCATGCGGCAATTGAAGGTCGTGCATCGCCGCCATGGTCACTACTGCAAAGGCTTCGTTAATTTCATATAAATCCACATCGGCAACTGACCAGCCGAGTTTTTTTTGCAATTTATCAATCGCGCCGACGGGTGCCGTGGTGAACCATTCTGGCTCGTGCGCATTGCTGGCGTGGCCGCAAATGCGGGCGATTGGCGTGATGCCCTGTGCCTTAGCAGCACTCTCGCTCATCAAAATCAGCATGGCTGCACCATCGGAAATAGACGATGATGATGCTGCAGTTACCGTGCCATCTTTATTGAAAGCTGGACGCAAGCTGGAGATTTTTTCTGGCTTGCACATTGATGGAGGCTCGTCGATTTCAAGCGCTACTTCACCGCCCTTACCTGCTACCATCACGGCCGCAATTTCAGCTTTAAAGGCACCGCTGGCAACGGCTGCCTGCGCGCGCCTAACACTTTCAGTCGCAAACGCATCCTGCGCTTCACGCGTAAAACCGTATTTGGCGGCGGTGGCATCGGCAAAAATGCCCATTGATTTACCGTCGTAGGCGTTTTCAAGACCATCAAAAGCCATATGGTCTAATACGCGGGAATGCCCGTATCTATAGCCTTGGCGGGCTTTTGGCAACATATGCGGGGCGTTACTCATGCTTTCCATGCCGCCAACCAAAATCGTGCTAGCAGACCCCGCCGTAATTTGATCAAAGCCTAACATCGCGGCTTTCATGCCGGAGCCGCACACTTTGTTAATCGTCAAACACGCCGTAGACTGCAACAAGCCCGCGCCCAACACTGCCTGACGCGCGGGCGCTTGACCCAAGCCTGCGGGCAACACGCAACCGATGATGGCTTCAGTGATGGCTTCAGGCTTTACACCGGATTGTGCCAATGCGCCTTTGATGGCAGTGGCCGCTAATTGCGGTGAAGTAAGCGATACAAATTGACCATTCATGGAACCAATGGCAGTGCGTTTTGCGGCGACG
Organism: Betaproteobacteria bacterium; assembly: GCA_031409495.1. GTDB lineage: Bacteria > Pseudomonadota > Gammaproteobacteria > Burkholderiales > Usitatibacteraceae > JANMDR01. Next base: position 5,639 of record JANNXI010000306.1, read on the forward strand.
ATGACGACGGCTTCAGACATGATTTTTCCTTAAAATAAAAAATTTATACCGCCTAAAGACGCCCTATTTTAGGTCATCTTCAGGGTGCTAATTATTGCTTAATACCATCTACTTCGTCTCTTCAAACAATTCGCGCCCAATCAACATGCGTCTAATTTCATTGGTGCCCGCACCGATGTCGTACAGCTTCGCGTCGCGAAACAATCTACCCGTTGGGTATTCATTGATATAGCCATTGCCGCCCAAACACTGTATCGCTTCCAACGTCACACGCACAGCAGATTCGGACGCATACAAAATAGCGGCAGCCGCATCTTTACGCGCAGCACGGCCGCGGCCTTGATCGAGCATTTGCGCCACGCGATAGGTGAAGGCGCGTGACGTTTGTAGCGCCACATACATGTCAGCCAACTTTCCCTGCATGAGCTGAAACGTGCCAATTGCTTGGTTAAACTGCTTGCGCTCGTGAACGTAGGGCAACACATAATCCATCGCACTTTGCATAATGCCGATTGGCCCGCCGGACAGCACCGTGCGCTCCGTGTCCAAGCCCCTCATGAGCACGCGCGAGCCGCCGTTAAGCTCGCCCAAAATGTTTTCTTCAGGAATTTCGCAGTCTTCAAACACCAACTCACACGTATCCGAGCCGCGCATACCCAATTTATCGAGCTTTTGCGCGGTGCTAAAGCCTTTAAATGATTTTTCGATGATAAAGGCCGTCATCGCTTTTGAGCCCATTTCTTTACCCGCCGTGCGCATATACACAATGAGTACATCTGCATGGGGGCCGTTGGTGATCCACATTTTATTGCCGTTGGCGATATAACGATCACCCTTTTTTTCAGCGCGACAGGCCATGGAACCCACCACATCTGAACCAGCACCCGGCTCACTCATGGCCAATGCGCCGACATGTTCGCCGCTGCAAAGTTTGGGCAAATATTTAGCGCGTTGCGCAGCATTGCCATTGGCATATAAATTGTTCACCGCTAAATTAGAATGCGCACCGTAAGCCAAACCTACAGACCCAGATCCGCGCGATACTTCCTCCATCGCTACGGTGTGCGCCAAATACCCTAAGCCGCTACCGCCAAATTCTTCCGGCACGGTAATGCCCAACAGCCCTAAATCGCCCAACTTGCGCCACATATCCATGGGAAACGCATTGTCAAGGTCAATGGCTGCCGCGCGTGGCGTGAGTTCATCGGCGACCATGCGGGCGACGCTATCACGCAGGGCATCAGTGTCTTCATCGAGTTGGGTATCAAAAATCATGCGCGTTCCTCCAAGTTATTTTATGTTGTAGGCCGTATTATCGCGCTAAATTGGCCGGAAGAATGTCATTCCTGAGATAGTTGCGGTGGAACCACTGATTTAATCGCTAAATTAGCCTCTAAATTAATCTCTAAAAACCGCCGCCCGTTTTTGTTTTGCGGCCGTCATGGCTTCGGTTAAATCATCGCTCATTAACATGGCTGCGTTCCACGTGGCGATGTAATTAAGCGAATCAGCAACGCTGTGATCGCGCGCGTACGCCAACATTTCTTTGGTGCCGCGCACAGCCAGCGGGCTTTTGGCGGCGATGGTCGCGGCCACGCCCATTGCTTCGGCAATAAGCGCCTCATGACTCGGCAATGCTTCATTAAGAAGCCCTATTTTCGCGGCTTCCAAGCCATCAAACATGCGTGCAGTTAACGCCAATTCACGCACAATGCCCGGGTGAATGAGTTTTGGTAAACGCTGCAAGGTGCCAACGTCTGCCGTCATGCCAATATCAACTTCTTTGATTGAAAACTTAGCATCCGCCGTGCCATAACGAATATCAGCGCAGCAAATTAAGTCAATGCCGCCACCGATGCACGCACCATGAATTGCCGCAATGACGGGCTTGCGACATCGCTCAACGGCAGTCAAGGTATCTTGCATGTCTAACACCACATAGCGCAGCTTTTCGCGCATGTGGGCGGGGCACGGATCTGCCGTCTCGTGGGCGATTGAAGCCAGCAACGATAGATCAATGCCCGACGTAAAATGCGCCCCCGCACCGGACAGCACCGCCACGCGAATAGTGGGCGTGGCGTCAATCCAGTTAAACACCGTACGCAGCTCTTGCCACACGGCTGCGTTCATGGCGTTGGCTTTTTCGGGGCGGTTGATTTGGACATGGGCGATGTTTAGTTCAACGCTGCACGTCAATGCGGTGCATGGTGGCATAGTCATGTAATTTTGATCCTAAAAAATGAATGTGTGCGCATCGTACCTGATTCACCCAGAAAAACGTGCGCAATCGGAGTCAAGACACTTTATTGATATTCAATATGGCAATAATATGTTGAAAAAAGGTGGGTGCTTAGCATTGGAAATTTTAAGAATTCAGCGCTATCCGTCTAAAACTTATCCGTACGCTATGATTACATCCTGCGCTTTAAATATTCATTGAAAGCAGAAATCCCTACAACACAAACCTTAAATCCAAACCGGAAAACAGTTGAGCAAGGATAACGATACCGATCCCTAGGATCGAAAATTTGCGTCCGATAGCTTTGCCTAAAAAGGCATACCCGGAAAATATTTTGTTGCAATACGCAACAGCAAACACCTTACTCAATCTGACAAAAAATCTACCAAAAAAGTCGTATGAAAAAAACCAGTTTAGTCATTGCCTTCGCCACCCTCCTTCTTTCCGCCTGTACCATCGTCGACCCCAACAACATCCTTGGCCGCTCGGGTCGCATGGAACCACCGGAAACGTCACCTTTTCCGATTCCCAGCACCATGTGGAAGCCCGATGCCATCAACACGGTGTTTGAAACCGTGCAAACTCGCTACTACGACCCCCAGCTTAACGGCGTGGATTGGGTAGCTGCTCGGCGCACTTATGAGCCGTTGATACTTGCGGCTAAAACCGATGATGAGTTTTGGGAATTACTCGATAAATTTACCGGCGTGCTAAAGGATTCTCACAC
>JANNXI010000307.1:0-30805 GCA_031409495.1 Betaproteobacteria bacterium
TGGTCAGGCAAAACCCGTTGTTGGGAATACATTGATTGCGTACATCTAAATCCAGAAACAAAACCAAAAAAGGAACCGAAAAACGTTCAAATTCTAACTAAATAAATAACTTTTTAGCGACAACTAGCTTGACAGCTATCGATCCAATCGATGGAGCAACAACGCAAGGCCCAATGTCATCGGAGGCGGCACTCGTTAAGCTACTAGATCAAGTAAAGCGCGCGGTGAGCAATGGTGCAAAAGTAGTGATGGGTGGTGCTCGCGCAGACCGCTCAGGCTCGTTTATGGAGGCGACAATCCTCACCAATATTAAGCCCTCGAACTCTGCGTTTTCTGAGGAATTTTTTGGCCCGGTTGCGTTATTTTTCCGCGTTAAAGACGAAGCTGAAGCCATTGCGCTAGCCAATAACTCTGAATTCGGCTTAGGCGGATCAGTGTTCACAAATGATATTCGCCGAGGCAAGCGGGTGGCAAGCCAGATTGAAACTGGCATGGTGTTTGTCAATCACCCGACGTGGACAGCGCCTGATTTGCCATTTGGTGGCATTAAAAATTCTGGCTATGGTCGTGAATTATCAAGTTTGGGAATCCACGAGTTTGTGAATAAAAAGCTGGTGCGTGTAGCCGGTCTTGACGATCCTGCTTGACGCGGTATGCGGTAACACGCGTAAGTACAGGCAGCCAAACTATAATTTTGCGGAAATTACAAATGTTGAACGATGCTAATCAAAACCCGAATCCTTTAGCGCAGGGTGTCGTGGTGAATACTTGGCCGGACGCACCTTATGAGCATCATGTGCCAGTAGGTTTTTCAGATCACTTCGCGTGGGCATTTACCAAAGTACTGCGTTGGGGTGCCGATACCTTTTTTGCAAAACGTTATGGCCATCGCGCCGTGGTGCTGGAAACGGTGGCCGCTGTGCCGGGCATGGTGGGAGCCACCGTTCAACACCTAAATAGCTTGCGCCGCATGGTTGATGACGACGGATGGATTCGTACCCTCATGGAGGAAGCCGAAAACGAGCGAATGCACTTGATGACGTTTATCGAAATTGCCAAGCCAAGTTTTTTTGAGCGCGTGGTGATTATGACAGCGCAGTGGATTTTTTATATCGGCTTCTTTTTGCTGTATTTAATTTCGTCGCGTACGGCGCATCGGGTGGTCGGCTATTTTGAGGAGGAAGCGATTATTAGCTACACCATTTACCTACAAGAAATTGATGAAGGTCGTTCGCCAAATGTTGCTGCTCCGGCGATCGCTAAGCATTACTGGAACCTGCCCGCCGATGCCATGCTGCGAGATGTCATTGTAATTGTGCGCGCCGATGAGGCACATCACAGGGATATTAACCATGGATTTTCGAGCAAGATCGCAGGTTTGCCCGTAGACGATAAGCACACGGCGCCTTATCCTCATCACGCGGATAGTCTGCGCTCTGATGCCTAATAGTCTAATACCGAGTAGCCAACCAGCATCTTCGTCCGCGCGTGCGGGTGCTGGCACTAATAGTGGCGCTGCACCGAAGCCCCTGCTAACGGCACCAGCGGATGCGCCTGCGGTAGCCGGTGCACCAACCACGGTGCTGACCATCGCGCCGCCCGATAAAAAAACACCTGAAACTACCACTCGTTCACGCTGGCTCATCATTGGCGGCGTTGCGTTAGCGGTGATTGCTGCAGGTGGGTTGACGTGGTGGTTTACGCGGCCCCCTACCGTACCGGCGGTAGCGGCGCAATTTGCGCCGCTGATACGCACCTTGCAGTTTTCAGCCCGCGTGGCAACGTCATCGCGGGTAGAAATAGGCAGCACTATTACCGGACGCGCCGTACAAGTTTTAGTCTTGGAAGGCGCGAAAGTTCAAAAGGGGGATGCTCTTGTCCGTTTTGAAAGCGACGAGTTACGCGCTGCATTAGCCCAAGCTGCAGCAGCTGAATACCAAGCCAATGCGCGCCTTAGCGGCTTGCGCAGTACGGGCCGCCGCGTAGTCGACGCTAGCGTGGCGCAGGCTGAATCAGTGGCCACGAAAGCATTAGCCGAATTACGTCGCACTCAAGATCTCGCCAAAAGTGGTTTTCTGAGCCAATCGCGGCTCGACGATGCAGATAGCGCTGCCACTGTTGCGGATGCGCTTAGGGTCAGTGCAGTCGCGCAGAGCGCGGCTAATCGCGGTACAGAATTAGTGCAAGCGCAGGCGCAGGTTAACGTAGCACGTGCCGCAAGCGCGGCGGCATCAGCACGTTTAGCGCAAAGCGTGGTGTTGGCGCCCGCCGACGCCACAGTACTGACACGGTTGGTTGAGCCAGGACAAATTGTGCAGCCCGGACGCGCACTGTTTAGTCTTGCGCTAGTAAGTCCATTGCAGCTCGTGGCGCAGGTGGATGAGCGTTATCTTGAGCAACTTCAAGCAGGTCAGCTTAGTAGTGTAATTGCCGATGCGTTTCCCACGGAGCGCTTTTCTGCTCGCGTGCAAACGATCGCACCATTGGTGGATGCGCAGCGCGGGGCAATTCAAGTTAAGTTATCTGTGGCCGAACCATCGCCTGCGTTTTTGCGTGAAGATATGACGTTATCGGTAGAGGTAGAAACCGCACGTCGTGCAGGGGCGCTCGTGTTGCCAGTAGCCGCGTTGCAGGGTGATGAATCAGCGCAGATTGCAAAAGTGATGATTGTGAGAGATGGCCGTGCGCAAGCGCAGTCGGTGCGCGTGGGGATTCGTACTTTAAAAGCGGCAGAAATTATTGAAGGTTTAGCCGTAGGCGATGTTGTATTAACGGGAGCGGCAATTAAATCAGGTAGCCGCGTGCGCCCGCAATTGACGGCGAGCACGCAAGATGGAAATACCAACGCCAACACAGCTAAAAATACACCAGCAAAAGCGCCGGCCGATAAGGGTGGTAAACCATGAGCCCATTGACCGCGCACGTGGTTTCTCATGTTTAACGCATTCGGTTTTGAGCGCAGCGTAGCCACGCGCTTTATGCTCGAGGGACGTGCGCAGTCACTACTTATTCTTGCTGGTGTGGCGGCTGGCGTGGCTGTAGTGGCTTATATTTCGGCGCTCATGGCCAGTGTGCAATTAAATTTAATTGATAAAACCTTGGGCGCGCAGGCGCATGTGACCCTTAGTGCCTTGGATGATTTAGTTATTCCCGCGCGCAGCTTAGATAACGTAGCCAAAGCTGACGACGAAGACAATAGTGCTACACGTAGCGCCGTGCTGCCGCAGATTCTTACGCAAACGCAGCCCCGAGCGCAACGGCCACGCTCCCCAAAAAATTGGCAGCTATTACTCCCTCTGCTAGAGGCCACTCCCGGTATTGCCGCGGTATCGCCGATTGTAACGACTGGCGGACTGGCCGTACGCGGCGAGGTGACAAAATCGATTTCGATTTCAGGCGTTGAACTTAATCGCTACGAACGTATTGTGCGCTTACGTTCGAAAGTGGTTGCTGGCATCGCACGGCTGGAACCCGGTGAAGGCATGATTGGGCGTGATCTGGCTGAAGACCTTGGGGTGCGGGTGGGTGACCGGTTAAATATAATTGTGGGTGCCGTGACAGATTCATTGCGCATTACCGCACTACTCGATTATGGTGTGCGAGATGTGAATCGACGAGCGGTAATTGTGCCATTACGCACGGCGCAAAGCCTAGTTAATTTGCCAGGTGGTGCCACCGCTCTTGAAATCTCGCTCGTTGATTTATGGGCAGCACCCGAATTTGCCGAAGACTTTGCGCAACGCTGGGCTTACAAAGTAGAAAGCTGGCAAGATGCCAACCCCCAGCTGGTATCCGCATTGACTGCGCAATCAGTGAGTACGGCGTTGATTCGAGCTGTGGTGATGATTGTGGTGGTGCTGGGGATCTCTAGCGTGTTGGTGGTGTCAGTAGTGCAAAAGCGGCGGGAGATTGGCATATTGCGGGCGATGGGTGCGACACGGGCGCAAGTGATGCGCATTTTTTTATTGCAAGGTGCGATTGTGGGCGCCTTAGGGTCGGCGCTAGGCATCGGTGTGGCATGGGCGATGATTTTGGCGTTTGTGGCCTTCGTAAGGGGCGACGACGGGCTGCCATTATTTGCCATCACCTTTCCACCAAGCTTGGCCCTCATTGTTTCGGCGATCACCATTGTTTGCGGCTTGTTAGCGGCGGTAGCGCCTGCGCGCCGCGCCGCTAAACTCGATCCCGCGCAGGCGATTCGCATATGATCGCCGCAGAGTCTAAGAAAGTCAGCGCTCCTTCCGACAAACCTACCGACACGCTAGCCCGCAACGAAGGCGCGCTCATTGTGCTTAACGACATTCACAAGAGCTACAACATCGGACTGCCGAACGAAGCCGAAGTATTACGCGGCATATCTCTGACGTTGGCGCATGGCGAATTTGTGGCTTTAATCGGCCCTTCAGGATCCGGCAAGAGCACGCTACTCAATATCATCGGATTGCTGGAGCAAGCCACGAGTGGAAGCTATCAAATTGAAGGGCAGGAAACCAGCGCGCTAGGCGACGCACAACTCACTTTGCAGCGGCGCATCACCTTAGGATTCGTATTCCAATTTCATCATTTGCTACCTGCGTTTACTGCATTGGAAAACGTGACCTTGCCCGCACTCATGCGCGAGGGCAAAGTATCGGCACCACAACGCGAGCACGCACGGGCGGTACTAGCGGCCGTTGGCTTAGTAAAAGCAATGGATAAAAAACCGGGCGAGCTCTCAGGCGGCATGCAACAGCGGGTAGCGATTGCTCGCGCGCTGGTGCTCAATCCACTGCTGGTGCTAGCAGATGAACCAACCGGCAACCTTGACCGCGCTGCATCAGACGAAGTGTTCGTATTGCTACGCAAAATGCACGCGGAGCTCAAAACCTCATTTTTGATTGTCACCCACGACCCGCGCTTGGCAGCCCGATGCGACCGTATTATTGAGCTCGTCGACGGCAGCATCGAAAGTGATGCCGCCGTTGCGGCAACATCGGTCGCAACACCAGAGCCAGCAATCGCCGCGGAGCCAGCACGAGAACCAAAATTCGCCACCGTACCTGAGCCAAACCTGGCGTAAGACGGAAAATTTCGCTAAAGACTGTTACGCCGGTACTGGCTGTAGCGGCAGCTTTGGATCAAAATCAGTTCATTTGCTGTTGCTCAATACACCGTCACGACGCTCAATATCAATCCCTCCATGCAAATTTAAGATGCGCTTGGCAGAATCTTGTAACTCGCTATTGTCAGCAATTACCGCAACCAATGTGCCCGATTGACGGTGCTGCGCTTCTTGTTTGGCAAGCGTCGACGCATTAGCAGCTAGGTCATCAGCGGCATCCATGCTCCCCAGTGCGCCATAAAGCGAACCGGTATACGCGCCCACACCAACGGCCGCAACTGCCACCATCGGCCCCAAAATTGGCATTGTTGCCAACGCGACCGCAACACCAAGCGCACCGCCGACTGCAGCACCTGACAGCGCCCCCTCCGCCCCTTCTTGTGCCGCCGCTTCCGTGATAATTTCACTTGGTGGGCTAGCGTGCGTTTCGGCGGTGTCCCCCGGAAGAGTAACTACAAAAGAACTGACTTGTTCCGGCGCAAAGCCCGCGCTTGATAAATCCGAGATTGCGCGTTTAGCCGCAGATGAATCCAGAAAAGTGCCGTTGATGATTATACTCATTTGTACTCCGCATAGAATGTTGGAAAGTGACTGAGACTATGTTGAAGTCAAATCGCTTTGTACTCTGTACGTTAGCCCGCTTAAATGCGAGAATTTTGGCGTGAAAATACACAAAGGCGGTTGCGTTAGATTTTGGCCAGCATGCAAGCGCATACGCGATTTAGCCATTCCCGTTTGGTTGCCGTTGGCGTCGGCTCTTCAAAGCATTATTCGCTGAAGCAGCTAGCCTAAAATGCGTCCGCAGCAGAGGAAAGTTTAATCCGAGAATGGCAAAGCGCCGCAATTCACCCTACCCGAACGATGACCATAAGCGCGTGAAACGACAGCGCCTGATTGCACCGTTGCAATACTAAAACCAGCACCATTAAACCCGAAGCATAAATTCGCCAAATTTAGCTAAACGCACAAGCCATTAGCGTGCGCTACACGTGGTCAAACATCACGGAAAATACGGCCCGATGGGAGCAACATTTTTCGCCGGACGGCGGTATCACTTGGGAATGTAATTGGGTCGTGGAGCACTTTTGCATTGAAGAGCTAAGGTCACTTGCGCAATCAATTTAAACAGATTTTCACGGCAAAATTGCTTTATTAAAATGGCTGTTGATGCCAGAATTTAGGGCTTCTTCATCCGTTTAAACAGCAGATAGTCTTCATCTGCCCACGCTGAGTTGGCACCTACACCCGCACATAAACCTGCGCGAAACGCACCTGCTCACATACGCCAAAATCCCCCGGCGCGTATTGCAGCACCCAATCCCCTGCTTTGCCATGCAATAAATCGCCGCCTGCTTTCCGGTACAGTGAAAAATCAGCTTGCATGTGTTTGGCTAGAATTATTTGCGCAACGGCGTCATACGCGCCAGCTTCGCCCATCATCAGAGGTGCTACGGCGGCATATTTTTCGATAAAGCGCGCGCGGTTTACCACCCATTTATCGCCGCCGCTTGATTGCACAATCGCATCGCCAATGACGTAGCGGTTTGGCCCTTCACGGCTTTGTAGGGTGCCTGCCTCGGACGCAAAGCTTACGACTACGCGCTCGGTTTTTTGTACGCGGACTGCGTTTGGGTCGGTCTCTAAACTTACGCTAATAATATTCATTTGATTTATTGCTTTTAGGCGGGTTTGTGCGGCGAGTGGATTTGGTTTTGCGAGGGCCACATAGTGCTACTACGGGCACCGCGTATATTATAACGGCGCCACCGAACCCAACGGCACCACCTGCCAGCGCCCCGCCCTCGCTGAGCCGATGCGTTGTAGGCGTCCTGCGGTTGAAAGTTTTTGTAGATTGCGTTCAATTGTGCGGGTGGAAATAGCTAGCAGCTTGTCGGACTATAGCTAAATCGGCTCAAAATCCGTCTGAGCGACCCATATTTCACCGATTTTCGAGTCAATATGCTCGATATTGACGTAAAAAATCGGCAAAATCTGGGTCGGCGCAGCCAAATTTTGAATCCGATTGAGATAGACCGACGGGCTGCTAGAGAAGCCGCTAACTCAACAATGGTGGCAGCGCCGTTAAGCGCAAGCACGGCGAGGATTTTCTCTGGCACTTTTTGCGCTAACTTCTCCGACACTTTTGGCTTCGGTTTCACGATGGCATCGGTAATCGCGTCGGCAAGTGCGGTTAATATAAACTCGATGAAGCCTGTGGAATCAGCTTGACTGTCGCCATCTGCTAGTGCTTTGTAGTACCCAGCTTGTCGATCACGAATGATTGATTCCACGGCAAAAAGCTAAAATAGGTTGCCAATTACTTAGTATTTTAGTTTGCCAAAGTCGCCCCATGCGGCCGTTACCGTCGGCAAACGGATGAACAAATTTAAACTCATAGTGGAGCACCCAGCTAGCAATTAACGGATGCACCGATTGCGCTTTGACCCAATTTAGCAGCTCGTCCATCAGCGCTGGTACTCGACTTGCGGGGGGCGCCATGTGCACTAAGCGCTGGTCGTTAAATATGTCGACGCTGCTGACTCGAAAACTAACCGCATCATCGACCAAACCCGTCATCAATAATCGATGCGCCTCGAGCAGGTTAGCGACGGCGTGGGCGCTGAGCGCAGACATTTTTTCATAAGCCGCGAACGCATTCCACACTTCTTGAATTTCACGCGGCAGGCCAAGCACCCTCTTGTTATTCAGCACCGCAGTAACTTGCTCACGCCTCAGCGTGTTATTTTCGATTGCGAGCGAAGCTTGAATAGTCCGAATGCGATTGTTTCGGCGAAGTTTAGGCGAAAACTTGCCACCGCTTGCAACGGCCCATTGCGTTAACAAGGCCACAATGTCAGCAACACGCTGCAGCGTCAGTGGCGAAGTAGTATATGGGGGTTGGTAAGTCACGATAACAAATTGGCGAGATGCGTTTGGATGCACCAATGTTAGCGCATGTTTGCGCTTGGCGCGCGATGCTTAAACCTAGAAACAACGAAGAGCTGCTAAAGATAAGCCACAGTGACCCTAAATATTGGCAATTTCGTTTTGTAGCCCAGCTGTTGCGGCTTTTTGTGGCTTGGTACCCCTTGAGGGTGCAGTTGGGAAGGTGTTTAATATTAGAAACTACCAATTTTTAACCACCGCCCCAGCTGTCGCAAAAGGCCGCGAGAGCTGGGCTACGAAACGTGCGATACGTTAAAGTATTGCAGTAAGGGTATAGAAATTGGATAATCATACATCAATGATATTAGATGAAATAAATGGCTAAAGACGCCCTATTTCAGGGCATCTACAGCCAATCCTTTGCCCACTAATCTTCTAACGGATGACGAATTACGATTGTTTGAGTACGATCGGGGCCGGTAGAGATCAAATCAATTGACGCACCTACTAAAACTTCGATGCGCTTAAGATAGCTTTGCGCATTTTTGGGAAGGCCGTCCCATTTGTCGACACCAAAGGTAGATTCAGTCCAACCCGGATGGTCTTCGTACATTGGCTCGCAGGCGTTGATGCTTTCGGCGCCGTAGGGAAGAATATCGACGATTTTGCCGTTGATTTTGTAACCGGTGCAAATACGCAGGGTTTCCATGCCATCGAGCACATCGAGCTTAGTGATACACAAGCCGGACAAGCCGTTAATTTGCGCAGCGCGTTTTAGGGCGGCGGCGTCAAACCAACCGCAGCGGCGTGGACGGCCAGTAACCGAGCCGTATTCGCTGCCACGCTTGCGCAAACCTTCGCCGGTTTCGTTTTCTAATTCCGTCGGGAACGGGCCGGAGCCCACGCGTGTGGCGTAAGCTTTAGTTATTCCGAGTACATAAGAGAGCGCTTTAGGCCCAACGCCAGCACCAGCGGACGCTTGGCCTGCTAAACAATTGCTAGAGGTTACGAAAGGATAGGTGCCGTGATCAACGTCGAGCAAGGCTGCTTGCGCGCCTTCAAACATGATGCTCTTGCCATCGGCCATCAGGGCATTGAGCTGTCCGGAAACATCGGCAATCATCGGGCGCAAGCGTTCCGTAAACTCCATGGTGTCATCAAGCGTTTTTTGGAAGTCTACGGTGTCGGTGTTGTAGTAATTTTTAAGCATGAAGTTATGATAATCAAGCACTTCACCTAGTTTTGCGGCAAAACGCTCACGCACGAATAAATCGGCGAAGCGTATGGCGCGACGCGCAACTTTATCCTCATAACACGGGCCGATACCGCGGCCAGTGGTGCCAATTTTGCCGGCGCCTTTGGCGATTTCGCGGGCTTGGTCGATAGCGACGTGATACGGCAAAATTAGGGGGCAGGCTTCAGAAATACGCAGGCGGCTGACCACATCGACACCAGCGGCTTCAAGTTCAGCAATTTCGCCCAACAACGCGGCTGGACTCAGCACAACACCGTTGCCGATGTAACAGATAACGTGCGGGTGCAGCATGCCGGACGGCAACAAGCGCAAAATGGTTTTTTTTCCGTTGACCACGAGCGTGTGACCAGCATTGTGACCGCCTTGGAAGCGCACGACAGCCGCAACTTTGTTGGTCATCCAATCAACGATTTTTCCCTTGCCTTCATCGCCCCATTGGGTGCCGATAACCACGATATTTTTTGCTACGGTGCTCTGCGCCATGCTTTTCCCTTGGGTTACGTCTAATAAAATTATCTTAAATTACAGTCAAACGCGCTATTTTAATTGGAAAACCGACTACTGGCGAGTCAACCATCGTTTTTATTGATTGGGCACCACTTGCCAACTATCGTGCAGATACGCCATTTTCTTATCGCACTGCAATTCAGCTGCAAAGGCCGCCTGGCCTGGTAAGCTGACCCGCACAATATGGCCTTGAGCGCGCAGTGTGGCGATGGCCTCGGCTAATCCAGCGTTTGTCTTGGTGTCGGTGTCGGGGTCGGGGTTTGCGTTGGCGTTTGCGGCAGCATCATTACTTGACCAAGGCGCCAATATTGCTGACGTAGGTGCGGTACTGAGGGGCACAAGCTGGGCGATGAGCTTTAAATCCAGGGTAAAGCCGGTGGCGGCGCGCGCGCGCCCAAACACACTGCCCACGCCGTCGTATCGACCACCGCGACAGATGGCGTCGGGCGCGCCCTCGGCAAATACGGAAAATACAATTGCGTTCTCGTATTCAAACCCACCTAGCTCGGCTAAATCAATGCTGGTTTTCATATTGCTAGACTTGAGCGCGATGGCACAACGCTCAAGTGCATCAATGGCTTGTTGAACTCGCGCGTCTGCTGGCATGAGCTTGCGTGCGCGGCTAAGGCAATCATCGTTATTTACGTCGCCGTGCAATGCTGGCAATGCCACAAAACTTTCGGCCAGTTGCGCGGAGATGAGGCCAGCCTCTTGCAGAACCGCGGTTTCAATTTTTAGTTGTGGCACATCGCGCGCTTGAATGGCGTGGAAGAGACTTTGCGTGGCCGTAGGGTTCAAATTTGCGACATTACAAAGCGCGCGGAATATCGACGGTTGGCCAACATCAAGTTGCGCTGCTTTTACACCTAAAATTTCCAGCAGATCAATGGCTAAACGCTGAATTTCAATATCTGCTTCCAAGCCTTCATAACCGAATAGCTCGGCGCCCACTTGAAATGGCTGACGGCTTTGATGCTTCCCTTCGGCTATTGTGTGCAACACGCTACCGGCGTAACACAAACGCGCTACACCCTGCCGATTGAGTAATTGCGCATCGATACGCGCCACTTGCGGGGTGGTATCGGCACGCACACCGAGCATACGGCCAGAGAGTTGATCCACCAATTTAAAGGTTTTTAATTCTAGCCCATGACCACTGCCGGACAATAATGAGTCCGTATATTCAAGTAACGGCGGGGTCACTAACTCGTAGCCGTGCACTTTAAAAAAATCGAGCGCGCGGCGACGCAAATTTTCCATATGCTGCGCTTGTGCGGGTAAGAGATCTTCAATTTGTTCAGGCAGGAGCCAAGTACGCAAGGTGTTTCCTTTAATTGTTACTGTTTGTTGTTGTCTGTAATTTTTTTAGTGGGTAGTTAGCGAAAGAGCACTACGATTAGCACACCCACTACGATGCTGGCCAGGCCAATAAAACGCAACTGGCCGTCATTGAGCTTAACGAGTTTACTAAACATTTCACGCCAACCTTTTGGCGCAACAAAAGGGCCAATGCCTTCTAAAATAAGCATCAGCCCAGTTGCCAGCATCAGCGCATCCCACATAATTTTACGTGCGCGCTAAAACTAAATCTATTTAGCCTTGCCGGGGCTCTTTAAATATTTGAAGAAATCGGAATTGGTATCTAGCACCATCACATCGCTTTTATTGCGAAAGCTTTCACGATACGCATCCATACTGCGGTAAAAAGAGTAAAACTCTGGGTTGCGGCCAAATGCTGCAGCGGTAATACGCACGGCTTCGGCATCACCCTCACCTTTCAGCTTTTGCGCATCGCGGTAGGCATCGGCGAGGATAATCGTGCGTTGACGCTCAGCATCAGCCTTAATTTGTTCCGCTTCACCATCACCGGTAGAGCGCAGTTTGTTAGCAACACCGGTACGCTCAGACTCCATCCGCTTATACACTTGATCGTTAATTTCTGCCGGTAGATCAACGCGCTTGATACGCACGTCAAGCACTTCAATGCCCATGCTTCGGGCATTGGTGTCGGCCTTGGCTCGCAGACTATCCATAATTTTTTTGCGATCACCCGAAATCGCTTCGGCTAGTGTGCGCTGACCAAATTCACCACGTAAATCTTCGTTCACGGCTTGCGATAAGCGCAACTCAGCCCGGGTTAAGTCACCGCCGGTGGACACAAAAAACTGCTTCACGTCGATGATGCGGTATTTTACAAAGCTATCGACCAAGACATTATTTTTTTCAGCCGTTTGTACGCGCTCTGGATCTTTTGGATCAAGCGTTTGAATACGATTATCGTAGGTTCTGAGCTTATCTAAAAATGGTACTTTGAAATAGAGCCCGGGCTCTTTTTGAATTGCGATCGCTTCACCTAAACGAAATTTGATCGTCGCCTTGCGTTGATCAACGGTGTAAGCAGACAGAGACAATACAAACAGGATTATGCCTGCTAGTAGCGCGAAGAAAGGTAAGTTGCGTTGCATGATAGTTATCCTTAGTTTGCGTTAGATTAGCGAGCGTCGCGGTTGCGAATATCGCGGCGCGGCACTTCAGCATTGGTGGATGTGGACGGCCGTACGGTGATAGTTTCGGTCGTTTGCGTAGGAACGGTTGCCGTAGAGGCTTGCGCGTTCATTTGCAAGATTTTGTCGAGCGGCAAGTACAACATATTTTGCCCGCCTTTTTGGTCGACTAGTACCTTAGAGCTACTCTGCATTACCTGCGACATCATCTCTAAATACATCCGTTCACGAGTGACCTGCGGCGCTTTTTCATATTCCGCGACCACTGAGCTAAACCGTGACGCATCACCTTTAGCGGTGGCAACTACTTTTTGTTTGTGGCCATTGGCTTCTTCAAGTAAACGGGCTGCGTCGCCTTTAGCCCGCGGCAGAATAGAATTGGCTTCTGCTTCGCCGAGGTTCTTCTTCCGCTCACGTTCTTGCTTAGCGTTTACCACATCATCAAACGCGCCTTGTACTTGCTCAGGTGGTTGTGCGTTTTGTAGATTCAAATCCGTTACAAATAAGCCAGTTTCGTACCGATCAAGAATGGTCTGCATCAACGCCTTTGCGCGCGAGCTCACGTCACTGCGCCCTTCGTATAACACAAAATCCATTTTGCTTTTGCCCACAACTTCACGCATGGCGGCTTCAGCTGCCTGCTGAACAGCTTCATTCGGCGCTTTATTATTGAACAAGTACTGCACGGCTGAGTTAATCGGCGCGTCGGCAATGATTGGCTTCAACTTGTACTGCACCGCAAACTGCACGTCTACGATGTTTTGGTCTTCGGTGATCATTAAGGATTCTTCCTTAACTTTCGTTTTTTGATTATTGCGATGACCAATTTCTACAACGCTAATGCGTTCGGCATCAACAATTTCCTCTTTCTCAAAAGGATACGGCAAGCGCCAGCGTAAGCCAGGCAAAGTAGTATTGCCGTTGTATTTACCAAGCCGTAGTTCAACACCCCGCGTGCCTTCATCTACCTGATAAAAACCGCTGGCTAACCAGACCGCGACGACTAAAAAGGACGCCACCAAAAAAATGCCGCCCAGGGCTTCATTGCCTAAGCCAGGACCACCTGCGCCAGTAGGCGGGTTAGGGCCTTGGGCATTATTTTTTGGCTTGGCCTTGCCAAACAAGTTACCGAGCTTTTCGTTGAGCTTTCTCAATGCTTCGTCTAAATCTGGCGGGCCGTCATTTTTGCCGCCTTTTTTATTGCCGCTGCCCCATTGCTCATTTAGAATGACCGCGCCATTTGCATCAAACTGCAGTGGTGGTGGTGCCTGCACCTGTGCCGCAGCAGTTTGACTTGCACGGCTTTGGAGCAATCCGCGCACTTTAAAGCTTGCAGTTTTAGCAAGTGCCAAACAAAAATCTGAAAGTGCTTTAAAAAATTCTAAAACGTCGGTTTTTGTATTCAACGACCGCATTGGATGACCTCAGGACAAGATGGTTTAACTAAGACTCGCTTTACTACGATGAAATTGCGGCGAATTGCTCAAATTCAAGAGCAATTTCGCCGTCTGAAGCATGCCGCGCGGCGCTAAAAGCCAACAACGCCTCGCGCAAGGCATCAAAACCTTCGCCGGTAAGGGCGCTCACGCGAACGGCGGACACTTTACCATATTCATCGCGAATGGCTCCAGCCTCTAAACCACCCGCTGGCGCTAGCATTTTCATGGCTGTTGACGTCATCAGCGTTGGCGATGTCGTTCCATCATCTTTCGACGCATCGGCAGACTGACTTGCTCCATTCTCAAACAAGCAAGGCACGGGCACGGCTGCTGCTAATTTTTGCTTTTGCGCTTCGTATATGGCCCGCGCAGCATCTAGCTTGTTGTACACAATAATCTGCGGTACGTTATCGGCACCAATCTCTTTCAGCACAGCGTTCACGTCGCTAATTTGCTGCTCACGCATTGGATTAGCAGCGTCAACAATGTGCAGCAATACATCGGCATTTACCGCTTCTTCTAACGTCGCACGAAAAGCCGCCACTAAGCCATGCGGCAGTTGACGAATAAATCCCACCGTATCAGAAACAGCCGCGCTGTGTTTCGGATCAAGATAAAGCTTACGAGTGGTGGTGTCGAGCGTGGCAAAAAGCTGATCGGCAACATAGGTTTGCGAATGCGTTAGGCGATTAAAGAGCGTGGA
Source organism: Betaproteobacteria bacterium (assembly GCA_031409495.1). Taxonomy (GTDB): domain Bacteria; phylum Pseudomonadota; class Gammaproteobacteria; order Burkholderiales; family Usitatibacteraceae; genus JANMDR01. The sequence goes on from JANNXI010000307.1 coordinate 14,396, forward strand.
TTTACCGGCGTTGGTATAACCAACAATCGACACCGCGAGGTCCATCGACCCACGACGGCTGGCTCGCTGCGTTTCACGCTGCCGCGCAACTTTTTTTAAACGATCTTTTAGCTGTTTTATTTTTACGTTGACCAAACGCTTATCTACTTCTAACTGCGTTTCACCCATACCGCCGCGCGCGCCAGTGCCGCCGCCTTGACGTTCTAAGTGCGACCACGCACGCACCAAGCGAGTAAGCAAATGCTCTGTTTGTGCTAACTCAACTTGCAATTGGCCTTCCGCACTGCGCGCGCGCTGGCCAAAAATTTCCAAAATCAGATCAGTACGATCAATGACGCGCGCCTTAGTTTCACGCTCAATATTGCGCAACTGCGCGGAAGATAATTGGTGATTAAACACGACCAGTGTGGCTTCGTGGAGCGCCACTGCATCGGCAATTTCCTGAATTTTGCCTTGCCCTGCAAAGGTTCCGGCGTCAGGCTTTGCACGCTTACCGGAAATTGTCTGCACCACCTTTGCGCCAGCACTCGCAACGAGTTCAGCCGCTTCGGCCAAATAATCGCGGTGGTAGGCCGTGCCAAAATCAAGCCCCACTAAAATAGCGGGCACATCATTACTTGGCACCGATCTGGTTACATGCATTACCTATATTCCTTGGGAAAATGTAAGACAGCACGGCAGATGATGTCGTGCCGCCTTTTATCTAATATTTTTGGGTAGTCGAAAAGTCGCGTTCAATTGCATCACGATTTGTATCGTAACCTGTGTGCGCGCACTGCTGTTAGTCATCACACAAGCACAATGCAACTGCTTCGTACTTAAATTGAAACTACTTTAAAGCTGGAGACCCCGTTGGGGTGCTGCAATTGCACCCCCGCAGGGCTTCGTCACTTTTCGATTGGCCGCCAAGGGTTTGGGACAGAAGCCGATTATGACTCTGTTGGGTGTTCAAACGGCACAGAAACGTTACGGGCTGGCACCACTGTGGAAATAGCGTGCTTGTAAACCATTTGGGTCACGGTATTTTTTAATAACACCACGTATTGATCAAATGACTCAATTTGGCCTTGTAACTTGATGCCGTTTACTAAATAAATCGAAACTGGGATGTGCTCTTTGCGCAAGATATTCAAAAAAGGATCTTGCAATAATTGACCTTTACCGCTCATTTTATTCTCCATTAAAAGGATGTTTTTATCTAACTGACCACACTTATTTTACCTGCAAATCAACAAATTCTAGCGTGTCTTAAATATAACAATTTTAAGTCTAGAAACTACTGCGTAAATACCTTTTTCAGACTACGTATAGCGCAAGAAGTTCATCAAATTTGCGCTAAAAATCAAAACAAATGCCTGCTGGTTGACCCTGCCGCTGCGGATAGTACGGATTAAAGTTCACGCGAAGCCTAAAAACCTAGTCTGGATAAGCTGTCGAGATTAGGTGCTACTACATGAAATCACGTCCACTTTAGTACAATTTGTCCGGACTCTGCCGCCGCCCAACCTCATAAATAGTACCGCACGACACATCCACTTTGGGTGCCATCTGGTGCAATAAATGGGCACAAACGTCGTAATTTAATGTTTCACTCATACGAACACGCCTTCTACTGCATTTTTACCAACCACTACCCATAAAATGCCTTTTTCGACGCCAATATTACTGATTGCTTACAGGGTACTGCTAAGCCAATGCGATGGCGTGGCTTTTATCACGCTACATGCACCGAATCACCGTAACGCCTTGAATTTTAAGGCTTGGCAGCAACTCACCGACACCTGCCATACATTAGCAAACAACACTGAAGTACGGATTGTAATGCGGCGAGGCGCGGGCTGACATTTTTGCGCCAATCGATATTCATGAGTTGCGGGTGAATATCCAAAATACAAGCTGGATGATGCAAAATCAAGTGGCTATTGGGGCAGGCCTAGATGCTTTTGCGGCATTACCGCAACCCACTGTTGCGCTTATTCAGGGTGCCTGCGTTGGCGGCGGTGCGGCCCTAGTGTTTTCGGCCGACTTTAGAATTGCCGCAGACAATTTGCCCCCAAGCATGACGCCCGCGCAAGTGGGTTTAAGTTATCGCTTGGCTGATTGCCTACGCGTCACGCGCGCGGTAGGTCATGCGCATGCACGGGAGCTGCTACTTTTAGCGCGCAAAATTGATGCAATTACCGCCCAGCGTTGGGCTGCAGTAACAGCATTAGCCACACCAGAAAAACTGACCACGACCGTTGATGAATTCATTCAACGATTGCTACGTTGGTCTGCAGCCAGCCAGCGCGCCATCACAGCCAACTTAATCAAAATTGGCAATGGCAACACACAATGCTACAGGCGTAAGCGCCGTTTTATAATGCAGCAGTTGAGATTTACGCTTCCCAACCAAACTGAAAACCTATGATTACGTCAAAAATACGAACTTGCGCGTTATTAATCCTATTGTCATCGACCTTCCTCGCGGGAAACGTCTTCGCTAACGATCCTCAAGCAAAGCCAAGGGCCACTGCCAAAGCAAAAGTGAACCCAGAAAAAGTGGCCTACGAAAAGCTTAAAAAGCAAGCGGCCGCCGGTGATGCAAACGCCCAATATAACCTTGGTGACGATTTTTATAATGGTCGAAATCACCCTGAAGACCTGGTTCAAGCCGCGCTTTGGTATCGCAAGGCCGCAGAACAGGGCCATGCCGATGCACAATATAGTTTAGCCAATGCCTATGACGACGGCGAAGGCGTAAAAGTAGATAAAGCTGAGGCGCTACGGTGGTTTCTACAAGCTGCAGCGCAAGGCCACGCAAGCGGGCAGAACAACGCCGGCGTAATGTACCGCGAGGGCGAAGGCATACCTGGCGGCAAACCTAATTTCCCTGAGGCTGCCCGATTATTTAAGTTAGCTGCCACCCAAGGGAATCCAGAAGCACAAACCAGCATAGGATCTTTTGCCTATAACGGCATCGGTATGAAGAAAGACTATGCTGAAGCCGTGCGCTGGTTCAGCAAAGCGGCAGAACAAGGTCATCCCGGCGCACAAGAAAATTTGGGCGACATGTTTCGCGACGGCGATGGCGTAAAAGCCAACAACAAAACAGCGCGCTTTTGGTACGAACAATCTGCAGCGCAAGATAACAAAGACGCTGCCGAAAAATTTAAAAAATTAGGCAAATAGTGCTTTATCGAGGAGCTAAATTCGTCCTCGACTTGAAGGCAGTCCCGTTGCGGGGAAAATAAGGCTTTTGCAACGATATAAAATCGGCAATTTAGAGACGCCACAATGAAAAAATGCACTTATGTTTGGCCGGGGTGCTGTGCATGATGCTTGTCCACTCGACGAATAGGGCGCAGGATGCTGCGGCAAAAAATGTCAGCAACGCTGAGGCTACCCGTCATGGCAAACCACCGCAAACACCCACTGGTGCAGCAGCGCAAATGAAGCATGCCGAAGCAGGTGACGCAGCAGCAAAAGCGGCGGTAGGCGACGCGTTTTTAAACGGGCTTGGCGTGGCAAACGATGAAGCACAAGCCGTCAAGTGGTATCGCAAGGCTGTCGCGCAAAATAACGCAGAAGCCCGAGAGGCGCTGGCCTGCAGCTACCGCTATCACCTCGGCGTGGCGTGGCGCAAGATACCAAAGAAACCTACCGATTGGCGCAGCTTTCAACCTCGCAGAATAACGCACGCGGGCAGTACAACATGGGTTAAACCTTTGCGCTAGGTGATGCCGTCGCAATCGATAAAATGAGCGCATTAAAATGGCATACACGCGCCGCCATCCAAGGCCACACCGCGGCGCAGCGCTATGCAGCGGACTTATATGCGTCAGGGAAAAGCGTCAAGAAAGACAATGCACCGGCTCGGCAACGGTACGAAAGAGCTGCAGCAAACGGTGACGAAGAATCTATCACTGCGATGAAAAAACTGAGCCCGTAATATTTCAGAAATAGCCTGAAAACACCCTATTTTAAGGCGTCTTCAGGCAGGTATTAAGCACTTTTTGCCTCGTCAGCGCATCTGACTTCCAGCTCATCCCGCCGCACAAAATCAGCCAAGCTCTTTCCTGCCTCCAGCGCAAATATTTGCGATTCCACCGTAAAGGTAGAAATCCGGTCCAGCCGAAAGCTGCGAAAATCATTGCGCACTTCGCACCACGCCGCCAACGTCCAGTGCTCACCCCAAAAATACAGCGCTAAGGGCCGCACACGTCGCGTAATCGCATTTTTTTGCTGGGCTGCTGTATACACTAGCGCAGCATATTGTCGGGCTGCAATGGCCAACCGAAGCAATTCAAAACGCTTGCCTACTTCTGCATTTACATGGAAACTCGGCGCGTAGACTTGCGTGGCCTCCATAGCCACGCGCCGCCTATCAGGCAACACAGCAGCTATCTTTTCCATCGCGCGTTCCGCGCTAGCCGCCAGCGTGGTGCCACCCCACGCACCCACCATGCGCGCACCGATGAGCAGGGCTTCAATTTCGTCGCTATCAAACATAATTGGCGGCAAATCAAAGCCTTTTTTCAAGCTATAACCCACACCAGCTTCACCTATCACCGGCACGCCGGTCAGTGATAAGTCTTGAATGTCCCTATAAATAGTGCGTTCTGAAACGCTCAACCTATCGGCAAGCTGGCGCGCAGTCGTTAAGCGCCGCCCCTGCAGCGCTTGTACGATGGCAAAAAGTCTATCGGCTCGACGCATGATGTGATGGCAAAGATAAAAAAACTACTTTACCCCATGCAGCCCTATCCGATTGCCTTCGGTATCAAAAATATGGGCAAAAAAACCTAAGCCCGGCGGCAATGCAGTTTTCCCCAACAACACCTGTCCGCCAACGCTTGGCACACGCGCCAATAAGGCATCAATTTGATCATGCGCGTTTAAATAAATTACCGCACCATCGGCACTCGGTTTGTAGTGCGCCCCATACATCACGCAGCCGGAAACGGCCGTAGCAGGATCAGCTGGAAACATCGCCATTTGATCGGTACCCATCACCTCACGCTTCAAACTGATGCCAAACAATCCATCATAAAACCCCACCGCGCGAGAAAAATCAGTCGCCGGGATTTCAAACCATGTAATCACATTGCCGCTCGTAGCTGCTGCCATTTGAGTCACCCTATTTGTTTGCGTGCAACATTGCACAAACACGATATTGCGCGACAGCTACTGACAGCGTGGTGTCAGTAGGGTTTTCACAGGCATGAATTTGCTCCAGTTTAAAGGCTGAAGATGCTCTATTTTAGGGCTTCTTCAGCCTATCTATTTTGTGTCTCGTTTGACCAAATTCAAAAAACCGTTGCAATCTATTGTTTTAGTGTTATAGTTACCTACAACACCAATCAACATGCAAACCACTCCATGAGTAATGACTGGCACAGCAATGCGCCCATCTATCGACAGCTTAAAGAACGCATCGTCACCATGCTGCTCGATGGCACCCTGCAGACTGGCGATACCCTGCCATCGGTGCGCCAAATTGCCGCTGATTTTCAGCTCAATCCCATCACCGTATCGCGTGCCTATCAAGAATTGGTCGACGAAGGTTTGGTCGAAACCAAGCGCGGGTTGGGTATGTTTGTGCTGGAAGGCGCACGCGATAAGCTACTTGATTCTGAGCGCAACCGATTTTTAAACCAAGAATGGCCAGCCGTTGTTGACCGTATGAATCAACTCGGCCTAAACGCCACTGAACTACTAAAAGCTATTAAAAAAGGGAAAGTATAAAATGACCGCGCCCATCATTACTGCTAGCAATATCACCAAACATTACGGCAAAAAGCTGGCGTTAGACAACATCAGCTTCACCCTACCCGCAGGCCGCATCGTTGGCTTAATTGGCCCCAATGGATCGGGGAAAACCACGTTAATCAAGGCTTTACTCGGTTTAGCGCCGTTTGACGGAGAACTCGAGGTGCTGGGCCTCGACCCGCGCACCCAACGCGACGCCCTCATGTTTGACGTGAGTTTTATCGCCGACGTAGCGATACTGCCACGCTGGCTAAAAGTAAAAAACGCGGTTGATTTTGTAGAAGGCGTACATCCAAAATTTAGCCGCGCAAAATGCGAAGCCTATATTGCCAAAACCAAACTCGCACCAAATATGAAGGTTTCGGAAATGAGCAAGGGCATGGTCGTGCAACTGCACCTAGCGCTGGTTATGGCCATCGACGCGAAGCTACTCGTGCTCGATGAACCCACGCTTGGCCTAGATATTTTGTACCGTCGGCAGTTTTATCAGCAACTGCTAGAAGATTATTTCGACCACAACAAAACAATCCTAATCGCCACCCATCAAGTAGAAGAAATCGAAAATATTCTGACCGATTTGATGTTCATCCGCGACGGAAAACTAGTGCTCAACGCCAGCATGGAAGAAGTCAATGCACGCTTTATCGAGCTACAAGCAAGCCCACAAAACGCCGAAGCCGCGCGGGCGTTGAACCCAATTGATGAACGCAACCAGCTTGGCAAAACCACCATGCTGTTTGATGGTGTGCCCATTGCAATGCTGGAAAAGCTCGGAGAGTGCCGTAATTCAAGCATCGGCGATCTTTTTGTGGGGACGATGAAGGGCCATATTTAGATGAAGACTTTCATTTGGTGCTTACGGCGGGAACTTTGGGAGCATTGGGGGTTGCTGCTAGGGCTACCAGTGATAGTTGGACTGCTAGCCACAGCATTCATTGTCGCTCAGTTCTATTCCCAGTTTACCGGAGTAATAATGCTGCTGAGTGCAGCACCCGCTGCCGATCGAGCCGCTTTTACGCTAGCGATCCTTGTCTCAAAGCTTGAGACATTAACCACGATGCTCTTCGCACTAGGCGCCTCCATACTGTTTTATGGATCAGCGACTTTACACGAGGATCGCCGTGATCGTAGCAATTTGTTTTGGAAGTCGCTTCCGCTATCCGATACAAAAATGGTCGTTGCAAAAGCTGTGATAGTTCTCGTCATCGCTCCTATCTTTACGCTTGCTTGCAGCTTGGGCGTGATTGGCTTGAGCCTACTCGCTGCGGGCGAAATCGCGGCATTTTTCGGATTGAACGCATTCCCAGTGCTGTTTGGCAGCACTGCACTTTATGGGCTGATTATTAAAGCAGTCGCTCTATGGCCAATCTTTGTATTGACAACTCTGCCCGCGCTAGGTTGGATGTTTGCAATCTCTTCACTGGTAAAACACCGCCCACTTCTATGGATTGCAGGATTACCGATCGCCACCACGATCCCCATGGGCTTTATGCAAACCTTAGGGCAGCGCGACGGAAGCTTAATCTTGATCACAGAAGATATTGGTATGCGCCTGCTACTTGGGGTGGTGCCCGGTGGTTGGATTCATCTTCGACCGAGCTTATCGGTAGATGTTTCAAAAGAGCAAACACGATTTTCCGGGATTTCGCAGTACATTTTAGAGGGTTGGCAGTTAACAACGCTCGCCGGCTACTGGGCGGCGGCGGCCATAGGTCTCGCGCTAATTTGCTCAGCAATTCGTCTGCGGCGGTGGCGCGTTGAAACCTGACGGCATAGAAATTGGCCTACAACGACATAAGTTTTAGCAGCAAGATCCTGCCAGTATTGCCGCAAACGTACAAACCAAAATTGGAACCCAAATATGTCTCCAAACCAAACCACAAGCACGAAACTCACACGGCGCGATGCAGTCGTTATCACTGCTGGGGTAGCCGCCATCGGTTGCACCGCCATAGCCATGCTTGGGCTGCGCAACACGCCTATAGACGCTGCGGGCGCGCCCCTTGGCAGCAAAGAGTTCATTGCCGCCGCCGCGTGGATCAAAGAAAACAACGCACAATACTGCGATATGAACCCTGAGCAAACTCTGCTGAAAATCGCAAAAAAAACAGTGCCTGGATTATTGACGACGATCGAAAGTACGGCCTACGTTGTTGAGACGGCAACTGGCTTAAGCGCAAGCACAGAGGAACACCAACGAGCGCTAGGACTCTACGTGCGCGTGCGCCAGTTTGGGGCTGCCGCAACTGAAGAGCTTCTACAACTTATCCAACTCGCAAAATCGACAAGCGACCCCATAGTCTACGCAACGGCATTAAGGGCTTGTGTGGACGCGCAAAGTGCGGCGTGCGAAGACGTGAATGCCGAAAGGTGGACAATTATTGACGGCGAGAACGGCGTCGCATGGTTAGCGGCGGCGCGTGAAGCGCTAGAAAGAAAAGACGATGCAGCAGCCACAGTAGCAATTAAAAATGCGGTCGAGGCGAAACTCTTTAAGGCGCGCGCGCAAACTGTTGGGGGCCTGATGAACGCTGCAGCCGTACGCAAACTCCCAGCCTATAACCAAGAAATGGTGGGTCTAGCTTTACTTCCGCTTACGCAGATTGACCCCATGCATCAATTTGGCGCGCTCGAGTATTGTATTGAAAATGGCAAACCGCCTCTTGACCGGAGAAGCCTTTGCGAGCGCATCGCTATTCGGTTGGCAAATGACGACCAAACCGTGGAGGGGTTAACTGTGGCCGAAGCCGTAGGACGGCTATTCATAGCTGATCGCGATTGGCTAATTGAGGTGAAAAACCGGAAGCGATTGACCATCGCAAACGCAACATCCGTCGGCTATAACAGCGATTCACCGTATTTACCTTGCAAGGGCGGCCCAAATCAAGGGTCTGCTGCTAGTCGCCTGTCTGTTCGAGACCCACTCGCTACAGCCCTCGCTGAACTCAAATATAAACCAACAAACTAGAGTCAGCGCTGACACCACAATAGAGCTGAGAGCTAAATCGTACTCTGGGAACAAGACGCTGAAAAAGCCCTTAAATTGGGCACCACGCTACTCCAACAGGTTTCAAGGATTGTAATGAAAAAATTCTACTGGCTATTAAAACGCGAGTTTTGGGAACATAAAACGCTTCTACTTTGGTTGCCCTTGGCGGCGGGGGCATTTTCTAACGTTATTTTGAGCGGCTATGTTTGGGCTAAATTGCTTAAGCCTCCGGAACAAAGAACACTCTTCTGGTTTGGGCTAAAAATTGGCGAGCCCGTGAATGAAGCCGCATTACAAAAATCTACTGGGTGGATAGCGGGGGCCTCATTTATTGATGCACTCTTCATCTTCACAGCCGTTGGCGTAGGCGTTTTTTTCTATGCGTCAAACACCATATTTGACGAGAAACAAAACCGCAGTATTCTATTTTGGCAATCCTTGCCAACATCTGATTTTATGGTTATTGCGTCCAAGCTTACAACAGGATTGGTCATTGCACCTCTGGTTGGCATATTCATTTCAATACTGTACGCAATACTCACTTGCTCCCTCTTCAGTTTACTCGCCGCGAAGCACGGTTTAGATATTTTTAGCCGCCTTGCGACACATCCATTGTTTTACCGGCAGCTCTTCGACTTTCTTGCAATGCTACCGCTCTACGCGCTTTGGGCACTGCCAACGGCGAGCTGGCTAATACTCGTCTCGGCCTGCGCGCGCTCTAAACCCGCGCTTTGGGCAGCAGGCATCCCAACGCTTCTAACAGGTGCCACTATGCTAGCGAGTCGAGCGTTAACAGCGGGCCAAGACGGTGTCTGGGCATTCGATTCCATCCTCGGACGAATACTGGGCAGCGTCATTCCGGGTGCTTGGATGAGGTTTGGAGCACCAAAATTTGAGATTGAACGCTTAGCAGCAACAAGTGATTTGGTTTGGTGGAACGCCCTCCCGCACGCTCTCCAGCTTGCGACAGCAGCAAACTTTTGGATCGGCGTCGCACTCGGGCTAGTATTAATTTATGCGGCAGTACAATTACGCAAGTCGCAGTTTGATTAGCGCTGCGCCCACACTTTAACCAACGGACCGACAATCAACTCACGAACAAATGCGCACACCTACGCCAACATCCAAAACACGCGATAATCACATTTCCCCTTTCCCGCCATTCATCATGACCTCCCCTTCCCGCTTCCACCTAGCCTTCCACGTAACCGACCTTAACACCGCACGCGATTTTTATGGCACTTTATTAGGCTGCGTCGAAGGCCGTTCCACTGATACTTGGGTGGATTTTGATTTCTTTGGGCATCAAATTTCGCTGCATTTAGGCGTGCCGTTTGCGGCTGAAGATACAGGTCGGGTAGATGACGTCATGGTGCCGATGCCGCACTTTGGCGTCTTGCTGCCGATGCCCGAATGGCGGGCATTAGCGGCACATTTGCAAGCGCAAAATTTGACCTTTATCATCGCGCCTAGCTTGCGTTTTGCTGGCCAACCGGGTGAGCAAGGCACGATGTTTTTTAAAGACCCAAGTGGGAATCCGATTGAGATTAAGGGATTTGCGGACTTCGATACTATTTTTGCGCGGTAGCAAGTAACTATGGGTATCGACAACGCCATTCCTTTTGTGTCGCGCGGCAACGCAGCCGATACCGCTGCGTGGATTGCGGCATTGTCGCGCGCGATGCCAAATGAAACCATCATGCCTTTTGCGCAGCTGAGCGCGGCACAACGTGGCAATGCCCGCGTAGCGATTGTGGCTAATCCTGATCCTACTGAGCTTGACCAATTGCCTGCACTGAAGTGGGTGCAAAGCTTGTGGGCAGGCATTGAGCGCATGTTGGCGGAGCTTAAAAATCCGCACATCGGTATCGTGCGCTTAGAAGACCCGCAATTGGCCGCGACCATGGCTGAAGCCGTGGTGGCGTGGACGCTCTATTTGCATCGCGATATGCCCGCCTACGCAGCCGCCCAACGCGCTCACGTGTGGCAGCCGCAACCGTTTCGGCTGGCTTCCGAACGCTGCGTGGCGGTTTTAGGGTTGGGGCATTTGGGTAAATTAGCCGCTAAACGCTTAATTGACGCCGGTTTCAACGTGATTGGCTGGGCAAGAACTGCACAAACACTGCCCGATATGCAAAGCTATGCAGGCGATGTCGCCCTGCCTGAAGCACTAAAACGCGCGGATATCGTTGTGTGCCTGCTTCCCCTCACCCCCGACACCCGCAATCTGCTAAATGCGACGCGCTTCAAGCAGATGAAGCCGCAGGCAGCGCTAATAAACTTCGGGCGCGGAGCGATTGTAAATACCGCAGATCTCATCACTGCTTTAAACGCAAACCAGCTTTCTCACGCGGTGTTGGACGTGTTTGAAACTGAACCTTTGCCCGCTGGCAATCTGCTTTGGGCACACGAAAAAATTACGGTGTTACCGCATATTTCTGCGCCCACGCAAAAGGGTAGCGCGGCTGCATTGGTAGCGCGCAACATGGCGCGGTACCGGGCTACAGGCGCGTTGCCCAAGCTGGTTGATCCACGTATTGGCTATTGACGCTAACCCAGGCACGCGCACAACCGCGTGGCCGCCGCCACGTAAACTGCGGCAGGATCACGATGCCAAAGCCAATCAAGAGTGTGCATCAATTTAATATCGTGTTCATCATTTGAAGCAATAGCCTTTGCAATAAAGCTGTGCCAGTCATCATCTGCGAAAGTAACCGAAATAGTAGGTCGCGACTCATCAATATTTGCTGCAAAATACGCTGCAACCAGACTGGAGATAGCCTGTTTAAGGGCATCTTCAGCTTGTATTTTAGGCATAATTGGCATCAAAACCAACACCGCACGAAGGCCGGTGAGCATATGCAGCACGGTAAAGTTTCCGGTCTCGCTGTATCGCTGTGCAATCCAATGGCTAAGCGCAGTTACGGTATCCACTTCAATTTTCAAACTACCGGCAAGCTTGGCGTAATGCTCCGTTTTAATTGCCTCAGCCATGCGCCGTGAGATTGTCGGCGCTGAGCTTCGCGTGTCCGCAGCGGCTGCTTTCAATTGAGCCGCCCATTGCGCAAACGGCAAAATTACCTTAGGCGGAGGCACCGGCGTTGCTTGCCATCGCGCCGCCCAATAGGCCAGCGCTGTGGACAATTCAAATGCATATTCGGATTCCAATGCGTGTGCGGTACGGATAAGCCCGTGAAACGCTACGCCCGCCATCCCCGGCCAAAGCACAGGCAGCACGGTCGCTAGGGTATTGTGCACACCATCACGTGCCAGCATTGCTGCAAACTGGGCTTCAAGGGAGGCAAAAGCCGCAATATTTCCCAATTGCGCAGCCCACAGCTCTTCCTCCACGGACACAGATTCTGGCGCTGCGGGTTCAGTTGAAAAATGCCTGTCATAGCTATCGTAGAACGCGCGCATCCGTGCGTCACTTGCACCCAAGGCGTGGAGTGCGTGGAGCGCCATCGAGCGATGATTGCTCAAGCCCGCGCAATATTCTGGCGCGCACGTTAAATTATTCTGCAAAAGTTGGTGTAAAAATGGCGTGGTCATTTTAAGGCTCCTGATAAAATAGAAACACCATCTTAAAACCTCAAGTACACTTGAGGCCAAGCATTATTTAAAGATAAGAAAATGACCGAGTTAAAATCAACCAGCCTATTGAGCATAGGCGAATGCGCGAAACGCGGGGGCGTTGCCGTCAGCGCGCTGCGGTTTTATGAAGAACGCGGACTGATCACCAGCTTGCGCAATACTGGCGGGCAACGCATTTACCCGCGCGCGAGCCTGCGGCGCATTGCGTTTGTGCGCGCAGCGCAGGCGGTGGGTTTGAGCTTGGATGAGATTACCGAGGCACTAACCACCCTGCCCGATTCCCGCACGCCCACGGTTGCTGACTGGGCGAAACTTTCTGCAAATTGGCTGCCAACGCTGGATGCGCGTATTGCGGCACTGGTTGCGCTACGCGACAACCTTACAAGCTGCATTGGTTGTGGCTGTTTGAGCTTAAAAAAGTGTGCGCTTTATAATCCGCAGGATGTTGTAGCGCTTAAGGGCAATGGCGCGCAAATACTAATTGCGCAAACGAAAAAAGTAAACGCGGGTTAGCCGCGCCCCAACATTCGCTCCAAATATCGCGCCACCAAATCAATTTCTAAATTCACCTTGCCGCCTTTGCGCAAGCTGCGAATCGTCGTGACTTGGTAAGTATGGGGAATGATGTTGATCTCAAACGTGCAGGAGCCATCTGCGTTATCAAGCACTGTGTTCACGGTTAGAGACACGCCGTTGACCGTTACCGAGCCTTTTCTGGCAACAAATTTGGCTAATTCTGCGGGCGCTTCGATGGCGAGCTTCCATGATGCGCCAAGGTCATCCAAAGTAGTGATTTTACCGACGCCATCAACATGGCCGCTGACCAAATGACCGTCTAAGCGATCGCCAAAACGTAGCGCTTTTTCTAGGTTTACTTCGGCATCTTGGTGCAGGCCGGTGGTGAGGCGCAGGGTTTCATTGGATACATCAACCGTGAAGGTTTCAGGGGATTTTTCTACCACTGTTAAGCACACACCATTGAGAGCAATGCTGTCGCCAAGCTGCACCTGATGCAGGCCAAGTTTTGCGGTTTGGATGACTAGGCGGGTATTTTCAGGGCTAACTGCTGCTTCGATAATTTTGCCAGTAGTTTCGATAATGCCGGTAAACATTTTAGATAGCCTTTTAGGTAGTAGAAACTACCGCATGAATGCGCCAATCGCGGCCTACCATGCGGGTTTCGGAGATTTCTAAATTTACAACTTCAGTCATTTTAAGCAGCGGCGTCAGCGCAAACATACCACGTGCATTAGCGCCCATTAAAGTGGGGGCGATGTAGGCGACAATATCGTCCACCAAACCTGCTTGCAGCATCGCAGCGTTTAGCGTAGCGCCCGCCTCTAGCAGTACCAAGTTGATGCGGCGCTGCCCTAAATTTTGCATGATGGCCTGTAGATTCAGCGTTGGCGGGGTGTGTAGCGGCACAGCCACTATCGGCACTGCTTGTAATTGGACACCCAGCGCTTGCAACTGCGCAGCTTTTGGGCTAATGCATTGTGCTGCCGTTGTATAGATTAGGGTGTTACCGCCAACACAAACTGCGGCGTCAAGCGGAATGCGTAAGTTCGTATCCAGCACGACGCGCAATGGTTGTGGTGCGTGCTGGGCATGTGGTGCCAAGACGGGTAAATTGCGATGCGTGAGCGTAGGGTTATCAGTCAACACCGTGCCAATACCCGTAAGCACCGCGCAGGCTTCAGCCCGCAACAGATGCACATCACGGCGTGCTGCTTCACCGGTAATCCATTTGGATTCACCGTTAGCTAATGCCGTGCGGCCATCCAAACTAGCAGCGACTTTCAAGCGCAACCAAGGGCGATTGCGGCTGGCGCGACTTAAAAACGCTTGCAATTGTTTAGCGGCTTGCTCGGCCATTAAGCCACATTCAACAATGATTCCGGCAGCACCTAAATTGCTGTGGCCGCGCCCATCCACACCGTGAAACGGATCATGCAATGCGCTGCAAACCCTTAATATACGGGCGTTTACAAGCAAATCTGAGCACGCATCGCCGCGCGATGTAGCGTGCCGCACGCAGGGCTCAAGCGTGGTGTACACGGTGGCACCTGCGCAATCGTGCCCGGCCGCACGGGCTTGCGCGAGGGCAACAGCTTCCGCGTGCGGGCGGCCGCCTGCTTGCGTGAAACCTTCACCAATAATTTTGCCGTGCTTAGTAACTACACAACCCACGGAGGGATTTGGCTTGGCAACATATCTTCCACCTTCGGCAACTTGCAGCGCGCGCGCCATCATGGCGTAATCGGTAGCAGAAAAATTAGGCTGATGCATTGGTTGCTAGTCTAATGAAAACGGGGTTTTTGGCTCGTTTTTGGCATCCACCTTCGCCTCAGCCTTAGACTCTAACTTAGCTTCAGTTTTGGCATCTTTGCGCACTTCCCGAATCACGTCGCGGAAGTCTTCAACATCCGAAAAGCTTTTGTATACGGAAGCAAAGCGAATATAGCCAACTTGGTCTAAGCCTTTTAATTCCAGCATGACCATTTCACCGATACTGCGGCTCTTAAGTGCACGTTCACCGCCGAGCAACAAGCCTTGCTCGATCCGGTCAATGGCGGCATCGACTTTCTCTTGCTCTACCGGGCGCTTGTGCAGCGCGCGGGTGAAGCTGGTTTCAAGCTTTTTGCGCGAATATTCTTCGCGTTGGCTGTCGCTTTTAACTACTTGCGGCATGCGCAATTCAGCCGTTTCATACGTTGTGCAACGCTTATGGCATACCGTGCAGCGACGACGGCGACGAATTACGTCGCCCTCTTCCGACACCCGCGAATCAATTACTTGGGTGTCGGGTGCGCCGCAGAAGGGGCATTTCATTGCGGCTTTCTATCGACGATGGTGGTCAAAATTAGCCGTAAACCGGAAAGCGCGCGGTGAGTGCTTTTACTTTTTCCCGCACGGCCGCAATATTGGCTTCATCCATCGGATTATCGAGCACATCAGCAATTAAATGGGCGGTTTGTATGGCTTCCGTTTCCGTAAAACCACGGGTGGTCATGGCAGGCGAACCTAGACGAATACCGCTGGTCACAAACGGCTTTTCAGGGTCATTTGGAATCGCGTTTTTGTTGCAGGTAATATGCGCCTTATCAAGGATGTTTTCAGCTAATTTACCCGTGATATTTTTAGCACGTAAATCAACCAGCATTAAGTGTGATTCGGTACGACCCGAAACAATCCGCAAGCCCCGTGCAATAAGGGTCTTAGCCATGGCATCTGCATTCAAAATTACCTGCTTTTGATAAGCTTGAAATTCCGGTGTTAAGGCCTCGTGAAACGCCACGGCTTTGCCCGCAATCACGTGCATCAACGGCCCGCCCTGAATGCCCGGAAAAATAGCGGAATTGATGCGCTTTTCAAACTCCGCTTTCATCAAAATAATACCGCCGCGAGGACCGCGTAAACCCTTGTGCGTGGTGGTGGTGACCACATCCGCATGCGGTACAGGGTTTGGGTATTGGCCACCCGCAATCAAGCCAGAATAGTGCGCCATATCCACCATAAAAATCGCGCCAACTTCCTTGGCAATTTTTGCAAAACGCTCAAAATCAATTTTTAAGGAATAGGCAGAGGCGCCAGCCAAAATAAGTTTCGGCTTGCACTCGCGCGCTAAGCGTTCTACTTGGTCGTAATCAATTTCTTCTTTCGCATTCAGACCGTAAGACACGGGCTTAAACCATTTGCCACTCATGTTTAACGGCATGCCGTGCGTTAGGTGGCCGCCTTCGGCCAAGCTCATGCCAAGGAAAGTATCACCCGGCTGAAGTAGTGCAAAAAACACCGCTTGGTTGGCTTGCGAGCCGCTATTTGGCTGCACATTAGCGCATTCAGCGCCAAATAATTTTTTAGCGCGTTCAATAGCCAACACTTCAGCTTTATCTACAAATTCGCAGCCGCCGTAATAACGTTTGCCGGGATAGCCCTCGGCGTATTTATTGGTAAGCTGGCTGCCTTGCGCCTCCATGACGGCCGGGCTGGTGTAATTTTCAGACGCAATTAGCTCAATATGCTCTTCCTGCCGACGATTTTCTTCCTGCATCGCAGCCCAAAGTTCTGCATCT
>JANNXI010000308.1:0-7680 GCA_031409495.1 Betaproteobacteria bacterium
AAAATGGAACGCGTTGTGGCGCAACCACCCGCAAATATTAGTGCGGCATGGTTAGCGCCCTTGGCGGCCGAACGCGCAAAGAGTGAAAATAAGCGCGGAACGAAAGCCATGCAAGTCGTGCAAACCACGATTGACGCCAACCTACAAGCGCGCATTGAATCACTGCTGCAAGACCGTGTGCGCAGCCTGCCGCCTAAAGCCTCCATTGCCGCGCTGGTGATGGAAAACGACAGCATGTTCGTGCGTGCCTACGTAGGTTCAGCCGACATGCACGACGCCGAACGTAGCGGCCATGTGGACATGACTAGGGCTGTACGTTCCCCCGGCTCTGCACTAAAACCATTTCTATACGCAATGGCGTTAGACGATGGCTTGGTACATTCAGAGAGCTTGCTAAGCGACGCACCACAAAACTTTGGTGGCTACGCACCTGGTAATTTTCAATCCACTTTCTCCGGCCCCATCAGCGTGACCGAAGCGCTTCAGCGCTCACTCAACGTACCCGCAGTGGATTTATTAGAACGTACTCAGCCAATCCGTTTTGCCAGCCGATTACGAGCCGGTGGGCTACGACTGCGCATGGATGAGGGCGCTACGCCGAATTTGAGCTTGATTTTAGGCGGCGGCGGCACCACATTGGAGGAGTTAGTCGGCGCTTATCGGGCGTTTGCAGTTGGTGGCATGGCCGGTAAACCACGCTTACATAAAGACGCGCCTATCGTGCAAAACCGCATGATGAGTGAAGGGGCTGCGTGGATTATTCGCGATGTTTTAGAGGGCGGCAGTCATCCTGATAAACCCGCCGGCGACATCACCAGTCGTCCGCCCTTCGCGTGGAAAACCGGCACCAGCTTCGGCTTTCGCGATGCATGGGCCGTGGGCGTAACAGATCGCTACACCATCGGCATTTGGTTAGGCCGCCCGGATGGCACGCCAAACCCCGGCTATTTCGGTGCCAATAGCGCCGCGCCGCTGGCTCGCGATATAGCCGCAATATTGCCCAGAAGCCAGCAAATACGGGCATCTCGGCCTATTACCGTCACCCCGCAAGCGATCTGCTGGCCGCTCGGATTAAGCCGTGATCAAACGCCGCAACCACTGTGCCACCAAACGCGCCAAGCATGGCTGCTCAACCAAACTGCGCCCCCGACAATGGCCGAACGTGCCAGCACGCAAGGCTTACGCGAAGTAGTGTGGCAAGACGATAAAACCGGCTTGCGTTTGAGCGCCGCGTGTATGCAAGGCACGCAGGCACACGAAATCGAAATTGCCCGCTGGCCAAATTTATTGCAACCGTGGCTCGTAGAACCCGTGCGCAGCCAATCGCAACCCCCCGCCTACAAAGCAGGCTGCGCGCCAAAACAATCAGCCAAAGCCGGTTTGGTGTTGCACGGTATCGAACCGGGAAGCGTTGTTCGCGCCGCGCCCAAGCGCATAGCAGCCAACCCTGTAGTGCGGGTAAGTTTAGCCACGCCCACATCCAAGCGCGCCGAAAGCAACGATACGATATTAAATCTAACCATTAGCGGTGCAAGCGGCAATGTGCTGTGGCTACTAAACGGCAAAGTACACGCCACCACTCAAGCCAATGGCTTGCTAAAACTACCCATTACCCAAGACGGCACCTATCGGCTCACCGCAACCGACGAGCAAGGTAAGTTCACGTTTGTGGAATTTAGCGCGCGCGGTTTTGTGGGATAGGTTCTAGTTAGGCTCACTCGAACAGCGCGTGTGGCAAAGGCTGATGCCGCCGCGTGATGATGAAATTGCCCTATGAGTAGA
Organism: Betaproteobacteria bacterium; assembly: GCA_031409495.1. GTDB lineage: Bacteria > Pseudomonadota > Gammaproteobacteria > Burkholderiales > Usitatibacteraceae > JANMDR01. Next base: position 1,783 of record JANNXI010000308.1, read on the forward strand.
CAGTAGCGCTGTCGCGCAATCGTAATCCCAAGCGACCAAGCTGTGTTTCGCGCATAATAGCGCAATGAAAACTGAACTAAACAATAACATCGGCGCGCAGGCCAATTTGCACGCCCAATACAGCAATACCGGCGGCGTAACGAATGTGTTTGCTAACAAGGCAGCTAATTACGCCTTGGCCCGTCCTGGATACGCGCCGGCGTTGTTTGCCAAGCTCATGGCAACGGTGAACCCTGTTGCATCTCCGGCAGTTGCCGATATTGGTGCGGGTACTGGGCTGCTCACGAGAGGCTTGCTGGCCTGCAGCTATGTGGTGGAAGCCGTTGAGCCTAACGAAGCCATGCGTGCTGTAGCCGATGCGACATTGGGTGCAGATCAGTTTTATCGGAGTGTGAACGGTACAGCCGAAGCGACAGGCTTGAATCCACACTCAAAAAACTTATTGTGTGCGGCACAGGCGTTTCATTGGTTTGATATTGAAAAGGCGCGTGCTGAATTCATAAGAGTTCTCAAACCTCATGGCCACGTGGCGTTAATTTGGAATGACAGACTGCTTGGAGATGCCCTAAATACGGCCCTCAACGGCCTATTTTCAGAGTTTGGCGGCGTCCGCAGACGGGAAATGGTCAATCAAGATGAACGTCTAGGCGTGCCAGATTTCTTCGGCCAAAAAGTACCTGAGCAGCGGTTTGCGCACACGCATTTTTTGCCCGCAGAAGCATTACGTGCGCTCGTGTTTTCGCGCTCGTATATGCCCGCTGCCGAAAGTGCCGAAGGCACTGCTGCCATCGCCGCAATTGACGCAGTGTTTAATCAATACGCCGTGGATAATCGCGTAGCGATGCGCTATGAAACGGTGCTTTGTTTGGGCAGATTCAGCTAGGCTTGACCGTTGTTCAAACCTTCAAGCTAACGCAGTTAACACGCGACCTTAACTCACGTGTCGGCCTAGGCTACTGCGCCACCAGTTGATCACCCTTTGAGAACTGCCAGGTGCGGGTGATATGTAGAATGTCAGTGTCTTTCTTGATTTTGTCGGGGAAGCGCTCAAATGGCGCAGAAAGGCGCACGATGCGTACCGCCGCTTCATCTAAAAGCTTATGGCCCGATGAACGATTAATTTGAATTTCTTCTACTTCGCCATTAGATTTGATGGCCACCGTGAGCTGTAGCGCACCGTAAAGCTTGCGCGTTTTGGCTTCTTCGGGGTAGTTTAAATTGCCGACGCGCTCGATTTTTAGCTTCCAGCCATCTACATATTGCGCGAAGCGATATTCGCTGGTGCGCGCACCGATAAATTTACGCTTGGGGCGTTCTTGATAGGCTTGATATTCGCGCTGTAATTGGGCCTCAAGGCGTGCAATTTCTATTGAGCGCTGTACTAATTCATCGGCAGACAACGGCGCGGGCTTTCCGGCGGGCGTTGCGGCTAACTCACCCTGCACAACTTGCACAGTAGATTTCGCTTGCGTCATTAGCTGACGAATTTCATTTTCAAGCTGGTTTACGTGTTCTTCACCAGCTTTAGGATTATTGGGGCGCTGGTCGGTAAGCGGCATCGGGGTAGACGCACGCAATTTAAGATCAGTATTGCCACCACCATCTAAATTGGCCTGTGCCAAGGCATCTGCTTTTAGGGGTTTTTCAGCCGATTTGCTATTGACTAGCACCACATCCATCACGTTATGTGGCGGCGCGAATTTTTTAGGATCAAATACTTTAAAGCCAATGCCAAAAATAACGGTGGCGTGGGCAATGAGGGAAATGGCAATCGCCGCCTGCAACGGCACTGAAATAGCCAACACCCGCTGCACAGACAGCGCCGCTGATGGTGGTGCCATTGCACTAATTTTAGCGGCGGCGGCGTCTACCCGATTATCAATGGCTTGTTTGGCGTGCGCGACTGGATTTTTACGGGCTTTAGTGCGCGACATTGCTCGAATCGTTAAGCGGGTTAGATAAAAATTTCATGAGCTGAATTTTATCAGGCATCGGCACTGTTGCCGAAAATGTTTATTGGCGGCGCGAACTTAAGAACGTAAGAACTTAGGAACTACAGGACAACATCGAGCACCCCGCACGGTTACGCGCCCACTCAGGGCGCTTGGCGGCAAATGCTTCCATGCCCACCTGCGGCGTGTAGGGATGTTTCAGCACCTCAAGCAACTGCTGCACCATGCTGTTGTCGCCCGCCTCGGCTTTGTCGATCGCCTGCTGCGCCAGATAATTACGCAATACGTAAATTGGGTTTGCTGCATTCATACGTGCGACGCGCGCGGGGTCGTTAGGTTGCGTGCCAACGCGTGTAGCGTAGCGCGTAAGCCATGTTTGTAGATTTTTAAAGTTGGTTTTATTGTCCGCCCCATAAAATACGTCAGCAAAAAGTGTTGCATCCGGTGCGACACAATCAATGGTAGCCAAGGTGCGGAAAAACAGCGTCATATCCATTTCAGCATGGTGCAGTAGGTTAAATGCATCGTTGATCAAAGCAGATTCAGCTTCATCACCCTCCGCATCCTGCTGCCATTGTACAAACCCAAACTTATCTGAAAAATGTCGCATTATTTCATTGTTATAAGTCGTATCGAAGCCCGCCAAGCCCCTATTTAAGGCCGTCACCAAGGTGTTCTCATCGGCAGTACCGCCTGCTAACGTTGCTAACGCTGCGCCCAATCGGCTTAAATTCCAACGGGCAATTTCGGGCTGACGGCCGAACGCATAGCGCTTGCCCTCAGCGTCCGTGGTGTTGGGTGTCCAACCAGGATCAAAATTATCCACCCAACCATACGGCCCGTAATCAATTGTTAAACCGAGGATCGACATATTGTCGGTATTCATCACCCCATGCACAAAGCCCACGCGCATCCATTGCGCCACCATGCGGGCTGTGCGCGCGGCAACCTCGGCAAACCACATACCTAAACGTTCCACAGGTTCTACAGACTCATCAGGTAAAGCTAAATCCGCAAAGTCATGCGCAATCGTAAAATCGATTAGCTGCTTGAGCAACGCCGTACCGCCGCGCGATGCTGGCAACTCAAAATGCCCAAAGCGTGTAAACGAAGGCGCCACGCGGCACACCACGGCCCCCGGTTCAGCCTTTGCATTGCCGTTATAAAACATATCGCGCATTACGTCATCACCGGTTGCCACTAAACTCAAGGCTCGCGTGGTGGGAACGCCCAAATAATGCATCGCTTCAGAGCATAAGAATTCACGAATCGATGAGCGCAGCACCGCCCGCCCATCCGCGCGGCGCGAGTAGGGCGTGGGCCCAGCACCCTTGAGCTGCAGCTCCCAATGCTGCCCAGAAGTTGCTGTCACCTCGCCCAGATAAATTGCCCGCCCGTCACCCAATTGCCCCGCCCAATTGCCAAATTGATGGCCGCCGTAGCACGTGGCGTAAGGCACGCTTCCCTGTAACACCGCATTGCCAGCAAGGGCTGCAACCATTTCAATACCATGCATTGATTCTTGATTGAGACCAAGCTCGGTAGCAATATCCTCGGAAAAGGCTAATAATTGGGGTGCCGCAACCGCAGTAGGCATGACCGCAGACCACAGTGCACTGCTTACCTGTCGTGTAAAGTTGCGCGTTTCGGGGTCAGCGGGGAGTGCTTCAATAAAACGGTTGTTGAAGTTTAAAGGGTTGGGCATAGCGGCGCGATGGTGGGCGAATCCGCTATGGTATCAAGCCTATCGCGGTTTACGTTTTATTCGGTAAACAAACCATTTTTCTTTAGTAAACTACTTCGCTGAAAACCGCCGCAGCACGCGCGTTTGCCATTTGCCATCGCCGAAATGATAAAAAAGTTTAACGATGAGCTCTGGCTGCCCTAGATAGGGGCCGCTGAGAATTGGTGTGAAATAGCTTTGGTATCCGGCCTCGCCCACGGTATTAAATTGGGTGCTTCCGGTAAGGGGAATAGTATTGCCGGGTGGCTTGCTTGTTTGCAGTAGCGGTGCTGTACTTCCAACAATTCGGTCATACATTTTGGGTTGAAATACATACCAAACTGCTTTACCGTCGGCGGTATAGGTAAACCAAGCAACTAGCGTATTTTTGGCAGCATCCTGCCAAACAAATAACCCTGAGCCTGGGTTATCGGCATCCCACCAGTGGCCGCTTAGATCAATTCCGCCGCCGTCCATGAATCGGGTAGTACGGCCGTCAGTTACTGTGAACGCGAATGGCGTGGTGCCAATTGCAGGCTTTTTTTCTACTGGGCATTCTGCGTTGACGGGCGTAATAGTATAGTCGCCCGGTGGCAGTTGCCCAATTTCAACCATCTCGGTATCGTCGAGGAGGCCAGGCAATCTAGGGAGAGGAGCGCCGACAACAGGAGGGTATGTGGAAAATTCGATAGTGATATTATTATTCACCATTTTGATAGTTTTATATGGTGCCCTACCGCACGGGGCGGTGCCAATTGCCTTAATATACACAATATAGTCGGTAGATGTTGGCTTGGGTGGGATGAGTGCTGCACCAAAATACTGTTCTTGCGCAAACGCTGGGGGCTCTAGAAATACGCCGAGCAGGATGACGTTCAGTGCGACAATTACATGATGGACTGCAGATTTGGCTTTCATGTGAGGCCTTTTGGAGAGTTGGATATTTCTACAGGGTGCCATCGCGATTTAATTGTTGGAAACAAAAAACGCGATGGCATGGTTAATGTTACTAGAACTTTGGAACCGTAAGCGTGCTGCCGAGCAGCGAAAGTACCAACTTGTGCGAACAGCTGCTTCTAGACTGCCGGCTGTCCAAACAGTTGCTGGATGATGCTCAATTTATACCGCGACAAAGCTTGCTACGCCCCCCGCCATCGTTGATATAGCGGATAATTCGCCGTAGAGCAGGTCGCGTTTTTTCGCCGGGGCGCAAATAGAAATACCCTGAAGATGTCCTATAATAGGGCATCTTCAATAAGTGAGTGCAAATTGAAAGAATACGCTCATGCAGCGCATTGTAACTGTGCAAGCGTAGTCTCAATGACCGAGGAAAACGCGCTGTATTAGGTTGCCTTTGCGCGAATAGCTATGGCTTAAAGCGTTCAAGCGTCATACTCAAAAACTGATCCCCAATTTTACCGTTAAGGTACAAACGCCGTGTATCAGCGAAGTCTGGCTCGGAGCTGGAGTTCGTTGTTGTAGAAAGTTGAATCCCGCCAACTTCGGTCAGCTTAGTGCTACCGGCTAGAGGCAGTGTCTGGTTGCCGGGTTTGCTGGCCTCCCAAAGCGGTGAAAACTCGGTGAATCCTGTGATCCTCCACTTCGGTTGAAAAACATACCAAACCGGTTTGCCGTTGGTTTGGTAGGTCAGCAATGTACCCAAAAGATTCTCTTGTTCGTCATGGGTGATAAACACAGCATGTCCGGGCAACTTCGCGTCCACCCAATGCCCCGAAAAGTTTTGCGAGTTGAAAGGAAATACTTTTTGTGGCCGATGATCTTTCACCGTGAACCCGTAGTAGATTGGCTTTAAACCCCCCACAGGGGTATACGTTCTGCAAGGGGCGCCCACGCTGGTGATGACGTAATCACCAGCAGGTAAACGGCCTAGATCAATTGGAACTGGTCTGTAGGGCGCAGGTATAGGTATGCCAAAAGTATTACCGATCTCCTAGGAGGTGTTATCAAACGTAATGATGATGTTGTTTTGCACGATCGTAAGCGTGAATGGGTTTTTCACAAACCTATTGCAGTCGCCGAAGCTCGTGCCAAGCGGCGGATTGCCTACCACCAAAGAAATATAGTCTGCGGAGGTCGGTTGCTCGGGGTGAATCGAAATAAATGAAGCGGAGACTGGTGCAGTTTGGGCGTGGCTAATGCTCAGACCTGTGGCATCGGCAAGCAAGCAAAGCAGGAAGATCCCCAACGGTATTGTGTTCTTAC
>JANNXI010000309.1:0-4721 GCA_031409495.1 Betaproteobacteria bacterium
GCGCCTGCAGCAATAAGGTAGATTTACCTATGCCCGGATCACCGCCAATCAAGACAACGCCGCCAGGCACCAAGCCGCCGCCCAATACACGATCCAGCTCGCCGATGCCCGTGAACATGCGCGGCACGTCAGTTGCGCGCACGTCACTCAGGCGTTGTACCTTGCCGCGCATGGCCGACTCCCCATAAACAGTCGAAAACCGATTGGCTGATTCAGTCGCAGCCACCGTTTCAACCAAGGTATTCCACGCTTGACAGCCCGGGCACTGCCCTTGCCATTTAGGGCTTTGCGCGCCGCAATCGTTGCAGGTGTAGACTGTTTTTGCTTTGGCCATTTGAGGTTGATTCAAATTAATAACTGTATAAGTATACAGCTATCTTCACTCTTGAGACCATCATTGCCGACAATGCCTCATCCTGCGTCAAATCTTAACTGACAACTAAGGCTACGCCACCGACACCATTTGCACCCGTGGTGCCACAGCGCAAAACAGTTCATAAGCAATCGTACCGGCGGCTTGCGCCACTTCATCGGCGCTTAAGCCCTGTCCCCAGAGGGTGACTTCGCTACCCTGCTGCGCGTTTGGAATGGGCGTGAGATCAACGGCCAGCATATCCATCGACACGCGGCCAACAATACGGGTGCGGATACCATCGACCAAAATTGGCGCGCCAATTTTATTGCTACCAGGCGCGTGGCGAGGGTAGCCATCGGCATAGCCGCAGGCGACAATGCCGGTGCGCATGGGTTTATCAGCCACATAAGCAGCGCCATAGCCTACGGCATCACCTTTGCGCAAATGTTGAATCGCGATGAGTTCGCTGCGCAGCGTCATTACAGGTTGTAAATTTAATTCAGCCGCACTAGCATCGGCAAAGGGCGATGAGCCGAAAAGCATGATGCCGGGGCGCACCCAATCTTGATGGGCGCCGCTATGGCGTAACGTGGCGGCTGAATTTGCCATGCTCACTTTAAATGGGCGGGCGTCAAAAACCCGTTTGGCTATTTTAACTACCTCGGAGAAGACTGTATATTGGCGTTCTACAGCATATTCGCCGGCGCCACCATCGGCGTCGGCCGAGGCAAAATGCGTCATTAACGTGAGCTTAGCAATGTTTGGATTACGATTTGCAGCTTGCAAAATAGCTTCTGCAGCCTGCAGTGCCTCTGCACAATCGCAGCCAAAACCGAGCCGATTCATGCCGGTATTAAACTTTAAAAACACATCTAGCGGTTGACTCAACGCAGCATCGGCCAATAGCTGCAAACGCGTTGCATCATGTATCCCAGTCATCAATTTCAAATGCGCAAATTGCTTTAACTCGCTGGCTTCAAAAAAACCTTCCAGCATCAAAATAGGGCTGGTGATGCCGTGTGCCCTTAAAATTTCGGCGCTATCTAGCTCTAAAGTGGCAAAGCCATCGGCATCATGTAATGCCGCAGCCACCCGTTCCACCCCGTGGCCATAAGCGTTGGCTTTTACCACGGCCAATGCGCGCGCGTTGGGTGCTAAATCCTTCGCGCGACGATAATTGTGGCGCAAGGCTGCGGCGGAAATTTCTGCTCTAATCGGTCTAGCCATAATTGGAAGAACACCAAAAGAATGTATCGTACGGGCGAGAACAAATTCTACAAATGACTTACTTCACCCCAACTTAAAATTTCCGCACCGTTTTCAATGTTGCCAGCGTGGATTTTGAGCTTATTCATACCGGTATTGGGGATGGGAATATCCGCCGCCGTCGCAATTGGCATATTGGTTGCCCAGCGGTAAATCGCGCCAAGCAAGCCACCGTGACAAACGATTAATACCGGGCGCTGCGCCTCGGAAATGCTCAGTGTTTGCTGGTGCGCGCACACCGCAGCCAGTGCATTCACGACGCGATGATGAAAAGCGCGTCGACTTTCACCCTCAGGAATACAGTAATCAGGATCGATCTCATGCACTTTTGAAAATGACCCAGGATAGTGCGCATCAATTTCAGCGTAGGTAAACCCTTCGGCAATGCCGTAACTGCGTTCGCGAAAGCTTGGTGTTGTGGCAACAGGCAAATTTAAGCCTTCTGCCAAAATACGCGCAGTATGATGCGCGCGACCGGCGTCACTACTCACTACGCGGGCGATTTTTCCACTTTCGGCAATGTTAGCGTCATGGTGCTGTGCGGCCAACAGCCGCGATAATGCCGCTGCTTGGGCAATTCCGGTAAGGGTTAAGGGGCTGTCACCGTGGCCCTGAATACGGCCCTGAATATTCCATTCAGTTTCGCCGTGGCGCACAACCCATAACGTTACATCACTGCCACTCATGCCGCCGTTGCTCGTGCTACTGTCAACACCTGCATGCCGTTCATATAAGGTTGCAACACAGTAGGAATACGCACACTACCATCGGCCTGCTGATAGTTTTCTAAAATTGCTACAAAGGTGCGCCCTACGGCCAATCCGGAGCCGTTAATAGTGTGCAGCATTTGCGTTTTACCAGCAGCATCGCGATAACGCGCTTGCATACGGCGCGCTTGGAAAGCTTCAAAATTGGAGCACGACGAAATCTCACGATAGGTATTTTGCGCGGGCAACCACACTTCGAGGTCGTAAGTTTGTGCAGCCGAAAATCCCATGTCACCGGTGCAAAGCAACATCGTGCGGTAGGGTAATTCGAGCTTATCTAAAATCGCTTCGGCATGGCGCGTTAAGGCTTCGTGCGCTTCGGCCGATGCATCAGATTGGACAATTTGTACTAGTTCTACTTTGTCAAACTGATGTTGACGAATCATGCCGCGGGTATCTTTGCCATAGGTGCCTGCTTCAGCCCTAAAACAGGGCGTATGCGCGCAATATGTGTGCGGCAAAGTAGCTAAGTCCACAATGCTATCGCGTACAAAATTAGTCACTGGTACTTCGGCAGTTGGGATTAAAAATGCATCACGACCTTCGATTTTAAAGCCATCGTCCCGAAATTTTTCTAGGTTAGTCACGCCGTCGATGCAGTGCTCACTCACCATGTAAGGCACATAAACTTCGGTGTAACCATGCTCTGCCGTGTGGACGTCCAGCATGAATTGCGCTAATGCCCGATGTAGCCGCGCCACACCGCCACGCAACACGGAAAACCGTGCCCCGCTCAGCTTTGCCGCTGTTTCAAAATCAATGCCACCAAGCGCCTCGCCAATATCGGTATGATCTTTTGGGGTGAAATCAAATACCGGTGGCGTGCCTTTGCGGCGAATTTCTACGTTATCGTCAGCCGACTTACCCATCGGCACGCCATCACGCGGAATGTTGGGAATGGTGCGTAAAAATTGGCTTAATTTATCTTGCAATACGCCAAGCGCGTTTTCACAATTTTTGAGCGCGTCACCCAAGCCCCCTACTTCTTGCATCACGGCTGACGTGTCTTCGCCCTTACCTTTAAGCATGCCGATTTGTTTAGACAGCGCATTGCGCTTGGCTTGCAATTCTTCGGTTTGCACTTGCAGCAATTTGCGCTGATCTTCAAGCGAGCGAAACTGCGCTTCGTCGAATACGTGATTACGTCTTAGTAAGCCGGCGACGACGGCAGGAAGGTCTTTACGGAGTTGTTGGATGTCTAACATGGGTGCCTGTGATAGTGTAGTTTTTGCTGATGCCGATAAGGGACTTAAAGTACTAAATTGATCGCCAAAATATAGATAAATATATGTCAATAACTCGTAGTTTAAGACATCTTGGGCTTAATAAGTGCGACTTACCTCTGACTGCTAGTTACAAATTACGTTTGGCGCTAGCAGATGATGTGATTTAAGTGTGACGCGGCGTCAATAGATCTGACACGCGCACCGACTTTAAGTTGATGCCGTTGGTGAACTGCATAACTGTTTTAATTAGCATGTGCTGGAAACGAAATACGTAAGACTTACTGCGCTGCCTGCTGTCAGCGCATCGTCGATCTGCTGAAAACCGCTGCTGCGTCGCCTAAAGGTCGTGGGGCGATACACGCGACGTACAACTATTGCGCTGCAAGCCTTGAGGCTAGTACCCTATAAATACTTATTGATCAGCACGCTCGGTAGCCACGCAACAACGATAACGCAGCGTCGTCGTCGCGCCGCACAAGAGCAGTTGATGGAATTCAACAGTTAGTTTCACATCATACTTTTGAGCAATCTAACGAATCTACGCAGTTATCTAGTATTCTCTCGAGTGTCTTGGCTGCTTGAATTGCGGTCTGTGAGGTTACAAATTTGCGCATTGGGAGCAACAATAAATGTTGGATATTGTTTTTGGGATGAGAACTAATCCCGCGGTAGCCGAGGCACTTGTAGCGCGGTTGCGCACACAGGACTGGACCGGCACCCTCTATCTAGGGTATCCAGTATTTGCTGCGGACGACAACGTGTCTGTTACGGATGCACTTTTGACGTCACTTGAGCATGGCGTTGTGATATTTGATTTGTCGTCAGATCAATTTATCGAGTTGGAATCGGGTGAAATCGAAGGAGCAATTGCGCATCGCCAAAAAGAGTTACGGCGCAAACTAAATTCTCGACTGGTTGCGTATGAGGGCTTAGTTCAGGAAAATGCGATTTCACTGGCGTTTGAGATCAACGTTTTGACGTTCTTGCCTGACCCTTTCCATGAACATAGTGGTTTTCAAGGGTTTTCTCTTATAGGCACCAATGTCTGCCCGAGTTGTTTGGCGAGGCTTTGGAGTGCGCGGGGTTTGTTGTCCAGTATTTTAGCTT
>JANNXI010000310.1:0-15552 GCA_031409495.1 Betaproteobacteria bacterium
CAACTGCCCAAGTGCTGTAAACCAGCGCTGGGAATGAGGCACCTGCGCCAGTAATTTCGTTTGCGGCTTGTGCGTAGGCTTGATGCGACGCTGTGGACGACAACATCGCCAAAGCGATTAAGCAGACGGAAGCGAAATTTATAATGCGGGTGGATTTCATTTTGTGTTCTTCTATAAAAAATTAACTGTGATCACCGCAAAGCTAGTGTTGAGCCACAAAAATAACGGCTACCTAGAGTGCCAATCTCCATCTTTGTAGCTTAGCGCAAGCGCGAAACATTAATGTCAACTTTTATTACCTCTACAAAGCTTTACCGCGCGTCAACTTAAATAAACGCAGTAGCCGCCGACCGAAGTTAAGCTGCCATTGATCGGCTAAAAATGTCTGAAGATGCCCTATTTTAATCCATCTTCAACATTTTCTTGCTCGTTCGAGCAGACGGACAGCCCACGCCCTGCCGCGTTTTTTAACGCCATTAAATGGCTTTCACATTGCTGAAATAATTGTCCTGCATGCTGTCGTCTTTTAATCCATCATTGATAAGAAAGCTGTCATGTCATACGATAAAAGTGCAGAAGATTTCGTCACCAATCAATCAAATAACCCGCATATCGATAGCATCATCGAAGCACGTTTGGCTGACCCCACCCGCCGCAGTGTATTGGCGGGTGGCGCTGGGGCTGCAGCCTTGTCAATTTTCGGCTTGGGTAGCGCAGTTGGTTTAGGCGGCTGTAGTTCGGGTTCGGACTCAAACCCACAACCTGACGTCGCGGTAACACCAGCCGTCAAACCGCCTGAGCGGGCTATGAGTTTAGGTTTTGCGGCCATCCCAAAATCTACAGCCGACGTACTCACGGTTCCGGCTGGCTACACGGCATCGGTGCTATTTCGCTTAGGCGACCCGATGAATGACGCCACACCTGACTATCGCAATGATGGCTCTGAATCTGGCGCATCGTTCAATATGCGCGCCGGTGATCATCACGATGGCATGCACTTCTTCGGCTTATCTGCCAGCGGTGCGTATAATCCCAATGCGTCCGATCGCGGCCTATTGTGTATGAATCATGAGGCACTCACGTCAGCATTTTTACACACCAATGGCGTTACTGCGGCAGGAGGCGTACGCTTGGCGGCTGACGAATGCATTAAAGAAATGAATGCAATGGGCGTTACCATCATTGAAGTGCGCCGTAGCGCCAACAATACCTGGAGCTATGTTCGTAATTCCACCTTTAATCGCCGCTTCACCACGTCTACCGAAATGCAAATCGTTGGACCAGCTGCAGGTTCTAAGTACATGGTCACGCGGTTTTCGCAAACCGGTGTTTCCACACGCGGTACCCTAAATAACTGCGCCCATGGCTACACGCCATGGGGCACATACCTAACGTGCGAAGAAAATTTTGCAGGTTACTTCCGTCGCGTAACCGCAAATGACAACCCAAACCGTAGCGGCAAAGAGCTTGTAGCCCTCGCCCGCTATGGCGTGTCTGGCGCTGGTCGCGAAGGCTGGACTACAGCCACAGCAGCAACGGCGACAGACACAATTTTTAGCCGTTGGATTGCCGAAAAAACGGGATCCTCAGCTGACGGTAGCGATGATTTCCGCAATGCCCCCAACACCTTCGGTTGGGTAGTAGAAATGGATCCCTTCAACCCAACCTCAGTGGCTAAAAAGCGCACCGCGCTCGGTCGTTTTGCGCATGAAGGTGCATGGCCTGGCCGTGTTGTGGCGGGCAAACCTATCGTTTATTACATGGGTTGCGATTCACGGAATGAATACATCTATAAGTACGTTTCAACTGCCGTGTGGGATCCAGCAGACGCGACGCGCGGCGCTACGGCAGGCGATAAATATTTGAATGACGGCAAACTATATGTTGCGCGCTTTAATGCTGATGCCACCGGCGAATGGATTGAGTTACGCTTCGGAACCCTTGGTGTCACCGCCAGCAACACCACTTACGCCTTTGAGAGCCAAGCCGATGTGTTGGTCAATCCGCGGCTAGCCGCCGATGCCGTCTTTGCCACGAAAATGGACAGGCCGGAATGGGGTGCAGTAGACCCATTTAACGGCACCGTATACATGACGCTGACCAACAACAGTCAACGTACTGTTGCTGCCACAGACGCTGCAAATCCGCGCTTCTACAACGACCCACGGACTAGCGGCACCGCCCAGCGTGGCAACCCCAATGGCCATATTATTCGTTGGATTGAATCTGGTTTTGACTCCGCCTCGACTGCATTTGTATGGGATATTTTCTTGTTCGGCTCACGCGCAGCCAGTGACGCTCGTACTGTGAATCTTTCAGGCTTAACGGCCGCAAACGACTTTTCAAGCCCTGATGGATTATGGTTCGGTCGCAATGGTTTATTGTGGATTCAAACCGATGACGGCGCATTTACCGACGTAACTAACTGCATGTTGTTGGCGGCCATTCCAGGTACTACGCGTGACGGTGCGGCAATAACGGTCGCAAATACTGATGGTACCAATAGCAAATCAGTAAACACTTATGTTGGAGCGCCGTTAGGTGAGAGCAAGTTGCGCCGCTTCTTAGTCGGCCCTAAAGAATGCGAAATTACTGGCTTGGCTGAATCCCCAGATGGCCGCACGCTGTTCGTCAATATTCAACATCCGGGTGAAGATACCAGACCAGACTTTGCAACTGCAACTTACGGCAGCAATTGGCCCGATGGTGGTCGCTCACGGCCACGGTCAGCCACCATTGTGATCACCCGAAACGATGGCGGTGTGATTGGGGTTTAATGCGCTAAGTTTGCATCAGCAATAAATATAAAATGCCTGAAGATACCCGTATTTAGGGCGCCTTCAGGCATTTATCGTGATACTTTATTTAGCCGCACCCACAACTGGCTTAGCATTTTTCACATACTTTTCCATCCACGCATTGGTTTCAAACAGCATGTGTGAGATAGATTCGCGCGCGCGGTAGCCGTGGCTTTCGTTTGGCAACATCACCAGTCGCGCTGTACCGCCTAAGCCCTTAATAGCTTGAAAGAAGCGCTCGCTTTGCACCGGGAAGGTTCCAGCATTATTGTCCTGTTCACCGTGGATGAGCAAAATAGCGTCTTTAATTTTATCTGCATAATTAAATGGCGACATGGCGTTATACGTTTCTTGTGCTTTCCAAAATGGCCGCTCTTCAGCTTGAAAACCAAACGGCGTTAGCGTGCGGTTGTACGCGCCTGAACGCGCAATACCCGCACGAAACAAGCGCGTATGCGCAAGCAAATTACCCGTCATAAACGCGCCGTATGAATGTCCGCCAACCGCAATGCGATTTCTATCGGCCACGCCGCGCTTCACCACTTCATTTACTGCCGCCTCAGCGCTGGCGATGAGTTGCGGCAGGTAAGTGTCGTTTGGTTCTTTGCCGTTAGCACCCACGATTGGCATGGAGGGATTATCTAACACGGCATAGCCCATCGCCAACATCGCTTGCGGGCCCCACTAGCTGATGTTATTAAAGCGATAAGGAGATGTCGTAACTTGGCTTGCCGCACTGGCAGAAACAAATTCCTGCGGATAAGCCCACATCAACATCGGCAGCGGCCCATCGCGTTTGGCGTCATAGTTTGGCGGCAAATACAGCGTAGCAGTTAGATCAACGCCATCAGCGCGCTGATAACGAATTTGCTCTTTTTGCACATTGGCTAATTGCGGTGTGGGATGCGGAAACCGCGTTACTTGAGTGAGTTGTGCGTCCGCTGGTTTGCTCAAATCACGGACAAAAAAGTTTGATCTTTCAGTGGGTGATTCGCGCGACGTAAGCAACCGTTTGCCTTGATTATCAAGGAGTTGAATAACCGCTTCAAAATTCGGCGCCACCGAATGAAATAGCCGTTCTTTGGCCTTCGTTTTAAGGTTTAGCTTATCCAAAAATGGCCGATCTCCTTCAGCTGATGCACCATCACCGTCCAGATAAATAGATTCACCATCGACGCTTGTGAGCAAGCGCGCGTTGCCCGCATCATCCATCCGCGTGATAGGCGTACCAGGGTCGGCATAGCGATCATCGCTGGAATAACTAGCGATTAAGTCGGGCGCGGTAGCAAGCGCATCGGGGCTCACGCGCCACGCTTTTATCGCGCGGGTTTTCCACCAATATTCCGTCACCATCGCTAAATCGCCCCGCCCCCAAGTAGCGCCCGCAAATCGGCTGGTAAGCTTCATCAGCGGTTGCGGTGGCGCCTTAAACGGTGCTGCCTGCATAAACACCATATCGCGAACATCGCTTACTTTGGCAGGGTCACCACCATCTTGCGCTTCAGCCCACACCAGCGTTGCCGGCGCGTCTGCACGCCAACTAACACTACGCACGCCCACGTTTACGGCATCGTTACCCGGAGGCAAACCTTCAACCAACGGCAGTTTAGCTACCGTATGCAACACCGCACCGCTCATATTACGCACTTCAATCCGTCGCGGAAAAGAACCCGCTGATACAGAATAAGAATACGGACGCTCAATCGCCTGCGTCAACAAAAGTTTGCCATCAGGTGACGCACCAAAGGACAAAAACCGATCCGGCGCACCGATCAACGATACCTTACCGCTCAAATTCACGATTGCCGCTTGCGACAACATAAAGTGATCAAAAATTGCCGCATCACTTTCGTTTTTTAGTAAATCTTGTAGTGTGCGCGCCTGCCGCACAGCGCCGCCGGCTAAGGCATCTTGACTATTTGGCCCCGAAGGAATGACCACCGTTTGCGGTGCAGCGCCCTGCCCTGCAGGACGTAAGCGGATAAGCAGAGATGTACTATCCGGCATCCACGCGAAACCACGTCCCGAAACCGTGTTTAGCGCCGTAGTTGGCAGCTTTGCAGCTTTTTTACTCGCCACATCTACACGCCATAATTCGATAGCACCCGATGCTGCCAAATGCGTAAACGCAATAGATTTTTGATCAGGCGACCAAGCTATATCTGCCAAACGCAAATTTTTAGGCAAGCCTAAAATTGGCATTTCTTTGCGCGTTTCGATATCCAAAATCCATAAATCCTCGCCAAATGAAAACCGGCTTTGGCTGTAGCTCGTAGGATTAATTCGTAACCCCGCTAGCTTTAACTCCGGTTGCGCCACCTCACGAATGCTCGGCAACGCAGGCGTCTTTACCATTGCCACTAAATCGCGTCGCGGACTTAGGTTAGCCGAAGGCGCGCGTTGCTGATCCACCAGCGCTTGCAACGCTGCCGGTGGGGTTTGGTAACCGTTTGGCGCAGCGTGGATATTGGCTGAAGTAAGAGTTACGGCAAGGGCGGCAGCCAATACGGCATTGCGCGGCGTTAGTGTGTTCTTGAGTGGCATTTTAGGCTTTCTTAGAAATCGAATTGATCGGCAAGGTTCGTGTGATGAATTGGATTGTAGAGGATTCTTGGGGGACTATGGCGCGAACTGGCGGCTGGTGACTTGCGACAAAGGGCGCTACATCACTTATTTTTGAAAAGTAGCATTAATCTGTCGTTAATGGTGCCAAGGCATGATGAGGGAGTGTGCTGCACGTATAATTGAATAAATTCAACTTTAGGGCTAAGCTGTGATCCAAAATCCTTTCAAATCTTGCATTAAAATCCTAAAAATATGCCTGAAGATGCCCTATTTTAGGGCTTTTTCAACCATCTTAATGATGGCGTTTGCCTGCATAAACCCTGCCGTTGCCAAAGCACCCGCTACGCCTTCCAAACCCCAAACAGTGCTGGTTTTCGGCGATAGCTTATGTGCCGCTTACAACATTGCGCCTACTTCGGGCTGGGTTTATTTGTTGGAACAAAAATTACTGCCGCGCAGCGTTAAGGTTGTGAACGCTTGCGTAAGTGGAGAGACGACCAGCGGCGGGTTGGCGCGCTTGCCTGCGGCACTCAAAGCGCATGCCCCTACTGTAGTGGTGCTGGAGCTGGGTGCAAATGATGCCTTGCGCGGGCTTAGCGTGAAGCAGATGCGCGCGAATTTGGATGCGATGGTGCTGGCGGCAACTAACGCGGGTGCGCAGGTGTTGATATTAGGCATACAAATTCCCTCTAATTACGGACCGCAATACACGAGTGATTTTAGGGCGGTGTTTGTAGATGTGGCTAAGAAATTCAAGCTAGACTTAGTACCGTTTTTTTTAGAGGCCTTGATGACGCCTGCGGGCATGCGCGCGGATTTGATGCTTGATGATCGTTTGCATCCTAACGCTGCAGCACAACCATTAATCTTAGCGACGGTGCTACCGATGATTGAAAAGCAGATCGCGGCATTTACGATGCTAGCCGCTAAAACAAGCACAGCACCTAAACAATGAGCGTTGATGCATCGGTAGCCGATGTAGACCCGTCGGAAGCAGCACCCCAAAAACAGCCACACAAGCCACGGCCAGCGGGCGGCATTGAATCACTACCGCTAACGGCTGCACAGTTACACGCGTATTCTGTGATTATTGATGTGCGCTCGCCCGCGGAATTTGCACTAGATCACCTGCCAGACGCCATAAACCTACCAGTACTCAGCAACGATGAGCGCATCGTGGTGGGCACACTGTATAAACAACAGGGTGCCTTTAACGCAAAAAAAGTGGGTGCCGCCTTGGTGGCCCGCAATGTGGCGGCGCATTTGGATACGTATTTTGCTGATAAGCCGAAGCATTTTAGGGCGCTAATTTATTGTTGGCGAGGCGGTGCGCGCTCGGGCGCGCTGACGCATATTTTGCGCAATATCGGTTTTGACGCGAAACAATTACAAGGCGGCTACAAAGCGTGGCGGGCGCAATTGGTGCTGGATATTGATGCACTTGCGCCGCAATTTCGTTATCAAGTAGTTTGTGGGCGGACGGGTTCGGGCAAAAGTCGATTGCTGGAAGCCCTAGCACGCCGAGGTGCGCAGGTATTGGATCTGGAGCAATTGGCAGCGCACAAAGGTTCGATTTTGGGCGATTTGCCTGATGCGCCGCAGCCGAGCCAAAAAGGGTTTGAAAGTTTGGTGTGGGCGGCGCTTAATAGTTTTGATGTAGCGCTTCCGGTATTTGTAGAAGCCGAAAGTAAAAAAGTAGGTGCCGTGCAAGTGCCGCACACCTTGATGGACACCATGCGCAACGGCGCTTGTTTTGAAGCGATAACGCCCCAAGACGCCCGTATTTGTTTGCTGCGCGAGGAATACCTGCATTTAATTGAAAACCATGCGCTATTGTTTTCAAAGCTCGATTGTTTGGTGGGGCTGCATTCACAAGCACAAATTGACGAATGGAAAGCGTTTGCCAACGCGAAGAATTGGGATAGTTTTGTTGAAAGCATGTTGGTCAAACACTATGATCCCGCATATGAGCGCTCGATGTTTTCAAACTATGTGCACGCCAATGCCGCTGCACCGGTTGCGGTCGGCGATATTTCGCCTGCGGGCTTTGATGCGTGCGCGCAGCACTTGTTAAGCCAATTTAGTGCACTTCACGGCCATGAACTTGCAAACAATACAACACTGACTGCGACCGCGCGTTGATTTAATCGCAAATTACGCTACACTTTAAACATCAAGCCATTGTCAGTGAACGCAATCGAGCCGTATAGCAAGCATAACGGGGACAAAATGAGTGCCACCAGACCACAAAAAATCGGCAAATATAACGTTATCTCGGAATTAGGCCGCGGCGCCACTTCCGTCGTTTATCTTGGCGAAGATGAGTTTAATGATCGCAAAGTAGCCATCAAAGTGGCCAACGCCATGGAAGGCATGAGCCCAGAAGAAGCCAAGCGCTTTGAAAAGCTTTTTTTAAACGAAGCATCTCTTGTTGGCAAACTTTCGCATCCTAATATCGTGGCTGTACATGATGCCGTTGTGGATGGCGACGTACGCTACATCGTAATGGAGTGCGTAAACGGCGGCAATTTAAAAAAGTTTTGTACCGAAACTAACTTACTGCCCGTCCGCCAAGCGGTTCTACTCATATTTAAAGCCTGTCGAGCGCTGGACTACGCGTTTCAACAGGGTGTTATTCACCGAGATATTAAATCGGCCAATATTTTATTGTCCGACCGCGACGATATTAAGATTTCCGACTTCGGTACCGCCCAAATTTCACAGGCTACCCACACACAAATTGATGGCTTCGTAGGCTCCCCCGCCTACATGGCGCCCGAGCAAATCAACGAAGAGAGCCCATCGGTACAAACCGATATCTATTCGCTCGGCGTGGTGATGTATGAATTATTGGCTGGGCGCTTACCGTTTTTTGCGAATAGCTCAGTTGCTGTAATCAATAAAATATTGAATGAAGAAGCACCTAGCCTGAAGAAAATTCGTCCCGATATTCCAGAAAAATTAGTTGAAATTGTCGAACGGGCAATGGCAAAAGATGTGCGTAACCGCTACCCTGCTTGGTATGCGATGGCGCGTGATTTGGCGGACACTTTCCCGCAGCTTGAAAAATACAGCTTTGAAATTTCATCCGCCGAAAAATTTAATGCGCTGCGCAGGTTGGAGTTTTTTTCTAGCTTTAAAGATTCAGAGTTATGGGAAGTACTACGCGGCGCGATATGGGAGATCCAGAGTCGCGAGCAAAACTTAATGATGGAAGGCGACATTGGTCATGCGTTTTTTATTATTGTCGCTGGCCAAGTAAAAGTAATGAAAGATGGCAAGGTTTTGAACGTACTCAAAGATGGTGACTGCTTTGGCGAGATGGCCTATTTAAGCGGCGGCGCAACCAAACGCACCGCCTCAATTATCGCGATGTCAGAAGTACAACTCTTAAAGGTACAAGATGTGCAGTTAGAACAACTATCTGACGCCTGTCAGTTACGTTTTAATCGGCAATTTTTACGCACTTTGATCGAGCGCCTAGCGTTTACTACGAACGTATTAGCGCAAGTTAGACATTAAAAATAAATTATTTCGGAGAAGAACATGGCAGATATATCAATTCATCGTAAACACGCGCTCGGCTTAAAAGGCGCTCGTGTTGCAGCCGATAAAGTGGCTGAAAAGTTAGGCGAACAATTTGATTTAACCGGTGACTGGGCTGGCGATACGCTTAAGTTTTCGCGCAGCGGAGTGAACGGCACCTTGAAAGTTTCCGCTACAACAATTGATTTAGAAGTCACCTTGGGCTTTATGCTGAAAATGATGAAGGGCACGATTGAACCTGCGATAAACACGCAGCTTGATAAAGTGCTTACATCAGCTGCAAAAACAGCAGAAAAGGAACACGTCGTCAAAGTGGCGGCAACAGCAGTGGTGAAGAAGGCCGCGAAGCCCGCTCCAAAGATAGCTGAAAAGCCTGCTACAAAGGTAGCCGCAAAACCTGCTCCTAAAGCGGCGGCGGTAGCGAAAAAGCCAGTGCCAAAAAAGCAGTAGGCCGATAGCGTACTGTAGCCCGGCTCTCGCGGTTTTTTTGCGATAGCCGGGGCGATGCTCAAAATTGACGCTGTCGATGTTTAATCAAAGACCCCGGCTGCCGCAAAAAACTGCTAAAGCCGGGCTACGCGTCATTTAGCAAATGCACTCCTTACATTTGCCTTCTATCAAGTCCCCGCTTTACTTAAACGCCGCGATACGACCCGCGACCCATTCCAAATGGCCACGCAGCTCATACCGGGCTTTTACCATTTTTGTTTTGAAGTCATTACAGAAGCGCTCATTTTATTTTTCTACCGTGCGCCCGTATTGATCGTCAAAGCGCTCAATATCGTCTTCGCCCACATAGCTGCCTACTTGCACTTCAATGATCTGCAGCGGTTCTTCGCCGATATTTTCCAGACGATGCTTTACGCCAGCAGGAATAAAAGTGCTTTCATTTTCGCTAAGCACGGTGTTGGAAGGCCCGCGTGTAACCAAGGCCTTGCCGCGCACTACCACCCAATGTTCAGAGCGGTGCTTGTGGCTTTGCAAACTCAGCCTGCCATTCGGTGCAACTTCAATGCGCTTTAATTTAAAACCTGGCGCCTCTTCTAGCACCGTATAACTACCCCATGGCCGATTCACGGTTAAATGTTCGTGATGTTCTGTAGAACCCCGTGCAGCAAGGGTTTTCACCACTTGGCCTACTTTTTGTGAATGCCCGTGTTTGGTCACTAGCACCGCGTCGGCAGTTTCTACTACGGTCACATCCTCAAGCCCCACCACGGCCACAAAGCGCTTTTCACTGCGCACCAAAGTGTTTTTGCAATCAATGGTGATGGCGTTGCCACGGCTGGCATTACCGTGTTCATCTTTTTGCGTAATGTCGTAAACTGCATCCCACGTGCCGGCTTCAGACCAGCCAATATCGGCGGGAATCAAAAACAAATTGGTGGCTTTTTCAAGTACGCCGTGATCAATTGAAATGCTTGGAGACGCCTCAAAATTGGCCTTCAACGCTTGATCAAAAGTTTGTCCGCTAGCAACATCAGCAGCAATTTTATCTAACACCACTTGCATGGCGGGCAAGGTTTGCTTAACCGCAGCTAAAATTGCGGACGCCTTCCAGACAAACATGCCGGAGTTCCAAAAATAACCGCCTTCGGCTAAAAACTGCTCGGCCGTAGCCAAGTCAGGCTTCTCTTTAAACTGCAGAACAGGCAGCACGGCTGCGCTACCATTTACCCCTGTTTTAATATACCCAAACCCCGTATCAGGCCGCGTTGGCACAATGCCAAAAGTGACCAACTTGCCTGTGTTTGCGGCTTCAACTGCCAATTGCAATTGCGTATGAAACGCAGGTACGTTGGTAATTACATGATCTGACGGTAACACGACGAGCACCGGGTCTTGCTTCAGCAAGGCAAACTTCAACGCCGCCACGGCAATCGCCGGTGCGGTATTGCGCGCCACCGGCTCAAGAATTGTCGCAAACTGCTGCAACGCCGCATAGCCATGCCCGCGCGCGGTAGATTCGCTAGAAATCACCGTAATGGCATCCGCCGCAATCAAAGGCTGCAAGCGCTTGGCAGTAGCATCCAACATTGAATCATCGCCATCAAGGGCTAAAAACTGCTTAGGGCTCTGCGCTCGAGAAAGCGGCCACAAGCGGCTGCCCTGACCGCCCGCGAGGATAAGGGCTTGAATTGTTGGTGTGGTCAAAATAGGAGTCCCTGTTGAAGCGATTAGAAAAATACCAATGTTCGATTATTATGACCGTCATTGTAGCGAATGGTTTGGGGTTGATTAGCAATCTGCAAAACTTGTTAGAATTGCGCTGAAATATTCGGGAAGCGAAAGCTGCGCCGTCTCCGATCTTGCAATATCCTGCTCACGTTATTCAATAAGTTCATCGCTATGTCCCCCAAAAAATACCTTATCACCGGCCTTGGCGGCTCACTCGCCCCTCGATTAGCCGCCGCAGCACGCAACCAAGGCTGCGAAATTGTGGGCTGGAATCGCTCAGAAGTCGATCCGGAAAACTCGGCGGCGTGCTGGGCATTTCTTGAAGCTGTCCGACCAGACGCAATTTTTCATCTGGCACTAGGTAGCGCTGGATGGAGTGCGCGGCTTTCACGTTACGCGGCCGACCATGCCATACCCTTCGTTTATACAAGCTCAGCGATGGTGTTTAACAACGAACCGCCTGGACCGCACCGAATTGATTCAGCAAGAACGGCTAAGGACGGCTACGGTCAGTACAAAATGGCTTCCGAAGACGCCATATTAAAAGAAAATCCGGCGGCCATCGTAGCGCGAATCGGCTGGCAAATTGACCCAACTCAAGCGGGAAACAACATGCTCATGGCGCTCGACCAATGGCAAATCCGCGATGGCGACGTGGCGGCAAGTCGCGTATGGATTCCAGCATGCTCGTTTATGGACGACACCGCAGATGCGCTTTTAGCATTGGTGCAGCAGCAGTCGTTGCGTGGAGTGGTGCACCTTGACAGCAATGCTAGCGAGGGGCATTCCTTCGTAGCGCTTGTCAGAGCGCTAAAACAGCGCTTCTCACGCGGCGACTGGGTCGTGCGCGAGCACGAAGACTATCGGCATGACCAGCGGCTTATTGGTGGTGAGAAACTAATCCCGCCTCTGTCGAAGCGCCTGTCCTTTTAGAACTTGTCGATGGCCATCGCTGTTAGCCTAATTTTACTCCCAAAATATGCCTGAAGATGCTCGTATTTAGGGAGTCTTTAGACATACAATACATCCCTACTTTGATGCCTAAAATCACGCCCGCAGCATCATCATTACCGCAGTTTTAGTATCATCCAAAGCAGGCGTTCAATTTAATTTAAGCAAGGTATTTGTCTGTCATGCTTCAAGTAGTCTGGTTCAAACGTGATCTTAGAATTGCGGATCACATTCCATTGCAACGTGCCGCCGCCCTTGGCCCCGTGTTGTGCCTGTACGTAATTGAACCTGCGCTGTGGCAGCAAACGGATCGTTCGGCGCGGCACGCAAATTTTATCGTGCAAAGCCTGTTGAGCCTGCACAAATCGCTACGTGAGCTTGGTGGTGCGCTCGCCGTAGTTCGGGGCGACATTATTACGCAGCTTGAAGCTATTGCCGCCACCCAAACCTTCGCGCTCCATGCGCATGAAGAAACTGGATCAAAGTGGACATTCGCGCGCGATATTGCCGTGGCGCGTTGGTGCCGGGGTAGAAGTATTCGCTTTAACGAACATCAACAATTTGGCGTGGTGCGCCGCTTGCAAGACCGCAATGGCTGGGCGCGACAGTGGCTGCGCTTTGTGCAACACCCGATTATAGATGCGCCGCCCGCGATCACCTTTGCAACTGCTGCACTCGATATTGTGCCACTTGCTACCTTGTTATCAGCGTTAAGCGATCCTCGTGGAGATGCGCTGAACGCCGTATTTTACGGGCATCTTCAGGGCATTGGTGACGACACGTTTAGCGCCTTTCAAACCGGCGGCCGTAAAGCTGCGCTTGATACCATCGCCAGTTTTTTAACCGAGCGGGGGCAGCGGTATCACCGTGAATTATCCAGCCCACTTACCGCTTACGAATCGTGCTCGCGCCTATCCACGCATTTGGCTTACGGCACAATTTCAGTGACCGAAACTTTCCAAGCATCTAACGCCCGCCGTGCATGGCTCGCAGCCGAAGTGCGCGAGCACGCAGCGCATCCGATGCATCCCATACACGCCAACGCGACGCAATGGGCGCGCGCAACAACTGCGTTTGAATCGCGCTTGGCGTGGCACTGCCACTTCATTCAAAAGCTAGAAACCGAGCCGCAGTTTGAGTTTGAAAACATGCACAGCGCGTTTAACGGTTTGCGCGAGCCTGAATTTAACCACGTCCATTTCGATGCCTGGGCAACCGGCCAAACCGGCTATCCATTTGTCGATGCCTGTATGCGCGCCCTGCAACACACCGGCTGGCTAAATTTTCGCATGCGCGCGATGTTAGTTTCTTTCGCGGCCTACCCGCTATGGCTACACTGGCGCGAACCTGCACAGCATCTAGCGCGCCTATTCACCGACTATGAAACCGGCATCCATTACTCACAAATGCAAATGCAAAGCGGCACCACCGGCATCAACACCATGCGCGTTTACAACCCCATCAAACAAGGCCAAGAACACGACCCAGCGGGCATCTTCATCCGTCGCTGGGTGCCCGAATTACACGGCCTGCAAGGTGATTTTATCCACACCCCATGGTTAGCACCGCCGATGTTGCTCGCGCAAGCGGGTGTGGTGTTGGGTGGCAATTATCCAGAACCGATTGTTGATTTTGCGCGCGCAGTTCGCGAGGCAAAAGCGAGAATGGCGGCGGTGCATCACGGAGCTGGATTTGGCGTGGAAGCCAACGCAATTCAAAACGCGCACGGTAGTCGGAAGAGCGGGATGACGGCAGCGCAGCGTGGGGTGCGGAGTAAGGTTAAAGCCGTTGCACCCACTATGAATGACCAGCAATTGGGGTTCGATTTTGGGTGAAAAAAATAGGCTGAAGATGCCCTAAATTAGGGCGTTTCTAGGTGGTGTTATGACATCTAATTCCCAGCAAAATTACACTAATCTGCGACTTTCTGAGCGGCCTGAACGTTCTCTTGGGGCTGTATTTTCGGCTTGATTCGCGCAAGAAATTCGCGTGCCAGCGCTTCCGTCTCAGGGGTGACACCTGCAAATGCCGGGTCAATGTCTGTCGAAATGGCGGCCTTTAGTCCTAGGCTAAGTGGTTGCAAAAATTCGGCGTGACTGCTTTCCTGCAAAAGTTCCGCAAGCGCTGCGGCCCTGCCGATTTTGAAGCACTCTCCGCATTGTTCGACTAAAAGATCAAAGCACGCGTCGTTCCCACTGACCGCTTTAGCAGTCAAAAGGGCTAAGGCTTGTTGTGCCATATCGTGGTTGCCCAACCACAAGTTGGCCTGAAGACTGCGAGCAATCGCTGAATCGTCTGACGTTTGCTTTAGGCAGCCAAGGCTCGATCGATATGCTTCGCTAGCCAACGCTAATTTATCAATTTGCACATAATATTGTGCAAAATTTGTCCACGTTAAACTGTCGTTGGGGTCTATCGCAATTGCCTGCTTATAAGCAGCCTCCGCTTCACCAAAACGTAACGCGTGCATCGCGAAGGTGTCCCCCAATTTTCGCCATACTGGCGCACCTCTGGGGTCAAGGCTAATGCTCTTTTTGTAGGCTGCAATTGCCAAGCCTAGACGCTCGCGACCGCCAATCCGATTGTCGCCCACTTTCTGCCAAAACAGTGTATTTTTGGGAAATGGCGCATTCAGCTCAAGGACTTCTAGATAGGCTCTATCCGCTTCTGGATACTCGCGAAGTACATTGCTCAGAAAATTGGCATAACTTAGTGCAATTGGCCCGTCATTTTTATGGAGTGTCGCAGCTTGTGCAAAGGCTTTTTTTACCCACTCACCTATGTGATCATCTTTCAACCTAAATAACATGCGCAAGTAAGCTTCTGGCGAGTCACTGAAGCAAAATTGCAATTGCTTGCAAGCCAATTCTGGATCAGGAAAGTCGGGGAAAAAGTCACCGCTACCAATGCTAGCGCGAATTATTTGTGCAACTTCTGTTGAGTAATTCCTGTCACATAAAGTGCTTTCGTCGCGCAAGATGAAGACAAGTTTTTCGAAGTTTTTCTTTGAAATATCAGGCGCATCAATGCTGATTTGATCCTTGTGAGCAATAGTCAATCCCAACGACTGCTTCACAAGCTTCACCCATTCCTGCATTTCTTCTTCTGTTTTAGGATGAGGGCAAAGGCGCAATTTTGGCTCTAACGCTTCAAAACGTGCCAAATATTCAGCAGCACCTCGAAATACTTTATCCTCTCCATCCAGATCAAATAAGTCCCCTAAACCAGCGGCGAGGCTCGTTTGCTTGCGCGCGCACTCCTCTTGCATTGATCGTAGCAGCGTCCATTCTAAGACCACGCGCTCGATTGAATCTTCTTCGAGACTTCTAGCGAGCGCACGAGAAAAATCGCGCTCGCCGGCTTGGTTTAGTGCCCCTGAGTTGATGTGTTGTGAACGGGCGGTAGCCAGCCGCTTACGTTCATCCGCGCCATACCAAAGCTGCATAAACTGCACCAGCCATGCCAAGCGTTGACGCACGCGCCGCGTACCGTTGCGCATCAAATACCAAATATT
>JANNXI010000311.1:0-8580 GCA_031409495.1 Betaproteobacteria bacterium
GGCACCTGTGCTAGATACAAAACTACCGGCTGGTGCTGGGGTGCAACTGCTTTGGCCAGTAGCGGCGGCGAAGGTGCCTACGGAACATGTCGTTTGGGCAGTTTGACCTGTTAGCGGTACAAAGTTACCCAGCGAGGCTAAAGTACAGGCTGCTTGACCAGTGCTGGCGTTAAAGCCACCGGCGGCACACAGTGTGGCGCTGGTCGAACCTGCTGTGCTGACAAAACTACCGGCTGGGGCTGTGGTGCAGCTAATACTACCGGGGGCGCTGCTGAAGCTGCCAATGGCGCATTGTGTTGCACTAGTGGCACCTGTGCCAGATACAAAGCTTCCTGCTGGCGCGGGAGTGCAACTGGTGTTGCCGGTGGTGCTGGTGAAGGTGCCAACCGCACAGCTAATCGCACTCGATGCCCCCGTACCCGGTACAAAACTTCCTGTAGGGGCTGGCGTACACGCGCTTGAACCGGTGCTGGCTGCGAAGGTGCCTGCGGCACAGGCTGTTTGGGTCGTATTACCTGTACCTGCGGCGAAACTTCCAACAGAGGCGAGCGTGCAGCCGGATTGTCCAGTGCTGGCATTGTAACTACCTGCGGCACATGCGGTGGCACCGGTTGCTCCTACCGTGCTAATAAATGTGCCCGCTGGGGCTGCGCTACAACTAGTGTTGCCTGTGGAGCTAGTGAAGGTGCCAATGGCGCATTGCGTGGCGATGGTGGCTCCTGCGCCGGCTACAAAACTGCCTGCAGGCGCTGGGGTGCAAGGTGTATTGCCGGTGGCTGAGAAATTACCGGCAGTACACGCAACCAATCCACTTACGGTGATGCCGTTGAGCGTCAAATCTTGGGTATTGCCGCCGGTGATTACACTATTCCAATCGTCTGCGGCAGCTAGATTGTAGGTTGTGCTATCAAAGGCACTGCTGCCGTTTTGATTTAACAGGGCATTTACAGAAGCAATATCAGCGCCTGCCAAGGTGAAGGTAAAGCTGGTGGCGCTGGTGATTTCAACATTGCCGGTGGTGAAGAGTGTACGTGTGGCACCGCCTTGACCGGTGATGGTGAGTTTGTTGATGGTAGTGTCGTTAGTGGCACCGATGGTTTTAACTAAATTGGTTCCAGTGACGGTAAATACATTGGTTGATACGTTGTAGGTGGCACTGGTGATTGTGGGTGCCGTTACGCTACTGACGGTGACGCCGTTGCCGGTGAAATCTGCTGCCGCACTGGCTGTAGAATCCCAATTGGCAGCGGCGGCTAAGTTAAATAGGGTGGTGTCAACTGCTGCTGTGCCGTTATTGTTCAGCACGCCGTTCACGTTGAGCTTATCGGCTGCACCTAAAGTCACGGAAAACGCCGTGGCGCTGCTGGCGGTGACGTTTGGCGTGGCCGCCGTTAAGGTATAGCTGCCGCCTTGGCCGGTTAGGCTTAGTTTGGTTACGTCGATGGTGTCGCCAGCAGTCAAATCTAATGCGGCGACACTTAAAACACCCGTGGTCGCATTGTAGATGGCGCTAGCGATGGTAGGCACGGCCACGTCGTCATTTAATACCGTACCGGTGGCACTTGCAGGCGCGCCCACCGTGTAGCCCGTGCCAGCAGCCACGGTAAGCATAACGGTTTCGTTGGCTTCCGTTGTGCTGTCGGCGCTCGGATTGATGGTGATCGTGGCAGTCGTGGCGCCGGCCGGAATGACGACGGTGGCAACACCACCCGTATAATCTGTACCTGATGTGGCGGTACCGCTGGTGGTGATGTTGACGGTGGTCGCGGAGGCAAGTGCCACACTACGCGTAACGGTAAACACCAAATTTGTCGCGCCGTCTTCTGCAACGGAAGTCGGGGACACCGCAATAGACACCGTTGGGAGCGTCGAAGTCACCGTCATCGGAACAGTCACGAAGCCAAAAAAGTCGCACCCGGGGCACACCGGATCGGTGGTGCTGTCGTTCACGACAATGCTCGCATTGGTGGTGCCAAGCGCAGTGGGCGTGCCAGTGAGCAAACCGCTCGCGGAAAGCGACAGACCAAGCGGAAGCACAACGCTCACGTCCGCGGGAAATGCGTAGGGTGCCGTTCCGCCGCCACCGTTGAATTGCATCGATGCAGCGACGCCCTGCAATAAAGTAACCGGAGTGGGTGACGCGGCAAAGATTGGATTGGCGATGGTACCGCTATACGTTTTTGCTATGAACGCACCTAGGGAGTCTTGTGCACTGACAGCGAAGCTAAATGCGCTTCGAATCGTTGGCGTGCCAGTAATGAGCCCTTGTGCAGTCATCGACAGCCCCGGCGGGAGCGCACCCGCGCTTATTGAATAGCTGTAGGGTGCCGTGCCTCCAGTGGCCGAAAGCTGCTGACTAAAAGCGAGCCCGGTGCGTAGTGAAACGGAAGCCGGAGATACAACAATCGACGACGTAGGTGGCGTGATGGTGATGTTGAATCGGATGTATAAATTGTCAGCATCTTCAATGTCAAAGAAGTCGGAGGTCGCGGCGTTGCCGTTGTGCGTATATGTTAAAAAAGATGAGGCGCCGGTCATCGACAGCAGTGGCGCTCCGTGTGCTGGCAACACACCGACGGCACGATTGAGGCCTGTGTACGACGGTGTGCCTGTTCCAAAACCGATCCCCGGAAAAATTACGAGATACGGATCACAGGTAGATATATTGATGACGACTGAACCACCGTTCGCGACAGTTGCGCTTCGCGCCGTGCAGGTGACTGATGTGTGCTGAGCAACGCTGTCTGCGGAAAAAAACACGCCGCTAAGTACAATTAAAAGCGTTGCAATGTAGCTGATTAAATTTTTCATGATATCCCCGATTCTTCTAAAAATAACTGTTGGCAAAAGACTTATTCAGTGCGAAGCGAAATCGATCTAGGCGAGAAAATGATCGACGAGGTCGGCGGGCTGATGATGTTGTTGAAAGTGGGCATCTCGCCGTTCTTGAATAACTTCGGGTGCGGCTATATAGCGATTTTACTTTACCGCCATACTTTTCTTATCGTTTTAGCATACGCTTTAATCGACACAAAAACAATTAGGCCAAAGGGCATATTGTTTTTCGCGTTTTCACGCACGTATTTTTTAAAATGTGTGATAAAAATCCACATTATTATTTTTGGTTTATTTGTAGATGCCCTAAATCAGGGAATCTTCAGCCACTACCAACGCTTGCTTAACCACAATATGCATCAGCGTTGCTGCACTTTCACTTTTGATTCGTAATTTCGTTGACTCGACCGTTTACCCCGTCTAGCCAAAAGATCATATTGACGTAGTTGGCGCATAAATCTGGCGGCAGTATGCACATGCGCGACATTAGCGCTACTTTGTCGCGCAGGGTGTGCAAGCCCGTTACGCCTAAATTGGCGTCAATTTCATGCGTATCAAATTGCAGTTTATTAAGCGCGTGGGCAAACGGTGGCTCACGAATAAATTGGTAAATTAGCGGCAGTACTTTTTCGAACGAACTGCCTAATAAATAATAATCCACGACCAACATTGACGCCGCCTGTTCGCTGTAAAACGCTTTTTTTGCGGCACACCACGCATAGCCCGCAGTGCGATTGCGTCGGCCTAGGGTATCAACGCGGCGGCTGACTATGTTGCGTTCAATATCATCGTCAAACAGCGTGCCGTATTCAAAGTTAAAGTCCCAACAATAAAGCTTTGAAGATGCCCTAAAATAGGGCGTCTTCAAGGCATTCATTTAAACATTCCGTTTACTGCGGCAGCGCGTCAGCTTTAGGGTTTGGGCGCACGCACTGCGCCCAAACGGCGCCTACTGCACCACATGCGTCAGCACCGGCGTTGGTGTGTTGTTGCTGTCGGTGATGGCCGGGAAGTTGTAGTTATCACCGCTGAAACTTACCGTGATCTTGCTGCTGCCAAGAGGTAGTGCCGAGGTGCTGCATGTGGCTTGGTAGAAGCTTTCCTCGAAGGTAAACGCTTGCTTGATGATCTGCTGCTCGCAGCCCACAATAGCTTGCCCGTCAGCGAAGAAGCTGATGTATACCGTGCTTGGGGATACATTGTTTAAGCCTACTAGGCCAATAGCTTGACGCATCGTGGCGATGAATGTGGCTGGCTGATCGATCACACTGGTACTTATGTTAGGTGTGGCGTTAACTGCAGTTGGGGTGTTGCTACCCGAAACTGTGATGGTGGGAATGACGGGGCTGAAGGTGACGATTACGGTACATTCTTGCCCTATTTCTGCTGTGCGGTAGATATTGCTGCCAGCACCCTGTGGCACAAGCGATTGGGAGGTGATAACGCGACCGCCGCAGGTTCCCGTGACGATGGCTAAATAACGCGGGTTGGCGGTGATGGTGAGATCGACCGTGCCATCTGCACCACGGATGCCGTTAAAGCTGACGCTGCCGTTAGCGCTTGTGAGGCTACTTGGTATCGTTGACGTTGTCATCGGTTGTAGCGTGAACGTCATCGGTGGCAAGCTGGAGGGTACGGTTGGCAGGGTGGTTGATGGCGGGGGTACAACTACCGGCGGCACAACTACTACTGGCGGTACAACCACTACCGGAGGCACCACTATTGCCGGCGGCGGCGCACCGACTGCGATCACGACATGCGTGAGCGCTTGCGTTGGTGTAGCTGTGGTGCTGGTAGTGGCTGGGAAGTTGTAGTTGTCACCGCTGAAGGTGGCGGTAATGATCTTATTGCCTAGGCTTAAGGTGCTGGTGCTGCAAGTGGCTTGGGTAAAGCTTTCTTCAGTCGTATAGGTGCGGGTGAGCGGCTGCTGCTCACAGCCAGCGATGTCTACACCATCGGCTTTAAAGCCAATAAATACGGGGCTTGTGGCGGTATTGAAGAAGTTTAATACGCCTATGGCACCACTGAGGTTGGCCGTAAACGTAGCGACCCGCCCTACTTCGGTGAAGGTTTGTGCTGGGGTGGTGTTTACTGGCGTAATAGCCGTGCCGCCCGATATCGTGATGCTTGGGGTCACAGCCACAAAGCTGACGACGATGGTGCAATCGCTGTTGATGACGTCAGTGCGGAAAGTATTGGTGCCAGCGCCTTGAGGTACGAGCGGGACTGAGGTAACAATGCTGCCACCACAACTGCTGTTAACGCGTGTAATATACTGAGGATTTGCGGTAATTATAAAATCCAGCACGCTATTACGTGCTACTTCGCGCGATCCTAGCGGACTCATTGAGCCGTTGGCCGCACCAGAAATACTAGCAATCACAATTGGGCGCGCTAGGTCGATAGTGACGCCCTGACTAACTGTCGCCGCGGCGTTGTAATTGGCATTCCCCAGCTGATTCGCCGCAATATTACAAGTACCCGTTGCTAACATAGTCACTACCGTGCCTGCTACTGAGCAAACGGCAGGCGTAGCAGAAGTGTAAGTAACGGCATTACCCGAACTTCCGCCGGTTGCAAGTGGGTTGATTGCAAAAGTGCCGTTGACGACCAACTCTTGCACTGACGGCGATTGCGGCGGGAAATTAATAGTTTGCGCGCCAACACCAACCGTTACCGTCACGTCAACATTAGCCGCGGCGGCGTAGTTGGCATTACCCGCCTGCGCAGCGCGTAATGTGCAGGCACCCAAGCCAGTATAAGTGACGCTCGCGCCACTTACTGTACAAATTGCCGCATTGCTAGTGGTTGAGAACGTGACCGCATTGCCGGATGCACCGCCGGTAGCTGAAAGCGCCACAGCTGTGGTACTGACTGCAGCCGCTGTTGCAGGGGCGAATCCGGTGATGGTTTGCGCGCCAACACCGACGGTGATGGACTGGGTGACCTGCGCAGCAGCGGTGAAATTAGTGTCGCCCGCTTTATCGGCCCGAATAATACAAGCACCTGTCGTACTGCCAGTAACTACGCCCGTGGCGGCAACTACGGAGCACGTCGTCGATACAGTCGAAAAGCTCAGAGCACCAGTTCCAGCGCCGCCAGTAACCGTCACAGTGCCGGTGCCGCCGACACTTACCGCTGGGGCTGCGCCAAACACAAGTGTTTGCGAACCTTGGCCAATAGTGAGTAATTGCGAAACTTGCGGCGCAGCCAAATAATTAACGTCAGCCGCTTTTACTGCATTAATTGAGCATGCACCAACGCTAATGCCGGTTACGGTACCGGTAAGAGCACCGACTGAACAGGTAGCGGAGGCCGTTGCGTAGCTGACAGCGCCAGTTCCGGCACCACCACTGGCTGAAACCGTTCCAGTACCACCGGCCACAACGGTTGGCGCTGCACCAAACGCAATCGCTTGCGCGGCTTGGCCAATTGTGAGGGTTTGGGTAATTTGCGGGGAAGCTGCGTAGTTCGCATCAGTGGCTTTCACGGCGTCGATCGCGCAGGCTCCCGCCGCAATACCAGTCACGACACCAGTTGTTGAAACGATGGAGCAGGTAGTGGATACGGTTGAATAGCTAATTGCGCCGATACCCGCACCACCGCTGGCCGACACCGTTCCGGTGCCGCCGACAACGACGGTAGGGGCTGCGCCAAAGACGATTGCCTGCGCTGCTTTGCCGATGGTGATAGTTTGGGTAACCTGTGGGGCGGCTAAATAATTCGCGTCTGCCGCTTTTACCGCATCAATGGCGCATGCCGTGGCGGCGATGCCGGTAACCACACCAGTAGTAGCAACCACTGAACATGCCGCTGAGGCTGTAGAGTAGCTAATTGCACCAGTTCCGGCACCACCACTTGCTACTGCAGTTCCTGTTCCGCCTACAGCCACATTAGGTGGCGCGCCAAATGTAATGGCTTGGCTACCTTGACCAATAGTCAGGTTCTGGGTAACTTGCGGCGCAGCTAGATAATTAGCATCTGCAGCTTTTACCGCATCAACAGCACAAGCACCAACGCTGATACCAGTAACTACCCCAGTAGTGGGGGCGACTGAACAAGTGGTTGATGCTGTGGAATAACTTACTGCACCGGTTCCCGCGCCACCGCTAGCCACTACAGTGCCCGTGCCCGCAACAACCACGATCGGCGCTGCGCCAAAGCTGAGAGTTTGGCTGCCCTGCGTAATCGTAAGGTTTTGGCTAATTTGCGGCGCTGCTAAAAAATTTGCATCAGTCGCTTTTACCGCGTCAATTGCACAGGCACCGACACTAATACCAGTCACCACACCGGTGGTACTGACAACTGAACAGGTTGCTGATGCTGTGGAGTAGCTAACCGCGCCGGTTCCGCCCCCACCGCTAGCCGCGACCGTTCCCGTACCGCCAACCACTACCGTGGGCGCTGCACCAAAGATAATGGCTTGCGCTGCCTTAGCAATAATCACACTGTACGCCCGCGGAGCAGTCGCAGTTGTTGCATCTGTTACCGTTATCGTGAAGCCGAAGGCGCCAGCTGCTGTGGCTGTGCCAGTAATATCTCCGTTGGACGCAAGCATAAGCCCCGTCGGTAGCGTACCTGCGGTGACAGCAAAGGTATATGGAGTCGTACCGCCAGCCGCAGTCAAAGTTTGGGTGTACACAGCATTCACGGTACCGCCAGGCAGTGCGGGTGAAATTACAATTTTCGTCGTTTCCAAGGCACCCGCATCACATACTGTAATGCCAGGTGCTTGCCGCGTGAAACCACGTTGATCACGGGTGAGCGCTGCGGCTTGTGCATCAAGGCAGGCAGCTGACGGCACTAAGCCGATCGCAGGTGATCCGCTGTTGAGGATCATCGTGAGGGACGGCCCACCATTATTGGCTAAAGCGCCAAGTAGAGGATCTGTTAAGTCAGCGGCGTCGTTGGCGCTGTACCCTGAAGCACCGGAACGGTTGCGCACAATATTGTAGCCAGCAGAGCTAATCGTGGCAGTGGCCGCTTGAAAAATATCACGGTCAGCCGTAGGCGCACCAGCAGCAGTAACGCTGCCATTCGCGACAATTGAATTGGCAATAAAAAGAGTGGTGTTTGCGATGCTGGCTTGGTGAATATTAGCCCCTGCCGTGCCCGCAGTATTTGCCGCAATGGTGCTACTAAGAATCCGCAATGCACCGTTGGCAAAATAGATGCCGCCGCCCACCGCGCCAGTGGTGGTGGCGTTGGCAGTATTACCCGTAATGGTCGAATTGGTGATGGTTACTACCGCGCCAGTGCCAGTAGTGCTGTTGCTAAAAATTGCACCGCCGCCAATGCCGGAAACACCCGACACAGTATTGCCAGAAATTTGGCTGTTGCTGATGCTAAGCTGGCCGGTAGCGCCACTTGTACTTACGTTATAAATTGCGCCGCCGCCATCCACCGCTGCGTTGTTCATAACCACCATATTATCGAGTGATAAGGAGCCTTGATTCAAAATGGCACCGCCCTTATCTGCGGCCGCTCCATTTTGTATTATCAAACCGGAAATAGTGGCCGCACCTGCGGCCGTTAAGCTAAACAATTGCGTAGTGTTACCGCCTGAAATAATCACTGTGCCATGTCCCGGACCAGCGATAAACAGGGCTCGGGAAATCACGATCGGCGATCTCAGCGTAATTGTACGCCTTGCGGTGACCACCCGCTGTACGCAACGCGAACGCAGCGATTGGCGCGCGCTGGCCACCGCCGCCGCCGCCCACGCACTGCCGGCGTCTTCGAGCG
>JANNXI010000312.1:0-2514 GCA_031409495.1 Betaproteobacteria bacterium
GAATGCCGTGCGGCCAATCTAAATCTTGACTCCGAGTTTTATGCCACCTACACCAAAGCAGCTCGTGAAGGCAAGATTAGCTCCGCCGAAGCTGCGCGTTATAAGCAGTTAGAAGCTGGCATTATCGCGCGCCGCGCCGCACTTAAAAAAGACGGTTTCACGCTCGCCGACTGCAGTGCCATGAACAAGCTATACCAAGCGGAAAAAGTGGAAGTGATGACGATGGTACAAGGAGCGGAAGCTAGGGCGAGCACGAAAACAGTCCTCGCCGAGTGCCGTGCGGCCAATATAAAACTTGACGGGGAGATTGATGGCATCTACAAAAAGGCATTTAGTGAAGGCAAGATAACGCCCGCCGAAGCTGCGCGTTATAAGCAGCTAGAAGCCGGCATTATCGCTCGCCGTGCCGCACTTAAAAGCGACGGTTTCACGCTCGCCGATTGCAGCACCATGAACAAGCTATACCAAGCGGAAAGAATTGAAGTTATGACGATGAGCCAGTAAGCAGAGCGATTGCCGTCTAAGGGAAAACGGGGCCTAGCTTGGGCGCGCGGTTTTCCTAAAATTGGGTTCAACATCGGTAATGAAAATTTGGGCGGGTGCAAATATTTTTATACCGATGTTGGGCAATACACCTGCCCAATCTACAATTTGTAGCGGCGAATGTGCCCACTGTGATATTTGCAAGAATGGGCATTACCCCGTACCGTGTACGCTTGGTTAATTCGGAGGGGCTGGTGATTTTTTTTGCTTACCTTCTTCTTGCAGAAGCCAAATAGGCTAATGGCTCTTGATCACGCCCTTGAAGAAGCCCAAAATAAAGCCTCTTCAACCAATGAAAACAGGCTTCCCCGAATAAGGCTAGCGGTCAACTGCCGCTTCTAGGCTCAAGACTTATATAGCCTAGCGGCTCAACGCGGCCACTATCCCTTCAAGTTGTTGCACCAAAATTTCTAGTCTATCCAAATCAACTTGTGCTACTGCAAATTTCTCGGCGGCTTTTTCGGCTACTAGTTCGTTGGCCTGGGTGGCTAGTACGGTGTCGTAGGCGGTAGTTGCGCGGGTGATGGCTCTGGCCGCAGCGGCGGGGTCGACGGGGACGTTATTTAGCGTGGCTAGGTTTACGCCAAGCACGCGAAGCGCTTCACGGGCATCGTTGTATTCTTTTACTTTTGCAGCCATGAACTCGGTAGGGTTGCCGACGATGCGGTGGCGCTCATAGAGTTGTTGTGCGAGCTTGGTGCGCAGATCATTCATTTCGGTTTGCACTCGTTTTAGTTGAAAGCCAGCGGGGGCATTTTGCACTGGGTACCACAGCGGTTTGGCGGCATCGGATGCGGCTTTTGCGCGTTTTTGAATGGGGTCAAGATAGTAGGGATAGATCACGCGGGCGCGAGGTAAGCCGAGCAATAAATCTTTATTGAGTTTTTGGTAAATGGCGCTGACGATGGCGATATTGGCTAAGGGCCAGCGTTGCGAAAAGTCGCGATAAAAATCCGCTTGGGCTTGAATGCCGTTGCGTTCGCTATTCACCAATTCAACAAAGCTTGCCAACTGCGCAGCATAATCTTGCGGGCTGAGATTTCTGGCGATATCGTCATTGGGCAAGCCGACTTGACGTAGCCGTGCCGAAGTAAACATCGGAATATTGGCAACACCAGCCGTAGCACAGCGCCACCACTGGTGTTCGGCGGTGGTTTTGGGCGTCCACGAACCATCAACATATGGCTTCCAGCCAGCTAACCAGTTAGCGTCAGCGGTGGCGGCGTTACTGAGTGCGATTTGCTTCGCAACTAAGGGTTTAAAGCGCGCTTCAAAGCTGACGGCGTCATAGCCTCCGGTGTTAATTGTCTGACCACCATAGCCCGGAATCGGCTGTGCGTGAAATTCAGCAAAGGTAGGAATGGTTAAGTCTTTTTTGGTTTTAGCCCAAGCATTCCATGTGGTTTCCATCGCCTTAAACCCTTCGTGGGCAGGGCGGCGCAGGTTGTTATCGTTGGCCACTTTGAAGTATAAATTTTTACCTTGCAGGCCGGACGATAGCAAAGTGGTGTGCAGGTTTAATAAATATTCAGTGCGGCCCACATCGGGAAATTTGCCGCTGTTGGGCGCGCCCACGCTGTAGTAACGATGATCGCAGGTGGTGGTGCCGCTGCCAACTTTGAAGGTTTTGAGCACCTCGTTTACAGCGTCTTGCGCACCGCGCGCGGCCTTACCAGCAATATCTTTTACACCATTACCAATTTCATTTGCGGCCTGTGTGCCCACGTTGGTGATGGCACCGGCGGCGGCATTGGCGGCTGTCGAGCAAGCTTGCGATGCCTCGGAGATGGCCAATTTACCGGCATCTTCAAGGGCTTTTGCCGCAAGTCTGGCGGCTTCTTCAGCAGCTTTGGCGGCCTCTTGAGCAGCCTTTGCGGCGGCTTCAGCGGCGTATTTTGCGGCATCTTCTACAGCGGCCACCATGGCTGCAACTTGCGCCGCAGTGCAGTTAGCAACAAATTTAGGATCAAT
>JANNXI010000313.1:0-24884 GCA_031409495.1 Betaproteobacteria bacterium
CGGAGGCGTTCGCCCGGTTCTGGCGCCTTTTTGCGACCGCCGGGGTGGTGGGCTAACTATTGTTACAACCTTTTATAAACAACCGACCCGGGCTGTCGCAAAAAGCCGCGAGAGCCGGGCTACGTGAGTGCATTTTTAAGCGTTGGTGCAGCTAAAATAAAGTCATTTTCGAACTGAAAATAGCATAGGCTTTAATTTATGTTTTTTGTAACACAGTAGATCTAGTAACCCAGCGCCAGCAGTTTTACCACAATCGCTGCGGTGGTGTTTAAGAAAAGACGTTGCCGATTTAGCGGCGCAGACCCAGCTATCGCGATTGAACTACTCAAGCTGGGTTACATTTGACATATTTTCAATTAACCAGCACTTCATAGCTTCCGCATCAAGGGCAGCCAAATCAACAGCGCATGCGCCACAATGCCCACCACCATTACGCTCGTAAAAAAGGTGATCGTAATGGCTGCAAATGTTCGCAGTTTGGTATTTGCACTTTCCTTCGCGCGGAAGTACAGCTCTAGCACTGCCAGCGGCAGCAAATAGCAGCCAAAGCCGATAAACATATCAAACGGGCCGTCCATTTTTTTGCCCACGCCTACCGACCCTTGCATCACCATAAACCAAGAAAAATAGCCCAAGCGCTGAAACCATACGCCATTGGCCACCAAAAAAGTACGTAGCGCCCAGCGTCGGTGCGCGGCAAAATCGCGCGCACGCACGGTGCGCCACGCCAAGGCGCCAAAGGCAACAATGAGCACACCGTTTAAGGTTACCGCCCAGGCACTCACCAAATTTAGGTAGGTGCCGCGCCACCAAACCAGCGCAAAACCAGTGATGGTGGCAGCCGTTATCGCCAACAAAAATACCCGCCCGTTCCAGCGATGAAACACCGGCCATCGCGCGCGAATTTGCGGCAATAATTGCAACACACCGCCAAGCGCAATCAACGCCGCCAGTAGCGCATGTGCACCAAACATAGAATTTCCCGACTTATCGCCCGCCACATAGCCTGCAATAACATTCGTGTTTTTTGCCCAAACCTGAAAATCACCCTGCAGCGCAGCAACACCATAAAAACTAAAAATGTAGCCAAAGAATAACCACTGCCCGATAACGGCAACTCCCAGCCAAAACATGACTGATCGCGGTAAAAAGCGGCCCTTATTCGCAGATGCTTCAGTCGTTAATGTCGCGCTTGTCATGGCTTTCCTTGGCTGTTGGTTAAAAAGTTGAGTTGCGCTTACCTACACGAGATGCTTAAAACTTGTGACGCACCCATGCCCACACGCGAATGGCGCATGGATAAATGAGTAAGTGCGCGATCGCCGCCACGGCGGCGACGATGCAGCCGATGGCCGTAGGCAACACCGCGCCGAAGGTAAACATCATCGCCAGCACAAAGCCCAGCAAATACTCAGCGCGGTATAGCGGCACAATTAAGGCAGCCAAAAACATGCCTTGAAAAAGCACGCCTGCTACATTCAAGTGTTTACCCAAAAACGCGAATGACAGCGCCGCACCAATCAAAAAGCCGCCTGCAAAGCCGCCAATTACGGCCATCTTCAGCCTATTCTCGTCAACTTTCGTGGTCTGTAAAAATCGTTTTAAAATCACACCTGAAAGAAACCACGCTAACGTCGGCACAAGCAGCAAACTCCACCAGTTTGAAATTGCAGGCAAATCGGCGCGATGCAAAATATGGTGGCTAATCACGCCGCCATTGAAAGCTTCCCAACCAATTTGCGCCATGCAAGCCAACGCGGCGATGCCAACAAAGTAATAGCGGAAGCGCTGGTAGGTTGAACTTGATGCAGTGGGCATGTTTAAACCTCTTAGCCAAAGGGCTTGAAATTGGCGCGAAAAGCCGCGCGATGGCCGTAAGATCGCAGAGCATGCGGGGCTTTGCATAGACCTTTGCGATAAAGCACGACCTACCGGCGCCAGTTACGATAGGCTTGCGCGACACACGGCGAGCGAGTTTGCAAAACCCCACAAACGCTCATAAACGCCCATAAAACTGGCTTCTGCGCCGGTCAAAATACTGGCCTACAAAAAATTATCCTTGGTAAATTTAAGCCGCCGCTGGTATCTTTACGCCATGACTTCTTCGGCAAACAACTGGTTATTTCGCACCATCAATCGTATTTATGGCTGGCGGCGCCTGCGGGTGGTGTTACTTACCTGCGCAATTGTATTTTTGCTATTTGCCTACGGCTGGGAAATATCACGCTGGATATTAATCGGCCGTTTGCTATTTTTTGGCTTGTGCGCTTTAACCGTTTTTGGCCTGTTTGAACGCTGGCCGAAAAAGCTACCGTCGTGGCTGGCCCGCTGGGGGCTACAGGTGGTTGCCGTTGCACTCAGCATGCCGATTGTGGTGTGGATTGGTTACAGCATGACCAATTTGGGACTGCCCGAGCCTTGGTGGCGCGATGACAGTCGCCTAAGCGGCTTTGGTACGTTTACGTTTTTAAGCATGCTAATTGCGCCGTGGATAGCCGTTGCTGCGCTGTTTAAACAAATACGAAACGAGGCGCAAAACCAAGCGTTAGCTTTTGCGCTCGAGCGCAGTAATTTTGAAAAGCAAGCACTCGATGCGCGCTTGCGCTTGTTGCAGGCGCAGGTAGAGCCGCACTTTTTGTTCAACACCTTAGCCAATGTGCGTGAGTTAGTGATCACCGGATCACCAAACGCCGCCACCGTGCTGGATAATCTCATCGCCTATTTACGCGCCGCTGTACCGCGTATCAATGCACCGCTAGCTAGCCTAGCGCAAGAGCTAGATTTGGTACGAGCCTACTTAGAAATTATGCAAGTGCGTATGCCCGACCGTTTGCAGTTTACGGTAGTAGCGCAAGGCGATACTGCAGCAGCTATGTTGCCGCCGTTATCGCTGCTAACATTAGTTGAAAACGCAGTGCGTCACGGCATTGACCCCGCTGAAGAAGGCGGTAACATAAGCGTTTCGGCGATATTAGCCAACGGAAAATGGCACACAGAAGTGCTCGATACCGGTGCAGGATATTTGCCAAGCAAGACGGGCGCAGGCACCGGAATCACAAACCTGCGCGAGCGCCTGCAACTCGCTTTTGGCTCGGCCGCCACGCTACAAATAACTGCCACCCTGCCGCACGGCACCCGCGCGCAAATCTGCTTTCCAGCAACTGCAATCAAGGTCTGAAACTTAACGATGACACCAAACAAACCCACTGCACTCATTGCCGACGATGAACCACTGTTGCGTGAATCGCTGCAGCGCTTATTAGCGCAACTTTGGCCGGAGCTAAAAATAGTCGCCGCCGCACGCAATGGCCGCGATGCAGTCGAAAATTTTGAAGCCTTAAAGCCAGACATCTGTTTTTTGGACGTTCACATGCCAGGCTTATCAGGCATTGAAGCCGCTCGATTTATAGGCCGTCGCGCCCATATTGTGTTTGTAACCGTCTACGATAAATATGCCCTGCAAGCATTTGATCAAGGCGCACTCGACTATCTTGTAAAACCAATTGAGCTTGCCCGTTTAGGCGACACCGTAGCCCGCTTGAAAGCACGGCTCGTCAGCGTTGATCCCGCCCCCGATACGCAAGTGTTGCTTGAAAAAATCTCAGCCCAACTTTTAAAAAGCACCACGCCAACCCACACCCGCTGGCTGCGCGTAGCCGTAGGCCGCGCCCTACGCATTGTTGCAGTTGAGGAAATAGACTTTTTGCGCGCTGAAGACAAATACACCACCGTGGCATGGCGCGATAAAAGCGGGCAAATAAACCACGGCCTAATCCGCACCCCGCTGAACGCCCTAACCGCGCAACTTGACCCCGAACAGTTCATCCAATCGCATCGCGCCATCGTCGTGAACCTAGCTGCGGTTGAGCAAGTGCGCCGCAGCACCACCGAGACCGCGACTATCCACCTAAAAAACCATAGCGAGACTTTGCCAGTAAGTAGGACTTTTTTACATCATTTTAGGATGATGTAGCAGCGAATTAATTGATAATCCGCGTCGCGACAGAAATTTGTGCCGACGATAAATTAACCAGTCGACTGAGGACAAAAAGGTAAATATGCACGGGCATAAATAGGAATTATGGTGTGTCGAGAATTCCGACGCACCATTCTCGGGAGAGTTCCCAGTGCGGTCACACTCAAACCAAAGCAACGTACCGTTTCGCCAAGTCTTCCCACGCTTTGGAAAGCAGCAAGTCATCGACCGACGTGTGAAAAACTTGAAAAGTACGTATGTTGGGCACGACGATTGGCCTTGCAATTTTGCGTGAGCTACCAAGCTTAATGAGCCAATAGTCGTCGTGACTTGAAGAACGCGTGCCAGCTTGTTCAATAGTTAGCGTTGACCGCTGCTTTATTTCGATTGAAATCACTTCATAAACAAATTCAATAGCGCGATGTTTTTCTGTTTCGGAATAGGCAGCCAAAGCACAATGCCTTGTTTCCTGCATCACATGATACGAGATAGATTTCTTCTTGGTAGTTTCAACGGGAATGTGATACCAGCCAGCCGTGCCATTGGCAAACTTTTCCATGTAACTTGCATCCCGATCCTTGGCGGGCGCCGCACAAGCCAATAACGCGAGATCCTGGTACTGCCGCAAATAAGCCCCAGTAACAGCCATCCGTGTTGAATCTTCGACCAAGTACTTATCAGCATCTGGCCTAATATATTTTTTTAACGATGCAGGATTGCCAAATTGTTGTTCTAAAAAC
This sequence comes from Betaproteobacteria bacterium, assembly GCA_031409495.1. GTDB lineage: Bacteria > Pseudomonadota > Gammaproteobacteria > Burkholderiales > Usitatibacteraceae > JANMDR01. Next base: position 4,717 of record JANNXI010000313.1, read on the forward strand.
TTCGCTAGCCAGAGATTTGGGCGATTGGGTAGCAAAGGAAACGCGCCGATACCTACTTCGTCTATAGATTTGGCATAAGGATGGTCCAAACGCTGTTCATCAAACCAGCCCGGGTAAAGCACAAACGCGCCGAGCACAGGCCGGCTCTTCTCTTTCCAGCCATCGCCCTTTTTATCTAAATAAATCAACGCATCTCGATAGCGATGCATTTGGTTTATTGCATCATCGGGCGCCATGTCAGCACCGTCATCATCGGCCACGCGGTATTTAGCATCAAATATCCAACGCATAGTACGTCCATCTGCAAAAGTGGCTTCCAAAAATAAGTCAGGAATTTGCTTAGTAGTCCAAGAATAAATTTTTCCGACTTCAGGATTCTTGTCCTTTTCAAACCTACCGAAATTTTCTTCGTGCGATAGTCGAATAGTTAGATTATCTTCCGCGCGGTACAAGTTAAACGCGGGTCTAGCGCCGCGGCTCATTTGCTTTTCTAAACCAACGCTGGATGTTCCAGCTTTTTGGGTAGATAACTCCTTAAATCCGAGCGCCATCAACATGCACTTCATTTCTAAAAAACACCAAACTTCGTACAAATCTGCCACCGATTTCATCGACACAGAAGCACTCGACCCAAAGGCATCAAGGTAAGCTTTTAAATCATTCCAAATGCGGTACACGCCTGCATAGCCCGGCCGCTGGTGCAGCACAAGAGATTCACTCGCCATTCCCGCAAATTCGCCCACGTCAGCAAAAAATGGTTGATTGAGCAACTGATCTAAAGGCGCTTTCCAAGACGATAACTCAGCAAAAAAACTTGCTGAAAGCCGACCACTCTCCTCCGGTACTTTCTGGTTTTGGCGCGCTACTTTAAGGATTGCGCTTAATGCTGCACTGCAGCGCGTTACAACCATTTTAACGAAACGATTTTCAGGTGTATCCACTGATAGCCTGCGACTCTGCGTAACGTACCGATTGTTGAGCGTTCCCGCTTTAACATCTGCCTGCACCCGCGCTTCAAGCTTGGCACCAAGTCGCCCCCGCAGGTGCTCAAGCCGCGCCGCACGGGCAAAAGGCAGTAGTCGCGCGTGCGGGGTGCGTGTAACGAGTTTTACGCTAGCTTCCAGCGAAGTTCTCAGATGCGTAAAGTGTGCAAGCCATAGGAGCGCCAGCCGCTCGTGCTGCTTGCGCGAACGCGCAAGCTCATGTTCTGTTTTTTGTGCGAAAGAAAACCGCCACAAGGGATACTTCGCATCTATAGCAAGATGAATCGCTGCTAAATCTAACGCCATAACCATTTTTGTGGGTAATACTTCAAACGAAATTGATTGAGACTGCAAAGCGCCCTGCGTATTCTTGTATTGCAGCCCAAGCCTAAACCAACCTATGTCATTCCCAAAATTAATGCTCCCGCGCAGCGAACGCGACTTTTTACTAAAATGAAACTTGTCTTCAACGGCAGCCAATCGATGCACAATTGTTGGCTCACTATCAATCGCTAGTTCCGCAGCAAATAAAAATTCAAACTCATACTGTAAGTTTTCATAAAACAGTGGCACAGGCAGCAGTTGCTCCGTCACGGGCTGACTCAGTTCATCGTTATGCGGTGCAGGCAAATCCACTTCAACCAGTAGCGGAGGGGAGAAACACAGCCTCCCCGCAGGCAAGCGTAGCCCGCGCATCGCCATTGTTGTTTTAAGCGTGTTTAAGCGATCGTCAATGCCTTTAACCCAGACATTAAGTTCCCAAACTGGCGTTTTTAAGGTTAGCACATTTGGCACAGAGTAGATCCAACCAAATAACGCCCAGTTGTACAAATAATATCGGCGCCCATTGCGGCTATGGCCAAAAGGAAGTGAAGCCGTTTGCTAATAGGCGCTGGTGCATCCACGCTAATTTTTGCTTACTGCGGCAAATAATCATGAGATCGGATTTATCCAAATTTTCGCGAAGTAAGTCTGGGCGCGTAGTGTCCCAAATAATTGGAAGGTATTTTTCTGCAACCGCGCCCAATCGCGTCAATAAACTAACGTTATCGTCGAGTTTAAGCTTGTTCTCGTCACCGTCAATGCGCGGCAATACTTTGGACATTAAAAAATCATCCCAAACCGCCTGCAGTTCGCCATCATTCTTCGGCTCAAAACAGACCAACGCAATCAACAGTTCGTTTAACGCGCGAAACGCTAGCTCAAATGGGGTATTTTTTAGCACCTCATTAACGGCACCTAAGAATGCAATCGTTTTTGTGCCGTTGCTATCGGCTTTTAAGCCGGCAAGGTCGTCAATAGTTACTGAAGACAAAGTGGAAAAGCCAAGCGTTTTGTTAGATGTAATCGGCTTGAAATAGTGCGAAAAGTCGTTAGGGAAAAATGCCCCAAAATCTATCGTAAATGCGCGGTCGATCACTTTGCGCGAAAACCCGTGCGTGGTTTCATCCATGTTGACCGTGCCAGCAATAACTAGATTTGGCGGTAGCGGGATGCCTACAGTAGAAAAATAAGCCCATAAGCCGTCATAAGTGGCATCACTTAATGCTAAATCTTCGCGCAATTGTGTGGTTATACCAGGATCAGTTTTAAAGGTATCCGCTTTTAAAAGCGGCAAGCAACTATACCCACCATCCAGCCATTCCCTCGATTCCAGCACGGCTAGATAATCCGCAAAATACTGCTCGACAGGTGCCAAATTCATCTCATCCAAACAACACCAAAAGGGTGTCATCTCACCTATTTGCTTGATTTCAATCGTCGCAGCACTGGCGGATTGAAAAGCATCTTTCCAAGCGCTAACGATAAAGCACAACAGGGCAGTTACGACGTAGCGCGGCGTGGACAGACGCGAAACATAACCAAACAGATCAGAAGGCTCGTGCCAATCGGGGCGAACGGGAATAAGGCAGTAATTGCTAAGGTCATCGCGATGCGCGCGCGCTTGCTCGCGCACGAAACGCGTTTTACCTGTGCCAGAAATACCGGCTAGAAGGATGAAGGGTTTGGGTAAACTTAAAGCAACGCCCGCGATTACTTTGACCACGGAATTAATTTTTTTGGGGGCATAAAAAGCAATAAGTGACTTTAATGCGCTCAGAGTGATCTTGATACTCGTGGCATCTAACTGTGCATTTTCATCCTTCACCAAGTGGCTAGGGATCTGCGTCGCCCATGAAATAATTTTACCTAGAGCCGTAAATACTGGTTTTGTTTGCACCCCAATCAGCGAGCGCATAGTGGGATCTGAAAATTGTTCGCCAAGCAAGCGCCATTTTTTTTCCTCATAAAAGGAGTTTGGCGCAAAAATTTCAGTATTTTTTAAAATATCTTCGAAAGTTACCAGAAACGAATCAAGCGATACTTGAAAAGTCTTTACTTCGCCTCGTTGCCCTGAATTAGCTAAAGTAATGTAGCCGCCATTTGCACCGAGCTCCGCTTTAAAAGTGGTAGTAATACTCTTTAAGTAAGAAGCCAAACCTTCAGGAGATGTCATGCACTTACCTTTCCAAAATTTTAGATATCGACTCGGCAATCTCGCTCACAACCGGAACAGAAACGCTATTACCAAATTGCTTATACGCTTGAACAGCAGATTTATTCAACTGAAAGTTATCTGGGAAGCCCTGTAGTCGAGCTGCTTCCCGCTGTGTGATTTTTCGAGGATTTCTCCCTTCCTGCCGAATCAAAATTTCACTGCCGTCCTTGTAATACCTAGCGGAAATTGTATTTGTGTAAGTCGTCTCTGCATCAACCAAACCGAATCCAAATCCTTTACCATTCTTCAGATTCTCCTGTTTCCGACGCTGATGGCCATTCCAAAGTTTATCCGAGATTGTAAATTTAATATCCGGTTCGGGTTCCAAAATGTCACCTACCCTTGTTTTAGTGCAAGTTGGACTAGGGTACAAAAAATTGTTAATGCCGACTTCCCGCCAAAGCACTAAATAAATGCGCTGCCGATTTTGAGGAACGCCGAAGTCAATGGATCTTAAAACCATCTTTTTTGCTTCTTGCTGAATCTGCTTAAGGCTACCGTGCAAAATTAAATTGGGATCAATGTTGCAGCGATAACCGATGTCCAAAAGCGTCTTCAAGATTACTTGGAGCGTATGCCCTTTATCGTTACTAATCAAACCTTTCACATTTTCAAGCAGTGCAATTCTCGGGCGCTTCTTCTCTAAAATTTCCGCAATATTATGGAACAAGGTGCCCCGAGTGTCTTCAATGCCCCGTTTTAGCCCCGCGTGAGAAAACGGTTGGCAGGGGAATCCCCCCACTAAAACATCATGATCGGGTATGTCGTCAATTGGAATTTTTGTAATATCGCCAAATGGGAAATCGCCATGATTTGCGAGGTATGTAATTTGCGCATTTTTTTCAAATTCTGATGAAAACACGCACGTACCCCCTGCGTTCTGAAAACCGATTCGCATACCACCAATGCCAGCGAATAAATCAATGAACGTAAATTTTGAGTGCTTGGGCGGTTGAATGACGCAGGCTTTCAGTAACAGCCTTTTAAATGAAGGTATATCTTTAAATAAGTTGTGCGACGCTAGCACGCCCACCAAGGTTTCGGCAGTTATACCGCGATTGCCGCCAAACAATTGCTGTCCGCGCGCTAGCGCGTGAATCCATTGATGAACCACCGCGAGCGGCTGCGAGCCATCTGGCGTGAAGCGGGTTGCGAACGGCAATAGCAGCGTCTCAATACGGTGTGAAAAATCGTGCAAAATTTACCTATCATCTTCAATATTAACTGCATAGACGATGACGGGAAACTACTACTGCCGTCATCGAAAACCTACCCCAATATAATCGAAGATGCCCTATTTTAGGGCATCTTCAAAAACCACCTACCCCATCGCCGCCGCCAACTCCGCCTGACTCACCGTCGCCGTACCCAATTTACCCACAACAACACCCGCTGCTTTATTCGCTACGCTTATCGCCTCATTCATCGGTTTGCCTGCAGCAAGCATTAGACCGATGGTGGCGATAACTGTGTCACCGGCGCCGGATACATCATAAACTTCGCGGGCTTGCGTGGGTTCGTGTTGGCTGCCGCTGCCGGTGAAGAGTGACATGCCTTCTTCGGATCGGGTGACTAGCAGGGCTTCCAAATTTAGCTTTACGCGCAGGGCTTCGGCTTTTTGAGTTAGTTCGGCTTCCCCTTTCCAGCTGCCTGCCACTTGCTTAAATTCGGATTTATTGGGGGTGAGCAAGGTTGCACCTTGGTAGGCGGCGTAGTCGTCGCCTTTTGGGTCAACCAGCACGGGTTTGCCGTGGCTTCTCGCTAATGCGATCATTTTGGCCACGTGCGTTAAGCCGCCTTTGCCGTAGTCGGACAAAATGACCACGTCTACCTGCGCGACGAGCGCTTCAAAATCGCTTAGCTTTTGCTCTAGCACTTCAACTGACGGCGGGGTTTCAAAATCAATGCGGATCAGTTGCTGTTGGCGGCCAATTACGCGCAGTTTTACGGTTGTGTCTAGGTGCGGATCAATTTGCAGGTGGGCTTCCACATTTTCGGCCTTGAGCAAGACGTTTAAAGCCCTGCCAGCGTCGTCATCGCCAATAACTGATAAGAGGGTAGCTTTACCGCCCAAAGTGGCAATATTGCGGGCGACGTTGGCGGCACCGCCGGGGCGCTCTTCCACGCGCTTTACGTGCACCACGGGTACGGGCGCTTCGGGCGATATGCGCGACACATCACCAAACCAATAGCGGTCTAGCATCACGTCGCCCACTACCAGCACGCGGGCGTTAGCAACATCGGGTAAGCTAATTTGGCTCATGTTGATTTAATTTGTTCGCGGCCAATTGGGTAGTATTCAAAGCCTGCAGCACGCATGGTTTCAGGCTCGTATAAGTTGCGACCGTCAAAAATAATGGCGTGTTTCATACGGCTGGAGATGGCCGCAAAATCAGGGCTGCGGAAGGTTTTCCATTCGGTGGCGATGGCCAGCGCATCGGCGCCGTCAAGCGCTTCCATGGCATTTTCTGCATAGCTTACGTTGGTATTATTGCCGATGTGTTTTTTAGCTTCATGGATTGCGATGGGGTCAAACGCGACCACGTGCGCGCCCTGCTTCGTCAATTGCTCAATCAATACCAAACTCGGTGCTTCGCGCATGTCGTCGGTGTTGGGTTTAAATGCCAAACCCCATAAGGCAATGCGTTTGCCCACTAGATCTTTGCCAAATCGCGCGGTGATTTTGTTGCCAAGCACTTGTTTTTGCGCTTCATTAGCGGCTTCGACGGCGGCCAATAATTTTAGCGGTAGCCCAGCTTCATCGGCTGTGCGTTGCAACGCTTGCACGTCTTTTGGAAAACATGAACCACCATAGCCAATGCCGGGATATAAAAAATGGTAGCCGATGCGCGGGTCAGAGCCCATGCCACGGCGTACGGCTTCGATATCCGCGCCTAACTTTTCGGCGAGCAGTGCCAATTCGTTCATAAACGAAATGCGCGTGGCTAACATGGCGTTCGCAGCGTATTTGGTGAGCTCAGCGCTGCGAATATCCATCACCATAATACGATCATGATTGCGCTGGAATGGGGCGTATAGCGCCCGCATGGTATCCACGGCTTTGTCACTATCGGCACCAATCACAATACGGTCAGGCCGCATAAAATCATCAACCGCCGCACCTTCTTTTAAAAACTCAGGGTTTGATACCACAGCAACTTCAATGGCGGCGCCGCGCTGCTGCAGTTCATCTTTCAACGCTGCCAACACTTTGTCTGCAGTGCCGACGGGCACGGTAGATTTATCAACCACAACTTTTGGGGTTTTCATGTAGCGGCCTACATTACGGGCTGCGGCTACTACATATTGCAAATCAGCAGAACCATCTTCGCCCGGTGGCGTGCCTACGGCGATCACTTGCACGTCGCCAAAATGCACACTTTCTTCTACATTGGTGGTGAAGCTTAAGCGCCCTGCCGCGATATTTGCGGCGACTATTTCTTTTAAGCCTGGCTCATAAATTGGGATGCCACCTGCCTGAAGAAGTGCTATTTTATTAACATCAAGGTCTAAGCACAGCACTTTGTTGCCAACATCCGCCAAGCATGCACCGGTGACTAAACCTACGTAGCCGGTGCCGATAATTGTTACGTTCAATTTACGCTCCTGATATTCTTTTCAAGGTCTGCTTGAATCATTTTTAATACGGCAATGGGATCAGCCGCGCCGTTAATGCTGCGACCAATCACTAAATAATCTGCACCCAATTGCATCGCTTCCACCGGCGTGACGACGCGCTGCTGGTCGCCTTTAGCATCGTCGGCTAAGCGAATGCCGGGCGTAATCAACTTAAAATTTGCGCCGTGCGCTGCCCTGAGCTGCTTGGCTTCCATCGCCGAACACACCACGCCATCTAAGCCACACGCTGCTGTTAACGCGGCTAAGCGTAACACCTGCGCATTACAATCCGGCGTCAAACCAATAGCAGGTAAATCGGTATCCGCCATACTGGTTAGCACTGTAACCGCGATAAGTTGCGGCTTGCCGTTACCAAAATTAGTGCCTGTAGACGCCCTATCTACGGCGTTCTTAGCGGCTTCCATCATGGCGCGCCCGCCACTTGCGTGCACGTTTATCATCCACACGCCAAGCTTAGTGGCGGCGGCGCAGGCGCCCGCTACGGTGTTAGGAATGTCGTGAAATTTAAGATCTAGAAAAACATCAAAGCCGCGTTTTACCAAGCCTTCAACTACTGCTGGGCCTGCGGCGGTAAAAAGCTCTTTGCCTACTTTTACGCGGCAAAGCGCTGGGTCAAGACGATCGCTAAACGCTAGCGCTTCTGCAGCGCTTGGATAATCGAGCACCGCAATAATGGGTTTGAAAACGGTTCCTTTTACATCACTGCTCATGAACAATGCGCCCTTCTATTTTTGATTGGACCAAGTGGCGCTGTGCGGCATCAATTTCAGCCGTGCGCCGCGGGGGGAAACTTTCCCAGCCACCACAGGCGGGGCAATGCCAATAATATTGCTTTGCTTTAAAGCCGCAACTACCGCATAAAAAATGCGATAGCTTGCTGGAATAAGCATACAAAATGTTTTTTACCATCGTCAAATCTTCATGGTAAATCTGGTCGGCTTCCATAATGTGCGCTTGCAATAGTTTATCAACCCCAATTAAAGTAGGGTTCATTTTTAAATCATCGCGCACCAGCGCATACGCGGCAGCCGCGCCCTCGCGCGCCAAGGTGCTTGTAAATAAGGCATCTAGCAGGTCTAGCGCGGGATATTGTTGATGCATCTGGCGCAGCACCTCAACGCCTTCCACTTCCCGATCTAGCGCTACATAACTTTTTAGTGCAGCCACGGCACTTAAGCCCAAATAGGCACTATCTTGGTCTTCTATGGCGCGCCATGCTGCAATGGCGTTTTCATGCTCCCCTTTGGCTGCGAACCATTCGCGCTTGAGCATATTTGCCCGTACGCAAATCGCGTTTGCCGCCAGTGCAGCATCGAGCGCGGCGGTGGCTTCAGTTTCACTTTGGCTGCCACCATCTTGCTTTTTTTCAATCGCCACTTCGCAATAAAACTGCGCAATTTCACTGCGGTGGTCAAGAAATTTACTGCCCGCGCCCGCTTGCTTTGCCGTTTCGGTATCGAGCAGCCTGGCACCTTCAATTGCCCGCGGCCAATTGCGTTCTTGTACACACACGTCAAGCAACAAGCGGCCGATGGCTACGCGCTGCGCTTGCGAGCCGACATTGGCAGCAATGAGATCATCGAGAATTTTTTCAGCGTAATCAAGCAGCCCGGCTTTTTGATAATCCAGCGCTAATTCATAAAGCGCTGAAACGCGGTCTTCGCCTTTAACATCAGCCCGCTCGGATAAGCTTTGATGAATCCGAATGGCGCGATCTGTCTGCCCTTTGCGCCTAAACAAGCTGCCCAATGCAAACTGTAATTCTGCGGTTTCAGGGTTTGCTTTAGTCACTTCAATGATGGCTTCAATGGCTTTATCTTGCTCCTCGTTGAGCAAAAAATTTAATCCTCGAAAATAGGCTTGCGGCATCTCACGCGATTCGCTCACAATTTGCTTTACGTCTGACCGTGCCGCAAACCAGCCGGCACCAAAGCACACGAACGCACCCAACAACAGCCAAGGCATTAAGCCATACGCTTCAAACGTCATGGACGCTTGTCCTGCGTGGTGGGTAAATCAAGCCGTGGTGCTGGGCCGGTCACATCAAGCACTGAAACTGAAGTCGATAACGGCACCCCTTTTTGTACTGGCGGGAATTGACTGGTCTGACCGGAGTGATGACCCGCACTATGGCTTAAGGCGCGATTTAACTTACGAACTTCGCGCTTAAGTTTAAACACTGCACCCAGCGACGAGACCAGCCCCAAAAACAGCCCACCGCCAAAAAATGCCAATAAAATCAACACTAATGGCGCTTCTATTGTGCTGTCTAAAAAGCCCCGCAAGGTAACTGAACCAGCGTTTTTAGCCGCAAACCACACCAGTAAGCCCATTACAATTAACCGCACAACCCAAATAAGTACGCGCACAGGCACTCCTTTATATTTTTATCGCCAAAGCGCTATTTTACGGGATGGGTGGGGCTTGTGGGTGGCAACGCACTTTTGCAATCATATTTTGCAAACCAATATTAGATGATGTGCGATAAACTGTTCTGAAAGAATCATTTCAGTCACAACTTAAGCGCTCTCAAAAACACTCAGAACCTCTAAATATGTCAAATACCATCCACCCTTTACACGCAACTGAAGCTGAACTTGCGCAAAGTTTTGGGCAGCTCCGCGCGGCAACTACCCATGCTACACGGGAGGAAGCGGGGGTAGCGTTGGCGTGGAATTTGCGCCAGCGCGATTCACGGCGCGCCCGCACCCTGATACAGCCAGTGCTGCAATTAGCCACAAAAACAATCACCACGCTGAGGGCGCATTTAATTGAAGCTGAAATCGCCTGTTTGTTCGATGAGCAACAGCATGCAGATGCCGCTTTAGCGAGCGCTGAAAAGCTGGTTGTACAGCTAAATCCTGACGCGACGTTGCAGGGCGATACCCTGCTTTGCGTGGCGGTGATTCAAGCGCTTCGTGGCGATTTGGACAATGCCTTAGCAACATTTGCGCGATGCATCGACTTATATAAAAGCGGCGACGATCCATTACGCGAACACATTGCAACAGGTTATCTCTGCTACTTTGAATCAACCCGTGATCCTACAGTTAGTTTATCGCGTATCGCAAAACTCAAACTGCAGGTACCTGAATATGCACAGGAACCCGCGTTGGCTGCCTACATTTATGCCAGCGAAGGCGTCGCAAATTTTTGGCGTAACCCGGCCCTATCCGTGGCTTTATTGATTAAAACCACCATAGCTGCGGGCCAAGCGGGCATGCGCCGTCTAGCCATTGCCAGTGACCTTAATGCAGGTTGGATTTTGCATAGTTTGGGCGATTTGGAAGCTTCGAGTAAATGTGTAGAACGGGCGCTAAGTGAGGCCAATGAGTCTGGCTGGCCCGGCACAATATGCAACGCGCAAACGCGCTTAGGGGCATTATTTCGCGACTTAGGCGATCTTGAAAAGTCCCGTATGGCGCTTGAGTCTGCAGTGAGTATTTCTGCAAATAGCCAATCAAGCCTAGCCACCGGCATTGCACTTTCAACGCTCGGGCACACGCTTTTGCTAGACCGTAAATTACCAATGGCGCTTGAAAACTATGAACGCGCCATCAGTATTTTTAGACAAAGCCAAAGCTTCGACAATTTAATCGAAGCGCTAATCGATTATGCCCGTACTTTGTCTGCGGCTATGAAGCCAGAAGCTGCTTTGCAGGCAATTAGAGAAGCTGGCTTTGTGATTGAAATGTACGGTTTCAATGAGCGCGTCGTGGCGCTAAACGAGGCCTTGGCTGAAATTTACACGGCACATAGCATGCCCGCGCCCCCAGATGCGGTGACTAAAAGTGCCGACGCGCATTTTTTGCAAGCCGCCCTAGATCACGGCCAAACCTTGGCCGATTGGCAACCCAAAGCTAGTTTGCTTAAAAAACTGGCGGCAAGCTATGCAAAATTGGGCGAACACGCCAAGGCTTACATGTATGCACTGCGCGCGCTCAATGCCGAGCTAAGTGCCACTACCAAACAAGCCGCCAGCCGCTCCGCCGCCATGCAAATTCGTGAAGAAGTAGAACACGCGCGCACTGAATCTCGACGCCAGCGTGAGCTAGCGCAAGTGGCCGAAAACAGTGTGGTGCTGTTAAATAAGCTGAGCGCGATGGGCCAAGAAATTACGGCTAATTTAAGCGTTGAAGCGATCGCAGCCACGCTGGCTACGCAACTGGCGACACTTAATGTCGCCACCCACCTAAACCTTTGGCTGCGCGAGACGGCGCGTGCAAAATATACTTTACAGTTTAGTCGGTCGCTGATCTCAACAACCCCCACTGCCGAGACAAACTTAGCCCCTACGGACGCCCACATTGCGCGACTAACCGCCGAAACGATTATTGATTCAGCAAATGGTGACTGCTTATTTTGCGCTCCACTGATGATCCAAAAAAAGCCGCTCGCCTTAATCGAAATTACGGCCGCAGCGCCGTTGGCGCCTGCAAGTATCGGCATTTTTCGCAGCCTTAATACTTGTGTCGCCATCGCGTTGGAAAATGCCCACACCTATAAAGCGCTCGCGAATGCGAAAGACCACATCGAGCGCCTTAGCCAAATTGATTCGCTAACGGGCCTTCATAATCGGCAGTATGTTAAAGCGCATATCGGCCGTTTGTTAGCAACCATCCGGCGCGATGCGTGTTTGGGGATTTTCTTGGTCGATATCGACCACTTCAAAGCAATTAACGATGCCTACGGCCACAGCGAAGGTGATACCGTGCTTGAGCAAATACCTGCGCGGCTCCAACAGGTTTTTAACGATGACGCTATTTTGGTGCGCTGGGATGCAGGCGGATTTTTAGTGCTGCAAAAAAACGTTGCGCGCGATAGCTGTGCACACTTCGCTAAACGACTCAACCAAGCCTTCAGCGCTACGCCGTTTGGCTTGAAAGACGGCGCACCTATCTCTAAAACCTGTTCAATTGGCTACACCTGCTATCCGCCCGACGCCGCCTATCCTGAATCCTTCGACTGGCAGCAAGCACTAAACTTTGCTGATTTAGCACTGAAGCACGCCAAAAAAATCGGTCGCAATCGGACGATAGGCCTTCCCGCAATTGATTCGCGACAAGCGGGAAACAAGAGCTTTCAGCTACCTTGGCAAGAGGTTTAGCGTTTGTGAGCAAGCTATAAGTAGCAGGAGAAACTCCAGAAAGCAGCCACCAGCTGCGCTCAGTTCTTCTTCCATACCGGCAGCCGCCCCGGCGTCCAAGGCGCTGCAAGCGCTTCGGCTCCCGCTTCTAGCGCTCTCAAATCTGTCTCAACGATCATGCGCATTTTTTGCAGTAAGGGTTCAAATTCGGTGGCGGCAATATCGTAGCTGCGCTGTTGGGTGCCGGTAGGAGCAGACGTGCTGTTCCAAAGACCGCCCACAATATTATTTACCCGCTCAGAAACGCCTGTGGGTAGGGGTTCTTGATATTTATCTAAGAGCTTATTGCCGGTAAGCGCTATGTCTAAGTCTTTAAGTTGCGCTTCGATACCGCGTGCATTGCTAAGCAACGCTTGCGTGGGCGCACGCGTGTCGTTGAGCGCTACTTTTAGGGCATCAAGACGGCGCTGCGTTTCTTTGGATAATTCCGCCACCCCCAACACGGCGCGCTGTAGGCTGGCCACTTTATTGGTAAAAGCCAACACTTGCGCACGATCCGGCGCGGGCAAGGATGCGGTGCCGAGCACTTCGGTGGTTACGGTTACAGGTTCAGCCAATGGCGTTACTTTGCCGTCGACCCATTTTTCTAACGTTGCAGTGTAGTTACCCGGCAAGGCTAAGGGACCACGCGGACCTTCGTCCCAAGGAGTGGCTTCGAGATCAATTGGCGTGAGTCTTGCGGGGTTGGATGGCGGATAACGCAAATCCCACGCTACACGATGAAAGCCCGCTTTGGTAGGCGCGCTGATGCGGCGCACCACATTGCCAGCGCTATCGGTAATGATGAGCATCACGGCGGGTGCTGGCTCGCGGGTTTCGCGTTCTAGTGCGTCCCACGTGGGGTAAAAGGTATCGCCGCCTTTGGCTGCAATGCGCTTTTCATCGTTTAAACGCGTTTGCCGTTGGCTAAGGAGTTCGTCCCGCAAATGGTAGGTAAAAACAGCGCCAAACTGGGGATTCGGGGCAGTGTAAAACGACGCGCCTTGCGATGCTTTATCCCTGCTGCCAAGTGGAGTGCGAGGAATATACATCCAAGCCTTTTTAGTGGGCATGAGTGCGGCCTCTTTGCCCAATAGTTCATCGGTGGCTAAGCGCAACGGCGTTAAATCATCAAGTACAAAAAATCCACGGCCAAAGGTGCCGACGACTAAATCGCCTTCGCGCTTTTGAATCGTAATATCGCGCACCGAAATAGTGGGCATACCGCCTTTTAGTTGAATCCAGCGGCGTCCGGCGTCGGGTGAAAAATACAGGCCAAAATCGGTACCAACAAATAACAAATTAGGCCGTGTTGGGTCTTCGGCAAAGGTGTGCACGGTGCCGCGCTGGGGCAAATCACCCGCAATAGAAACCCAGGTTCTGCCACGGTCAGCACTTTTGAGCAAATAGGGTTTGAAGTCGCCCATTTTGTGATTGTTAAACGCAGCATAAACGGTGTTTGCATCGTGCGACGATGCTTTAAGATCGGACACGGCGCTGTTAGCAGGCACACCAGTCAGCGCACCAGATATGCGCCCATCTTTGCCGCCGTCTTCGGTAATTTGTACGAGCCCGTCATCGGTGCCAGCGTAGATTAAGCCTTCAACCTTTGGGCTTTCGCTTAACGAAATGATGCTGCCATAAAGTGAAGTGGAATGGTTTTTAGCCACCGCATCCACGCTCCACACGCGACCCATCATTTTGAGTTTATTACGATCAATTTGCTTCGTTAAATCAGGACTTACCGGCACCCAATTGTCGCCTCTGTCGTCACTGCGAAATATCCGTTGCGCCGCGTAATACAAGCGTTTTGGGTTATGTGGGCTAATTAACAATGGTGAATCCCAGTTCCAGCGCAGTGGCGGCTCACCGGGTTGAACCCTTGGCTTAATATCCATGCGCTCACCGGTTTTACGGTCAAAGCGAATTAAGCCGCCGTACTGCCACGATGAATAAACGATATTGCTGTCAGTCGGATCTATCGCTGCAAAAAAACCATCACCACCCACAGTGACAAACCAATCGGAATTAACGATACCGGGCGCGTTGACGGTGCGCGAAGGGCCACCCAAGGTGTTGTTGTCTTGCGTGCCGCCATAAATGTTGTAGAACGGCGCGGCATTGTCCACCGCCACCCGATAAAACTGCGTGACTGGCAGATTAGCCTTGAACTGCCAATTCGCCCCGCGATCCCAAGTTTCGTAAACGCCGCCGTCGTTGCCGTTTACCAAGTGATCGGTGTCGTTCGGATCAATCCACAGGGCGTGGTTATCGACGTGTTTGTACTTTTCGGCCAAACGCTTCCAAGTTTTGCCGCCGTCTTCTGTCACCTGCGTAAACACGTCCATCGAATAGACGCGTTCAGCGTTTTTTGGGTCTGCGATGAGTTCTTGATAATATTGCGGGCTTCCGGAAACATAATCAGATTGCCGCGCCCAACTTTCACCACGATCGGTGGAGCGATAAAAGCCTTTATCTTTGGCGTCAGCCGCTTCGATAATCGCGTAAACAAAGTCTGGATTTGCCGGCGACACCGCTAAACCAATACGCCCTAAATCAACCTTAGGAAGGCCCTTATCGAGCTTGCGCCAGGTGCCACCAGCGTCGGTTGATTTCCAAATAGCGCTTTCAGGCCCGCCGTTTAGCAGCGCCCATTGATGACGACGGCGCTGGTAGGACGTGGCGTACAGCACCTTAGCATCGCGTGGATCCATCCATAAATCGGATACGCCGGTATTTTCCGATACAGTAAGCACGGCTTTCCAGGTTTTTCCGCCGTCAATGGTTTTGTATAGCCCGCGATCGCCACCGGGCGCCCACAACGGCCCTTGCGCGCTCACGTATACGATGTCGGCATTGTTTGGGTCAACAATAATCTTGCCGATATGTTCGGAAGCCTTCAACCCCATATTTTGCCAGCTTTTACCGCCGTCGAGCGATTTATAAACGCCATCGCCATAGCCCACACTACGCTGCGAATTATTCTCGCCCGTGCCTACCCAAATTACGTTCTCATTCGTTGGGTCAACCGTAACGCAGCCGATTGAATAAGACCCTTCGTTATCAAAAATAGGCGTCCATGTGGTGCCTGCATTGGTGGTTTTCCACACGCCGCCCGACGCTACCGCCACGTACCAGGTAGCCGGTTTATGCGACACGACGGCAATATCACCAATGCGTCCAGAAGCGACAGCGGGGCCAATTTCGCGCAGCTTGATGCCAGAAAATGTGGCGGCGGAAAATGCGGATTTGGGTTTTACCGTGTCCGCAGTGGGTGCTGGATTTTGTGCCAGCGCCACATCCGCAAACATCAAAAGTGAAAGCAAAAGAGTAGCCGATAATTGGTGCAATCGCATCGCAAAACCTTCCAAAATAAGTCCAAATGAATGCCTGAAGACGCCTTACCCCGCAAGGGGCTACCTTCGAGTCGTGGGGCATATTCAGGCATATTAATCCACCTACCAATCCGCAACTTCGTCAATTAAATCTTCCATGTCATCTGGAATCGGCGCCTCAAACTTGACTGGTTTATTGGTATCCGGATGGATAAACCCTAAGCGCCGCGCGTGCAGGGCTTGGCGCGGGAAGTTGTGCAGCACCGCTTGCTGGTTCAATGACAAGCCACGAATAGTGCCGCCGTATACTGGATCACCCTCAATTGGTCGGCCCCCATGCAGCATGTGCACCCGAATTTGATGAGTGCGACCAGTTTCTAGCTTACATTGCACTAGGCTGTGAAATTCAAAGTGCTCTAGCGTGCTGTAGTGCGTAATGGCGAGCTTCCCACCCGCTTCGACCGGCACCACGGCCATTTTTGTGCGATTTTTTGGATGGCGGCCAATGCCAGTTTGAATGGTGCCGGGGTGCTCTACTTCACCCTGTACGAGTGCGACATATTCACGCTTTACAGTACGTGCTTGCAATTGGCGTATCAAATGTTGCTGAGCAGGTTCGGTTTTCGCCACCACCATGATGCCGCTGGTGTCCTTATCGAGCCTGTGCACAATCCCTGCGCGTGCGAGCGAAGCTGCATCGGGTAGGTGATAAAGCAACCCGTTTAGCAGTGTGCCGTCCCAATTACCGTTAGCTGGATGCACCACAATACCGGGCGCTTTATTGACAACAAGCACGAAATCGTCCTCGTAAATGATGTCAAGATCCATTTCCTCAGGCTCAAACGCGGTTTCTTCTGGGCGCGGCAATACCTTTACGCGAATAACTTCTGTGCCTTTTAGGCGCGTTTTAGGGGTCGCGCACTCACCATCTAGCCACACGGCTTGATCTTGAATCAATCCACTCAAACGACTGCGCGAATACATGGGCAACAGCTTGGCTAAGGCCAAATCTAGGCGCATTCCAGCCAATGACAAGGTGGTGTGGAACTCTTGATCCAGCGGATCAGTCAAAGCGTCGTTAGCGTCATCATCGGCATCGTCAATGATGTTTGCGGGCTCGTCGTCCTCGCTTACGTTATAATCTTGTTCTTCTAAATCAGGTGTTTGCATTGGGGAAGTATGTTTCGATCATTATTTTTAGCTCTACCGTTAGTATTTGCATTATCAGCTTGCCAATTTTTTGGTGAAAAAGCTGATCCGCAAAAAACTTGGACCGTCGAGCAGTTTTACAAAGAAGCTAAGGATGAATTGAATGCCGGTAATAATCAAGCGGCAATTAAGTTATACGAGGCGCTAGAAGCTAAATACCCTTTCGGTAAATACGCCCAGCAATCGCAGCTTGATATTGCTTATGCCCAGTATCGCGACGGTGATACCGCACAGGCCGCCGCATCATGCGATAAGTTCATTAAACTGCACCCTAACCATCAAAACGTGGATTATGCGTTGTATTTGAAGGGTTTGGCGTTTTTTAAACCTGATTTTGGTATTTTAGGCGCAGTTTTTAACCTAGACCAAGCCGAACGCGACCCAAAAGCACTCCGTGAGTCGTTTGACGTATTTAAGGACCTCGTGGTGCGCTTCCCTGAAAGCCGCTATGTTGACGATTCGCGCAGCCGCATGGGCTTTTTGGTGAATTCACTGGCCAAACACGATTTAGCCGCTGCACGCTACTACCTAGACCGTGGCGCCTATTTAGCCGCGGTAAACCGCGCGCAGAATATTTTGCAGCGCTATCCGCAAGCCCCGGCACTTGAAGGCGCCTTAGAAGTAACGGTGGCCAGCTACGAAAAAATGGGTATGAAAGATTTAGCGGCAGACAATCGCCGAGTATTACAAAAGAATTTTCCGGCCAATAAGTCCGAAAGTGCAACTGAAAAAAGTACATGGTGGAAGATTTGGTAGTTTGGTGATGCCGTTTTAACGACTTGCATTTAATTTCCAACTCTGAATGTCTGACTTTAAAAGAGGTTAATCATGAATACGAAGCGAATTTCAGCAATTTTCGGCGCGACCGTTCTAGTAACACTTTTTAGTGGCTGCGCGACTACTGCGGTAGATGCAAACGATAAATCTTTGATCGAAAAATCGAAACATGCGGCCGATTATCGACGCAATACTGGCGTTGTTGTGGTGACGCCAGAGCAGTTTCAAGACATGGCCAGACGGACGCCGTCGGGTTTGCGATAGTATACTTTAAGATAATACAGCAGCAAATGGAATGCCTGAAGAAGCCTTACCCTAGGGCGTCTTCAGGCATTTTTATGGGAAAACCGTGAGCAACTCGGAATCGTAGCCCGGCTCTCGCAGCTTCATCGCGACAGCCGGGGGCGGTAGTTGAATATTGGCGCAATCCACAAATTACCACCGCCCCGGCTACGATTTCGGCCAACAACCAATATTACCCTGCGCCACCAAGCGCCGCCAGCAAATCCGCTTGCGCATTGCGCCGCACAACTTTGCTTCTGGCTGATAACTTGGTACGGGTGTAGTTGCCATCGCCGTCCATTTCCCAGGCGCTGGTGTTGTCGCTTAAATAAGGTAACAATCCTTCGTTAATAACGCGTTTTTTTAGTTTTGGTGACAATATCGGCGTTGCAATCTCTATGCGGCGGAAGAAGTTTCTATCCATCCAGTCAGCGCTGGAGATATAAACTAGATCTTCACCACTGCTTTTGAAGTAAAAAATCCGTGAATGCTCTAAAAAACGACCGATAATTGATCGCACTTTAATGTTTTCACTCAAGCCCTTCACGCCCGGCCGCAGCGCACACACGCCACGCACGATTAGATCAACTTTCACCCCCGCTTGCGAGGCCGTATAGAGCGCACGGATTACCTCTGGCTCCAGCAGGGAATTCATTTTGGCGATGATGTGCGCGGGCTCACCTGCCTGCGCATTTTTAGTTTCTTTGCGAATCGCGCTGATCACGTGATCATGCATGGTGAAAGGGCTTTGCCAAAGGTGATTAAGCTTGCTGGCACGCCCCAACCCTGTGAGTTGCGCGAACACATCGTTGGCATCAGCGCAAATGTCTTCCTGACAGGTTATTAGACCAAAATCAGTGTACATGCGGGCGGTGCGCGGGTGGTAATTACCCGTACCCAGATGCACGTAGCGGCGCAGTCCGTGCGGCTCACGACGCACAATCAGCGCAATCTTGGCGTGGGTTTTGTGCCCCACTACACCATACACGACATGGGCGCCCACTTCTTCCAAACGTGCGGCCCAGTTTAGGTTAGCTTCTTCGTCAAAGCGTGCCAGTAATTCCACCACAACCGTTACTTCTTTGCCGCGTTTTGCAGCTTCAATGAGCGTTTCCATAATCACGCTATCGGTGCCGGTGCGGTAAACGGTTTGCTTTATGGCCACGACTTGTGGGTCTTTGGCGGCCTGTTCAATGAACTCAATAACTGGCGCAAACGACTGAAACGGATGATGCAGCAGCACATCATTTTTGCGGATAGTTTCAAATAATCCCGCACCCTTGCCTAGCGACTTCGGCACGCCCGCTAAAAACGGCGCAAATTTTAAATCAGGCCGATTTACTTGGTCTGGCACACTCATTAAGCGCACCAAATTTACCGGGCCGTTAACGCGGTACAAATCATCGGCGTCAAGCTCAAATTGCGACAGCAAAAATTGCGTCATTGATTCTGAACAGTTTTCAGCTACTTCGAGCCGCACCGCATCACCCAAATGCCGCTGCGGCAACTCACCTTGCAGGGCGGTGCGCAGGTTTTTCACTTCTTCATCGTCCACGAACAAATCGCTATTACGGGTGGCGCGGAATTGATAGCAGCCCAGCACGTCCAACCCAGAAAATAACTCGCCCACATGCTGATGCAGCACGGAAGTTAAAAAAATAAAATCGTTCTCCCCATCGGTAATGTCGGCGGGCAGTTTAATCACACGTGGCAACACGCGCGGCGCTTGCACAATCGCACGTTGGGCATCTCGGCCAAACGCATCACGACCGTTTAACTCAACTGCAAAATTTAAGCTTTTGTTGAACACACGCGGAAACGGATGCGCGGGATCAAGCCCAATGGGTGTCAACAGCGGCATCATTTCTCTAAAAAAATACGCCCTTACCCAGGCCTGTTGCGCCGTGTTCCAATCAGCGCGTCGCAAAAAGCGAATGCCTTCAGCCGCCATTTGCGGAAACAAATCATCATTTAATAAAGCATATTGCTTGGCTACCAGCTCATGCGCTTCTAGCACCACGCGCGCAAAAACTTCTTTTGCTGTTGCCCCGTCAAGCCCGCGTGCTGCGGCTTTCAGCTTAATTTGCTCTTTCAGGCCAGCGGCGCGAATTTCAAAAAATTCATCCAAATTCGATGACACGATGGTCAAATACTTTAGCCGTTCCAAAAGGGGAATTTTTGCATCTTCAGCTTGCGCCATCACGCGGCGGTTAAACGCTAACAGCTGTGTTTCACGGTTTAAAAACTGCTGCGGAACAGATTCTGTTGAAGGCAAAGCT
>JANNXI010000314.1:0-9783 GCA_031409495.1 Betaproteobacteria bacterium
CCAAATACGGTTGGCCGTTAGGAGTAGCACCGCCATCAAACAGCCGCGCAATATTGGGATGGGTTAGGCCGGCTAAAATTTGCCGTTCTTGCGCTAACCGCGCAGTGGCTGCCGCCGTTGGCAGGCCATGCATGACTTTTACGGCAACAGTTTGTTGAAAGTGGCCGTCTGCCCGTTCAGCTAAAAACACCGTGCCCATACCGCCTTGGCCAATTTTTTCAATCAATTTCCAAGCGTCGAGCGTGTCGCCAGCCTTCAGCTCGTTGCTCAAGGTGGCATTGAGATCACTTGCGCTGTGGGCAATGGCCGAGGCAATGACGGTCTTGTTAGCTTGCGCATGATCGCACATGCGCAACACTTTTTTAATCAGGACTTCGTCGTCTGTTAAAGCAAGTAAGGCCGCTAATTGGGCATCAGCGGGCAGATCGGCAACGGCGTCAAATAGCGCGTGGAGGTTGGCAGACATTGAACTTTCTTTCGATAAACATTATTTTTATCGCTGTCTTTACGCAAAAACTTGCATAAATTTAACGGTTCTATATAGGTAAACGAGAAAGCATCGCCGTTCCTATCAAAAATTTGCCAATAAATTAATCAATATCTGAAACTTTAGCGGATTAGCCCCGAGTGATGCACTATGCGTAGCCCAGCCCGAGCTGGGCTACCAAATCTACAGAACAAGTTGTCATAGAACGGAGCTCTTAAGAAACCTTTGCTATCGCATTGGAACTATTGCTCTCCGCGCAGGCTATCCATCGCGAACGCTCTGCCAAAACGCAGTTCACGATCTACGGTGGGTAAGGAAATGTCAAGTAATTTGGCGATATCTTCGCGCTGCATGCCAGCAAAGTAGGTCAGATGCATTACTTGCGCGCTGCGCGGCTCGGTGGCGTCAAGCTGATTAAAAGCATCGTCAAGCGCGACTAATTCGAACGATGAATCGTTAACCCCGATGTCTAAATCGGTTAGCGTAATGCGCATTTGGTCGCCACCGCGTTTTTCGGTTAGGTTGGCGCGGGCATGATCAACCAATAATGCACGCATTTTTAGCGACATGGTGGCCAAAAAATGCTTACTATTTTTGATATCCGCGTCCGACTCGCCGATGCAAATGATCGCATCGTGGAGCAGCTCCGTGGCCGACACCGACACCACCCCGCTTTCCTTTACCCGGGTGGACGCCATGCGTCGCAATTGCTCGTAACAGGTTTCAATCAGGATATTGAACGAACCATCTTGAATGCCCATCTGTGAGGCGTGCCAAGCGTGCAGCATTGTGGTGAGCGAGTTTTCGGATTTGGCTTTTGTGTCAGCGATGGTCATTTGGCACTCATTTTAAAAAAACAAATAATGGCTGTAGATGCCCTATTATTGGGCTTCTACAGCCTTTAACGGAATGGACTGCTTAAGCGTTTCAACTAATGCAGACAGCATTTTGTACTCACTGCTCTGCGCGCCGCGCGTTGTGAACGAGATATCTTGCGCAATTTGGGCGTGAAAAATGGCTTTTTCGTTTGCTTGGTGACTCTTTGTGACGCTAAGCGGGTCACTATTTTGTACTTTTAAAAGATCAGCGCCGTGACGCTGCCATGCGCGCGCGGCATCGGTATGAATGCCCTGCTTCACGGCCACACCCACTTCACCGAAATTAGCGATAATTTTTTCGAGCGTGCTGATGGCCTGTAGGGTTTTACCTTCTGCTAACTCAACGTCGGCTAGGGTGCGGAGACCGGCAATCACTGGCACTTCATCGCTTTTATAATAGCGGCGGCGCAACATTAAACTTTGCTCGGCGACGGCACGCGCCTCTGGCAAATTTTTTAACCTAATTTGCAAATAAACAAGTCGGCCAAGTACCTGCAAGCGCTTAATATCAGCCACCCCAAGTTCATCCTCAAGTATTTTAGCCGCGCGTTGCAACAAGGCGATGGCTCCGAGGATATCCTCTCGGTCAACCAACAATGTGGCTCTCGTCATTAGCAACGTCGGGTTAGGCTGGCCGTTGGCGTTTTTCTTGATAGAGAGCATATCGGCTCTATCAAACGCGGCGGCTGATTCATCCAAGCGCTTGACGCGCCGTAAAAATACCGCGTACTGACTCAGCGAATAACCGTATTGCGCACTATCTTCACCCAACTTGTCTAAACTAATGGACAAGGCGCGTTTGTGCTCAATTTCAGCAGCGTCATTTTTACCTAGTGCTTGTAGGGTCACACCGAGCATAGTGTGGGTATCAGCGATGCCTCGGGCTTGGCTATCGGGTAACCGTTCACGATTTAACAGTATGCGCCTAAACACGGCTTCTGCTTCCACGTAGTTTTCAGTGAGGCGCAAATTTTGCGCAACGCTATTTTGAAACCGCAGATAGCGCGCATCCGCCCAAGGATTTTCTAAGTTGGCGTTCAGAATTTTTTCGGCCTCATTGATGTATTTTTTAGCCTCTACAAAGCGCGAATGATTTTGAAAGTTATTGATAAGCGCAGACAACGCTAATGCGTAGGTGATGGGGTCTTTTTGTTGTATTTTTTTGCCTAAACGCACGGCTTCAAGCGCACTTTCCATGCCACCTGCCATGTCTTCATTACGTTGGAGGATGGCAATTTCAGTGAGGGTAGCCACTTGCTGCGTTAGAAACTGATCGCCAGTTTTTGCGTACGCCTGCGCCGCACGCGTGAAATAGGCAACTGCGCGTTTGGGATCGCCCAAGGACACTTGAATTTGGCCTAAACTTAAAAGGAGCTTTGCTTGGGCATCCCCTCCTGTGTTTTTTAGTAAGCTGATTTTTTCTTCGGCTTTCACGATGGCTTCGCGCATTGAAATGTTTTTGTCGCCACCCCGACCAGGATTTATGCTATCAATAATCGCAATTAAGCTATCATTAAATTGATCTGCTGTGGTTTGCGCAACTGCCGCTCGGTCGCGGTCGGAAAGAGCCCGTTTACGGGCGTCTTCAGCTGTTTTTAAGGCATCTTCAGTAATCCGCCGCTGAATATCGCTGTCCTCTTTTGCAATCTCAGAAGAGCGCTGGGCTACTTCGGCATCAATGCGCGCCAAGTTTGCGATACGGTTCGCGGCAGCAGCATTATCACGTTCCGTGATGGCAAAGGCTGCAGCCTCAAGGGCGCGACTGCGCTCGGTAAAGAGCCGCAAGGTGAACGCTGCACCCATCGCGATAAAGGCGAGAATGGCGGCCACCTCCACTAAATGCTGGTTTAGCCATTTGCGGCGCGCGTAGTTCGGAAGGCTGCTGGCAGCCTCAACGGATTTGCCACGCAACACGTTTTTAATATCAAGCGCCAAATTTAGCGCGCTGCCATAGCGTGCCGCTGGCACTTCATGCGTTGCTTTGGCCACAATAGCTCGCACTTCGCGAACCTGTAATCCAGTACTGCCTTTGGCTACACCCGGAGCAAACATGGGATCGAGAGCGCACAGCTCATCAAGCACGCGGCCAAGGCTGAAAATATCGGTGGCGGTGGTGAGCGCTTTGCCTGCCTTTTGCTCGGGGCTGGCGTAGCGCGGGGTGTGGGCCACCGCTGTACTGGCACGCAGCCGCTGTAAAGTCGGCTTCAGAGTAGTAGCGAGATCGATAATGTGCTGGCCGGCGACTACGGTGTCACTTTCAATTTCCGATACCGGCAATATGGCGCCTTCGCCGAGCAAGCTCGCAATACCAAAATCGAGCAACGACGGCCGTCGAGCCTCTGTAACCAAAATATTGCTGGGTTTGATATCGCAATGCACGATGAGGCGCTGGTGGGCAATGGCAACAGCATCGCAAATTGGCATCATCAGTTCGAGCACGGCAACAAAATTTAATTTTTTGGCAACGCAAAACTCATCGATAGGTCTACCTTCGATGTATTCCATCACCAAATAGGGTTGTCCATTTGGGGTAGCGCCGCCGTCAAGGAGCCGCGCAATATTGGGATGGGTAAGACCTGCCAAAATTTGCCGCTCTTGTGCAAGCCGTGCCGTCGCAGCCGGGGTAGCTAATCCATTGATCACTTTTATGGCAACACTTTGCCGAAAATGGCCATCGGCGCGCTCGGCCAAAAACACCGTGCCCATACCGCCCTCGCCAATCTTATCGACTAGACGCCACGTATCGAGGGAGTCACCCAAATTTAGCTCATCACTAACTTTGGCGTTAAGCTGATCTACAGTCCGCGCAATGGCCGTCGAAATTTTTGCATCGGTTAGCTTGTCCTGCACACACATGCGCAGCACTTTTTCCACTAGGGCGCTATCGGTGGTTAAATTTTCAAGCGCGGCGCGTTGCTTACCGCTGGGTAGCTCGGCAACGGCATCAAACAAAGCGCGTAAATTTAGGGCATTCATGACACAATTTTACGCGATTTCAGAATGCTGCACTATTATTCTTGGTTACGCATGCTTTCCATCGTGAAGGCGCGCCCAAAGCGCAGTTCACGGTCAACAGTGGGCAGGGAGATGTCTAACAACTTAGCGATATCCTCGCGTTTCATCCCGGCAAAATAGGTTAAGTGCATGACTTGGCTACTGCGCGGTTCAATTTTGTCTAGTTGCTGAAACGCTTCGTCGAGCGCCACGAGTTCAAACGATAAGTCCGTGCCTTCGATATCCAGCTCCGTGAGCGTAATGCGCACATAATCGCCACCGCGCTTGTCGGCTAAATTACGGCGCGCGTGATCCACTAACAGCGAGCGCATTTTCAGCGACATGGTAGCCAGAAAATGCTCCCTATTTTTGATGTCAACGCCGGAGTCACCAACATCAAGAATCGCGTCATGTAATAGCTCCGTCGGCGATAGCGATACCATACCAGCATCGCGCACTCGGGTGGCCGCCATCGAGCGTAACTGCCCGTAGCAAAGCTCAATGAAATTATTGAACTTGTTGACATCAACTCCACCCTCGTCGTCTTGGGGGATATTCTGAGCTTGCAAAATTTGTGTGAGTGAGTTTTCGACCAAAATGGCCTCAGAGTGTAGTGTTGTTGGCGTTCGGCGTTTGACTTATTGTTGCCATGGCGGACTGGGATTCATTTACAAAACACGATGTGAAGATCGCAGCGCTGCGCGCTAAAGTGAATGGGTATCTTGAGCGATTCACAATGAAAGCTGCGTGAGCTTAGCACGATCACAAAAATGCACATGCAAAAACTATATCTCAATTGTTACAAACTAGAGTTTGTCGCCTTCCTGTAGGACTTCCCAATAGTTGGGCCTATTTTTTGCGTTGCTATACCTGCCAACAATTAGCGTTGCTGTGCTAATCTTCTTAGTTGGCGGTAGTTCATACACACATTCAAACACTCAAATCGGTAATGACCCAATCTAACTTCTCGCAATTTGCCGGTACGATGCCGGTTTCTACTCGCAACCAGTTTGACGTTGCGGCATTACAAACATGGTTGCAGGCAAATCTTGCTCCTGAATTGCGCGAGTCCCTTGGCACGATAACTGTCGAGCAGTTCAAAGGTGGGCAGTCAAATCCGACCTACAAAATTCATACGGCACACGGTGCGCTGGTCATGCGCGCAAAGCCTGGTCCAGCCGCTAAACTATTGCCTTCTGCGCACCAAATTGAGCGTGAATATGCGGTGATGACCGCGTTGGCCAAAGCCGATGTTCCCGTACCAAAAACACTCGCCATCTGTACTGATGAAAGCATAATCGGCCGCGCGTTTTTTATCATGACGTGTGTAGAAGGCCGTATTTTGTGGGATCCCGCCCTTCCCGATTTTTCAAACGCTGACCGCGCCGCCATTTTTGATGAAATGAATAGCGTGATGGCACGGCTGCACAGCGTGGATTATGCCGCCATTGGCTTAAGCGATTACGGAAAACCGGGCAATTATTTTGCACGACAAATTGCCCGCTGGACCAAGCAATATCGGGCGTCTGAAACCGAAACTATCGAAGCAATGGATAAGCTAATGGAATGGCTGCCCGCCAATATTCCAGCCGGCGAAGAAACCACCATCGTCCACGGTGATTACCGCCTAGATAATTTTATTTTTCACCCCACCGAGCCGCGTATTTTAGCGATTTTAGATTGGGAATTATCAACCCTTGGCCACCCACTCGCCGATTTTGCGTATCACTGCATGGTCTGGAAAGTGCCACCCAACACCTTTCGCGGCTTGGCAGGAATCGATCTTCTAGCACTAGGCATTCCGGGCATGGATGAATACATAGCGGCATATTGCAAGCGCACGGGGCGCGCGGGTATTGAGAATTTTGATTACTACCTTGCTTATAATTTATTCCGCATGGCGGGTATTTTGCAAGGCATTATGAAACGCGTTGTCGATGGCACCGCAGCGTCGGACCAAGCGTTAGCCATGGGCAAAGCGGCTAGACCATTGGCAGAACTGGGCTGGAAAATGGCGCAGAGGATTATTAAGTAACACCGAGCGCACCGCTAAAAACTGGCGCAAACCTAAAATTTACCCTTCCGTCATCCCCGCGGAGGCTGGGATCCAGTCCTTTCAACCTCACGCTAAACGAACACCGAAACATGTGATGGTGTAAGAACTGGATTCGAGCCTAAGCTGGCATGACGACTTAAAAAGCGAACAATACTTCATGAACTTTGATTACTCCCCAAAAGTACAAGCCCTCCAAGCCCGTATGCACACGTTTTTCGACGCGCATATTTACCCAAACGAAAAACGCTATTACGAAGAACTGGCCGCAAACACCGCCGCCGGCAAGCGTTGGACGCCGCTTAAATTGTTGGAAGAGTTAAAACCAAAGGCCCGTGAAGCTGGGCTTTGGAATTTATTCATGCCGGGCGATAAATACGGTGCGGGTTTAACCAATTTTGAATACGCCCCACTTGCCGAAATTACCGGCGCCGTACATTGGGCGCCAGAAATTTTTAATTGCTCCGCACCGGACACCGGCAATATGGAGGTGTTTACGCAGTATGGTACAGACGCCCAAAAAGCAGCCTGGCTAACGCCGTTATTAGCTGGCGAAATCCGTTCCGCCTTCGCGATGACAGAGCCTGAAGTTGCCTCATCCGACGCCACCAATATTCAAACCAGCATCGTGCGCGAAGGCAATGAATATGTTGTAAACGGCCGTAAATGGTGGATCTCTGGCGCTGGTGACCCGCGCTGCAAGGTGTATATCGTGATGGGCAAAACCGATACCTCAGCCCCTACCCACTCCCAACAATCGATGATTTTAGTACCTGCTGACGCCAAAGGCGTCACCGTTGTTCGGCCACTTCCGGTATTCGGTTACGACGATGCGCCGCATGGCCACTGCGAAATTTTGTTTGAAAACGTGCGCGTGCCGGCTGAAAATATCTTGCTGGGCGAAGGTCGGGGATTTGAAATTGCGCAGGGGCGCTTGGGTCCCGGCCGCATTCACCATTGCATGCGGCTAATTGGCTTATCTGAACGCGCCTTGGCGCTAATGTGCAAGCGTTTACAAAGCCGCACCGCCTTTGGCAAACCCGTGGCTGCGCAAAGCGTATGGCATGAACGTATCGCTCAAGCGCGTTGCCGTATTGACCAAGCGCGTCTTCTGACGCTTAAAGCTGCACACATGATGGATACAGTTGGCAATAAACACGCCAAAAAAGAAATTGCGATGATTAAAGTAGTGGCACCGCAAATGGCGTGCGATGTGATCGATTGGGCCATTCAAGCCCACGGCGGAGGCGGAGTGTGCGATGATTATCCTTTAGCATTTGCCTATACTGCGGCGCGTATTTTGCGTCTGGCCGATGGCCCTGATGAGGTACATAACGTAACCGTTGCCAAGCTAGAACTATCGAAGCATTTGTAAACGCGAGCGCGCATCGAAGCGTATCTTCACGCACTTTTAATGCACCTTTTAAAGCGCCTTTTGAAGTTCTTTTTAAAGCCCCTCTTAGCGCATCCGTAAATACCTTTTATGCACCTTTAAGCACCTTTAAGCACCTTTTAACGCAATAAAGCGCAATATAGCGCTACCCGTAAATATAATATTAAAGAGGACTCCTTTTATGCCGGCAGCTACATTCCAAAACGAAACAACCGCCCAAGCCATCGCCCGCCTAACCCCTACACGCCCGTGGTTAGCGCACTATCCCGCCGGCGTGCCCCCAGAAGTAAGTGTTGAAGGCTATACGTCCCTCGGTGACTTAGCCGAATCTAGCATTGCTAAGTTTGCAAGCCGCACCGCCTACACGTGTATGGATGTAGACATGACGTTTGCCGAATTGGGCGTGCTTTCTACCGCGCTAGCAGCATGGCTACAATCGCGCGGCATTGAAAAAGGTGCTCGCGTGGCCTTGATGATGCCCAACGTACTGCAGTATCCAGTAGCCATTGTGGCCGTAATGCGCGCAGGCTACGTGGTAGCTAACGTAAACCCGCTCTACACCCCGCGCGAGCTTGAACACCAGCTAACTGATTGCGGCGCCGAAGCCATCATTGTGCTCGAAAATTTTTGCGCCACCTTACAAGGCGTATTACCAAAAACCAAAGTAAAGCATGTGATCATCGCCTCAATAGGCGATTTACTCGGCTTTTTTAAAGGTTGGTTAGTCAACTACACCGTCCGTAACAAGAAAAAACTCGTTCCCGCCTACGATATTCCCAACGCCGTCAAATTTAACGACGCCGTGCGTGCCGGCCGAGGCATGACGTTTAAAAAGCCGGTAGTAGGCTTGGATGACATCGCGTTTTTGCAATATACCGGCGGCACCACCGGTGTCGCCAAGGGTGCCATATTACTGCATCGCAATATTATCGGCAGCGTACTTTCAGCCGAAGCATGGCTGCAGCCCGCCTTAACCGACACCTCGAAAGGCCCGCCACCTGACCCAATGATTGAAGTATGCGCCTTGCCGATGTACCATATTTTTGCCTTGGTATCATGCATGTGGATCGCCATGAAAGTCGGCGGGCAAAATTTGCTTATCGTCAACCCGCGAGACGTCGATGGCATGGTTGAAACCCTCCGCAAACACCGGTTTAACGTGCTGCCAGCCGTAAACACCATGTTTAACACTTTGGTGAATCATCCAGGCTTTCAAACCCTTGATTTTTCGAGCCTGCGCATCTCCAACGGCGGCGGCATGGCTGTTCAAAGATCCGTGGCCGAGCAATGGCTAAAGCTCACCAATACGCCAATCATTGAGGGTTTTGGACTAACTGAAACCTGCTCTGGCGCCACGTGCAATCCTGTCATGTCCACCGCCTACACCGGTGACGTCGGCATGCCCATGCCGGGAGCTGAAGTATCCATACGCGATGATGACGGCAATGTGGTCGCGGACGGTGAGCCAGGTGAAATTTGCCTGCGCGGCATCCACGTAATGGCAGGCTACTGGCAACGCCCGGACGAAACTAACCATGTGATGACACCCGACGGCTTCTTTAAAAGCGGCGACGTGGGCGTGATAACGCCTTCCGGCCACATTAAAATTGTTGACCGTAAAAAAGACATGATTTTAGTGTCCGGCTTTAACGTATACCCCAATGAAATCGAAGATGTAGTAGCCAGCCACCCCGGCGTAATGGAATGCGCAGCAGTCGGCATTTTGGACGACAAATCCGGTGAAGCCGTGAAACTCTACGTGGTAAAAAAAGACCCAAACCTAACAAAAGAACAAGTAGCCGAATTTTGCCGGGCGCAATTAACCGGCTATAAAAATCCAAGAAGCATCGAGTTTAAAGATGCGCTGCCGAAGACCAACGTAGGCAAGGTCCTGCGGCGCGAAGTGAAGAACTCCCCGGCGAAGACCTGACAAGGAGGCGGCGTTGGCAAAGCTGAACGTGAACGGCAAGGTACTGGA
>JANNXI010000315.1:0-12056 GCA_031409495.1 Betaproteobacteria bacterium
AATATCTGTTCAAAATTTTAGAAGGTGTTAGACCCCAGCAATACAATAAATTATGATTGTTGGGCCAAATTTGCAAGGCGTAATCACGCAACTACCCCTCAAGGCTTCGGGAGGACACGCCGTCACTTTTGTTGGGTTACGGTATTTTGGCCCATGTAAGTCACCTTCTATCGAGCGTTGCGTGATTTGTGCTAAAGGATACAAAACTTAGGTATCAATTGCAAAACATAAGCTGTTTAATTTTTTATTTCAATTGACAAAACCGTTTTTTTTTTTTGTATTATCAAGCCGACGTTTAACAATTAATCAATGTTGTGCCAAAGTATATTAACTTTAAACGTTATTTCTTTGTATGAATTCAATTTTAAAAAGGATGATCATGATGGTAAGGAAAATGGCAAAAGCGCTGTTGGTTGGTGTGGCAATTTTTACTGGCTTTGCATCCAGCGCGTATGCATATACTTGCGCTCCGGGCGAAAATAGTTTTTTAGACGAGTATTACTACACCTCAGGTGGATGCGAAGTACGCATGACGCTCTCTTGTGAGAATGGTCAAAAAAAGCTTTCTCAAGCTAGATTTTGTAATCTTGCACCACAGGGCGGACCGCAATAACCTTGTAGTTTTAAAATTTAAACGCTTCACTTTGTCGATCTAAGTAACGAGTTATAGCCGGTAGAGTGAAGCGGTTAAAAAATAATATTTTCTAGGATAACTATGGTCTCGAAGCAAATCGTAAAAGTGACGCTAGTGCTGATGGCGATTTTGGCGGTGGCATTTTTTTTGTTTAACAGTTCGCCATCCAAGTTGGTTGAAGGGCCGGTGAATGCTAAGCAAAATCGGCAAACTGTTGTTGAGTCTTTTGTGCCTTCTGCACCAATTAAAACGCCTATTCGCGGTCCCAACGTTGTGGTGCTGCAGCCTCAATCAGCCGTACATATTCAAACGCCGTCATTAGCCAAGTTGCGTTTGGCGTTAGTTCAGGCGACCGATTTTTTATTATTCAAGCAATCACTCGATAAAATGACGGATATATCGCTTGCCGATAAAGCCTACTATACCGCAGCTATTGATGAGTCTTGCTTTGGCATCGCCGCCAGTAATGGATGGGTTGAAGCGCCGCCAATTTTGTTGATTACTAAAAATGCTGCTACGCCGGTTAGTCAAGGGGGCGGCGGTCGGGTTTTTCAGCCGGAAGATCCAAAACAATATTTTCGTAAACAGGCTTTTGACCGACTAGACGCCAACGCTGGTACCGTGCGCTGCGCGGGTTATAAAACAAAGCCGATAACCTTCGCTGATGTGGAGCGTGGTTGGAAAGCAGCAGCGGCAACAGGCGACCCCCGCAGCATCGCAGCCCTAGCCGATTTAGAGCTGCGAAAATCATCGAAACAATGGTCTGAATTAGCGAGCGTGCAAGTGGGGTTAGATACCTTAGAAAAAGGCGGTGTACTTGCAACGCCAAATCCAACGGCGGAGCATATTGTTAATATTACTCGCGCGCTCTCCACCGGGGATCCATCGGCCATTATTAGCCTTGGCGCATCCTTAAGCCAAACTTATGATTCGGGCAAATTTACTTATGGGCAAAACAACGAAACGTTCAATAAGGGCTTAGAACCGGTTTTTTGGCAAATGTTGGCGTGCAGCTTCGGGTTCGACTGTGGTGCAGCAAACTCAACCTTGCTCAGTGCGTGCGCAAACGGCGGCTTGTGCGAAGTGCAGGACCTTGAAACTTACTATAAAGGGTACCGCCTTACGGCTGAAGAAGTTGCGCAATATGAACGGTTGAAACCCATATTTGTGAACGCAATTAAGAGTGGCGATTGGGCATTTTTGCGCTTCCAATCGCCAGTTCCCAGTGGCGGCTACAATTTATTGCAATGGAACCGTCGACCTTATCGCTTAGGTGTTTGAGCCGTTGTGAGGTTTGGTCATCATTAAGAGAGTTATTGCCGGTGTATATGCGCGGGATTAAGCTGAGTACAGCCAAAACTGTTTTAGTTGTCTGCATCGCCGCAGGTATTGTAGTGGTGGTGTCGTGTTCAGATAATTCAAATATGCCACCAGCCAACGCACCTAATATGCAACAACCAAAGGTTGTAAAAACGGCGCTTGCCCACCGCATTTCAAGCGCACGTGATTTTGCGCAGCTAGCGCTTGAGCTTGAAGCGGATACGCGAATAAGTGATGCTGATCGTGGATTTACTACGGCGCTCATACACGAGTTTTGCTACGGCGTGGGCATGCGGAAAGGCTGGTTTCAACGTGCCGAGTGGGTAGACCCTAGCCCTGAAAATAATGCGCTGCTGCCTTTTTCAGCATCGACGCACGCAGTGAGTGATAACAGTGTAGCAAGTACGGCATCAGCGCAGGCGCGAACTAAGTTGCATGGCTTAGAAGGCGCTTGCGATGGATTTAAAACTAAAAACGTAACGTCTAAAACCGTCATCGAAAAATGGCAACAGGCGACGGCGGCTGGTGATATTCGCAGCAGGGCGGCACTATCTGATATCGAATCGCGGCTTAATGCGAAAACTCAGGATGTAATATATCGCGCGCGGGGATTTACGAGCCGCGCGGGTGCGCCGACGCTCGAAAGTTTTAGCAAATTCCATATGCCAGACCATTCGGCCGCGCATCAAGCATTACTTATTGCGGCACTTCAAACCAAAGACGCCGCAACAATTTTAAATTTAGGCCCTACCTTATCGGCAAGTTACGAATCCGGTCGTTACATATTTGGGGAAGGCAAAGAGGCGTTATTGCCTTGGGTAAATGCAACGATATGGCAACTTATCGCGTGTGATTTTGGGCATGACTGTAGTCCAGAAAAAAATCAGGTTTTATTAAGGCAGTGTGCCAAACATGCTGAATGCGAATATAAAAATTTAGCTGATTTTTATTTGAGCGCAAAATTCAATCCGGCCGAAAAGGAACAATATAAGCGCCTGAAGCCAAAACTGTTGCAGGCGTTTAACAGTGGGGATTTCTCCGTAATTTCGTTTGTGCCATACAAGGAAGTGGTTACGAAAGGTTTCACGACGGAAATCGTTGTTTACTACCGTGTTCCGTTTTATTTTCCAGACTGAGTTGCGGGACATCCTGTTCTAGGATAGTGGCCGGTGTCGGCAGCAGTGATATCGTCTCAGCTGGCGTTGTTTTGCCCGATTCGAATTTAGGACGTAAAGGCTTTTTGCGTATGAATCACGCCACCCACCCCCGCAACAACCCCGTAACCGCCCCCGGCGCTTCCCCCATCATGTTGTGCCCCACATTTTTTATCATCGATAACTTTGCGTCCCCCAGCTGTGCCGCCAATAAATTCGCAGCTTTTGGCGGGGTCATCAAATCTTTATCACCGGCGATAATCAGCGTAGGAGTGGTGATATTTTTTGTAGCTTCGGCGCTTAAATTAAAGTTGCTACATGCCTTTAAATCGTTATGCAGTGCCCCGGGTTGGCTGCGTTCTAGTAGTCGTTTGTAGCTGCCGTAGAGGCTGATGCCGGGTTGTGAGCTTTGGTGTAGGCGGGTGCTGGCGGCGTGGCCCCAGATGTTTAGCATGTCGAAGGCTTCCGTTGGCCTGTTGGCTGCAGCGTCTAGCAGGGCGTCGGATACGGGCATGGGCATACAGGCGCCGATTAGGGCTAGTTTGGCTACACGCGCTGGGTGCTGGTGGGCTACGCATAAGCTTACGAGCGCGCCCATGCTGTGGCCGACGATGTGTGCTTGGCTTAAGTTAGCGACGTCCATGAAGTTGACTACCCATTTGGCATAGTCTTCCACGCTGGCACAAGCGTCGCCTGCGCTCAAACCGTGACCGGGTAGATCCAGCGCAAAAGCGTTGTATCCATGATGAGCAAACGCGCGAGCCTGCATTTGCCATACGCTGTGATCGTTGGCTGCACCGTGGATAAAGATGACGTTGGGTTTTGCCGCGTCGAATGGTCGATTGGCGGTGTAGGCGTAGGCATGTTTTTGCTGAACAAGAACCTTCATTTTTTTACCTCTGCACTTTTCTTTGCGGCATATAGTGCACGCGATAAATCTTCCAAAATGTCATCGATATGCTCGATGCCAATTGACAGTCGAATCGTGCCTAAGCCAATACCAGCGGCTTTCAACGCGGCATCGTCCATCCTAAAATGGGTGGTGCTGGCGGGATGAATGACGAGCGATTTAGCATCGCCAATATTGGCAAGGTGGGAAAATAATTGCAGCTTTTCAATAAACACTTTGCCGCCTGCTCGACCGCTTTTTAAATCAAAACTTACCACCGCACCCACGCCATCTGGCAGGTGTTTTTTAGCGGTTTCAAAGTCTGGATGATCCGGTAATTCTGGGTAGCAAACGTGCGCCACGGCGTCGTGATCGCTTAAAAATTTAACCACGGCGCGGGTGTTTTCAATATGCCTTGGCATACGCACATGCAAGGTTTCTAAGCCTTGCAAAATTTGGAATGCACTCATCGGCGGCATGCACGCACCGAAGTCGCGCAAGCCTTCGCGGCGGGCGCGCAGGGCGAAGGATGCAACAGTCGATTCTTCCGACATCACCATGCCGTGAAAGCCGTCGTACGGGGCGTTCAGCGTGGGGAAGCGCTCACCAGCTGCATGGTAATCAAAATTACCGCCATCAATGAGTACACCACCGATAACGGTGCCGTGGCCGGATAAAAACTTAGTCGCTGAATGCATCACCAATGCGGCACCTTGGGCGATGGGTTGTGACAGCATCGGGGTGGTGATGGTGGCATCCACTAATAGCGGAATATGCGCGGCACGACCGAGAGCGGCAATAGCTGGAATATCGAGTACTTCTAGCCCCGGATTGCCCACTGTTTCCCCAAAAAATAATCGCGTGTTGGGGCGAATTGCGGCTTCCCATGCGTTCAAATCACGCGGGTCAACAAAAGTGGTTTCAATACCAAAGCGGGGCAGGGTGTAGTGCAGTAAATTATGCGAACCGCCGTATAGTGCGCGGCTCGCCACGATATGCCCCCCCGCGCCCATGAGGGTACAAATAGCCAAATGCAATGCAGCCTGACCACTGGCCGTAGCAATTGCTGCCACGCCATTCTCCAATGCTGCCATGCGTTCTTCAAACACTGCGACTGTCGGGTTGGAGATGCGTGAATACACATGGCCTGGCTGTTCTAAATTAAATAGGGCGGCGGCAGAATCGCTATCGGCAAAACAAAATGCAGCGGTTTGGTAAATGGGCACGGCGCGCGCGCCTGTGGCAGGGTCAGGTGATTGCCCGGCGTGTATGGTTTGGGTGTTTATGTGCGGATAGAGTGATTTTTGCGCCATAGGATAGCCTTTTGAACCCCGAAAAAGAGAGTGTGGATTGGGTGAATTATGCGCCGCAAACTGCGGTTTAAGCACGTAAGCCAATGCGTGCGTTGCAAGACGGGCACAGCATGGTTCTTGCGTTGTCACCTAAAATGACTCAAAATTTTGTTAAAAGCTCAATAAATTCAATATTTTAGGTGCTAAAGCTCACTAGTTACTTAAAGAAGCTTGCATCTTCCGCTCAGTTTGCTATTGTTCCAGTCTGCCCAAATTTTTAGTGGCTTAAGTAAATCCGGTTTTTGTGCACTTTTTCGCGTGATGCGTGTTTGGATTCTATGACAAAATTTTTCTGGCAGTTTAAAGCCACCGTGCGTGTACTCATTGTGCCGCTGGCGTTGGTTGTCGGCGGTGGGGTGGCGACGCAAGTTGCACAAGCCGCAGTGACCAAAAAGCCCACCTTGAAGCACTCAACAAGAACCACCCAAAAATCGCCTACCACAATTAAAAAAGTGACCCGCGTAGTGCGCGCGCCAGCCGTGCCTGATTTGGGTAAAGATGGCGGACCCAATTTACTGTCCCACGCCGCTGTGGTGTACGACGCGCTTACGGGTCGCTCGCTTTACGCAAAAAATGCTGAAAACGCCATGCCAATCGCTAGCATTACGAAGATCATGACGGCAATGGTAGTGCTCGACGGTAAGCAAAACTTAGACGAAGCGATCGTGATTGCGGATGCTGATGTCGATATGATCAAATTGTCGCGTTCGCGCTTGCCAGTGGGCTCCACATTTCGGCGTGAAGATTTGATGCGTTTAGCGCTTATGGCGTCGGACAATCGTGCGGCCGCGGCATTGGGGCGTACATATCCGGGTGGATCGCCAGCATTTGTGGCGGCCATGAATGCCAAAGCCCAAAGTATGAAGTTAACGCATACGAATTTTGTTGATCCAACTGGCTTAGCGCCTGGTAATGTAGCCAGTCCGCAAGACTTAGCGGTGCTAGTTGCGGGAGCATCCGAATACAAAATGATTCGCGAATTTTCAACCACACCTGAGTTGCATGTGACGCTACCCGATAGCGGTAAGCAACTCGGCTTTAACAATACCAACTCATTGGTAAGAGCCGAAGGCTGGAATATTGGCCTATCTAAAACTGGATTCATCAACGAAGCCGGTAAATGTTTGGTCATGCACGCCACCATTAACAACAATCCAGTGGTTATCGTGCTGCTTGACTCATGGGGACGTCTAACGCGGATTGGTGACGCAAATCGCGTTAAAAAGTGGTTAGAAACCGCCAAGATTTCGCCGTATGGCGTGGTGAAGGCTGTCGGCTAACGCACCAATTCATGGTTAATTTGATGCTTGTAGATGCCCGAAAATAGGGCTTCTACAGGCATTTTTATTGACGGTGGTTGAACTTAACGCGTCGGTATTTGTCCTATACACTCGAAATCCAAAACCCTGTTACTATATTGCGATGAACTTCTCCGCTACCTTTAAAATTGCAATCTGGCTACTGTTGTTTGCACTTCCCGTGCAGGCCGTGG
Source organism: Betaproteobacteria bacterium (assembly GCA_031409495.1). Lineage (GTDB taxonomy): Bacteria > Pseudomonadota > Gammaproteobacteria > Burkholderiales > Usitatibacteraceae > JANMDR01. Next base: position 6,842 of record JANNXI010000315.1, read on the forward strand.
CGGCAACGTCTATGGCGCATTGCGTGCGCATGCAGCGGGCTGCGGTTTTGGTGACGGCTTCGGTTGTTGCTGCGGACGCACAATCTGTAGATGAATCGGCAATGCCAGATTGTCATGGTGCCGGGCTTAAAAAAGCAGATACAGCAGATACAGCCGATACTGGCACTGAGAATGAGTCAAAAGTCAGCAAAGCCGATGGTAAATGCAGTGCCTGTGCCGCCTGTTGTTTTGCGGTAGCCGCGGTGGATGCCAATATTGCACCCGCCTTTTTAGTCGGCCAGCAAATTACCCAATGTGTGGTTGCCGTTGGCACAATCACTTTCCTTACGGCAGGCCTTGAGCGCCCGCCCAAACACCTTAAAACGTAGCCCAAAAACCGTGCGCCGATGACGTTGGCGCACTTGTTTGCATCCGGCCTAAATGGCCAGCTTGTGGATGCCAAAGGTTAATATGTTGAGGTGAATATGGTTTTATTATCAATAGCCCGCTACCCAAAATTGGGTGCGGTAGCAACTGCTGTTGCCGTGTGCATGTTTTCGGACGCGGCAAGAGTTGCAAACGCAGCAGAGAGCCCCGCCGCCATTGCACCGGTATTGCCCTACCGCTCAGTGTTTTCAGATTATCAAAAACTAGAAAATTTTACTGAGCCAAAAAGTACCGCGTGGCGATTAGCAAATGAAAAAGTAGAAAAAATTGGTGGCTGGCGGCAATACGCTAAGGAAGCCGCGCGTGCGGATGCGCCAGCGACTGCGATCACCCAAGCGCTTGCACCGGCGAAGCAGGCACCCGCATCGCACCATCATCACGGGGAAAAGCCATGAAAAATACCATCCAAAAATCTAAAGGTATGCTTGGAGATTCCCGTATTTCGGCTATCTTCGCGATATTAACTTCTGCATTATTAGTTGGTTGCAGCAGCGTTGACTTTACTCAATCAATTGCTAAAACCAATGCGGATGCCGCGCCATTTACAAAGGGCGCCCTTGAATTGGTGCAGACTGACGCGCAGCGGGCAGCCAACTTAAATGCTGCGCAAACGCTATTGGCGCAGCCACTGGCGCAAGCCGATGCGGTAAAGTTGGCGCTTATCAATAGCCCCGCCTTACAAACCTTGCTGGCGCAACATTGGGCGCTGGCTACACAGGCTGCACAAACTGGGCGCATTGCCAATCCGCGTTTTTCCTTTGAGCGGATGGTAACGTCTTCGGAGCTGGAGTTAGGTCGGTTTTTAACTGTTGGCGTACTGGAAATATTTAGTCTGCCGCAACGCCAACGGCAATCGCGGCGGCAATTAGAAGTCGCACAATTGCAGCTTACCAGTACGGTGATTGATCAAGTTTCAAAGGTGCGAATGGCGTGGGTAAAAGCCGTGGCGGCCGCCCAAAATCAGGCCTTTGCGCAACGCGTACATGATGCCGCGCAAGCCAGCGCCATTTTGGCGGAGCGCATGCAGGCCGTGGGCAACTTCACCAAGCTGCAACGCGCGCGCCAACAGGCGTTTTATGCCACAGCCACCATGCAGTGGGCACTCGCGCAGCAAGCCGCAGTGGCAGAGCGTGAGGCGCTGGTGCGGCTGCTGGGGCTAACGGACGCGCAAGCGGGCGCGATGCGCCTGGCCGAGCGGCTGCCCAACTTGCCCGATGCCCCGCGCGCCGCTGATGAGGTGAGTAAATCTGCCACCGCGATGCGCTTGGATGTGCAAATTGCCAATGCGGAACTTGAAAGCTTTGCAGCTGCTAATGGCATCAATAAAATCATGAGTTTTACGGATGTGGAGCTTGGCGCGCGGCGGGACACCATGTTTGAACTCGCTGATGGCCATAAAACCACCAAACGCGGTTTTGAAGTGGATATCGTGCTGCCAATTTTTGATTTTGGTGATGCCAAGCGCGATGGCTTAAATGCGCAAATGTTGGCGGCCGTAAATGCTTTAAGTGCAACCACGGTGGCCGCAAATTCGCACCTGCGCGAAAGCTACACCGCCTATCGCACCGCCTATGATGTTGCCAAACACTATCGCGATGAAATGGTGCCCTTGAGTAAGGCGATAGCGGATGAAAACGTGCTGCGCTACAACGGCATGTTTATCGGCGTGTTTGAGCTGCTGGCTGACACCCGCGAACAAATTGGCGTGGTGATGGGCGCTATCAATGCGCAACAACAATTTTGGCTGGCCGATGCCGCGCTGCAAACAACCGTAGTGGGTCGGCCAACGATGAAGATGATGGGTGACGAATCAATGCCTGCACTCTCAAGCGGAGGCGGTGATGCAAAACACTAAGGGATGCGGAAACTGCCAATATCCCATTTTTGGAAGCACTGACGTGCGCATTGCGTTGTTGTTCCTCAGTTGTGTGGCTAGCCACACTGCCTTCGGAACGCCTAGCACTGCATCCCGTCAGCACCTCCTAAAACGGGACATTAACAATTTCCGCACCCCTAATCACACCAAATCCATCGCGCATTCATCGCAAAATTTAAGGTCACCATCATGAACACAAGAAGACAGTTTTTCAAATCCGCTAGCATCGCCGGTGCTGCAGCCGTAGCGGCTACGTCCGTCAGCCGTGTGGCAATGGCTGCATTGCCAGAACCCGTGATGCAAACCAAGCCCGATACCATGCCGCCGTTAATACCCAACACCGGCCGCCCCTACAATCCGGTAGTGACGCTTAATGGCTGGACCCTGCCGTGGCGCATGAACGCGGGCGTGAAGGAATTCCATCTAGTGGCTGAACCTGTAGTGCGCGAAATGGCGCCGGGTATGAAGGCGCATTTATGGGGCTATAACGGCCAAAGCCCCGGCCCCACAATTGAGGTGGTGGAGGGCGATCGGGTGCGGATATTTGTCACCAACAAACTACCGGAACACACCAGCGTACATTGGCACGGCCAACGTTTGCCGAATGGTATGGATGGCGTGTCAGGGCTGACGCAAAAATCAATTCAGCCCGGCAAAACATTTGTGTATGAATTTATTGCGCGCCGCCCCGGTACGTTTATGTACCATCCGCACGCTGATGAAATGACGCAAATGGCGATGGGCATGATGGGTATGTGGGTAACGCATCCTAAAACCAGGCACCCCGATATTGCTGATGTGCAGCGCGATTTTTGTTTTTTGCTAAACGCCTACGATATTGACCCCGGTGCCTACACGCCAAAAATAATGACCATGCTCGACTTTAATTTATGGACATGGAATAGCCGACTTTTTCCGGGGATTGATTCGCTCAATGTGCGGCATAACGACAAGGTGCGCATACGCATCGGTAACTTAACGATGACCAATCATCCCATTCATTTGCACGGCCACGAGTTTGCAGTGACGGGCACCGATGGCGGGCCAGTGCCAAAAAGCGCGCGCTGGCAAGAAGTAACTACCGACATTGCCGTGGGCCAAATGCGGCAAATTGAGTTTGTGGCCGATGAGCTTGGCGACTGGGCTTTTCACTGCCACAAAAGCCATCACACCATGAACGCGATGGGGCACGATGTACCGACGATGATTGGCGTTGATCACAGCGGCGTGGTTAAAAAAATCACCAACTTAATTCCTGAATACATGGTGATGGGTGAACGCGGGATGGCCGACATGAGCGAGATGGAAATGCAATTACCCGATAACACCCTACCGATGATGACTGGCGATGGGCCGTTTGGATCAGTAGAAATGGGCGGCATGTTTACGATGTTAAAAGTGCGCAAAGACCAAAAGCCCGGTGACTACTCCAACCCACCGTGGTATCAACATCCGCCGGGCGAAGTGGCGTTTGAATGGACGGGGTCAATGCCCGAGCCCGCTAGATTTAAAGCCGAAGGTGGTGTATCGATGCCGCGCAAAACCATGCCAAAACAAGAAGTAGAAGTACAAATTCGCAAGCCAGTAAGCGCGGGCGGTCATGCAAATCACTAAGGAAAAAATATCATCATGAAAACACAATTTATTGTAATTTTAAGCAGCGCCTTGTTGAGTGCCCCTGTCGCTTTTGCCCACGAAAAAGCCGCGCACCCCAAAGCTGCGGCATCGCAAAAAATGGTGCAAACCGATTGGGGCATTGGCGGTACCGCAAAAGCGGTAACACGCACCATTAACGTGGATATGCGCGACACCATGCGTTTTAGCCCGGATAAAATTACCGCTAAGCTCGGCGAAACTGTGCGCATTCAGGTAACAAATTCCGGCGCGATGCTGCATGAATTTGTAATTGGCACTAAAGCCGAAAATGCTGCACACGCCGCACTGATGGTGAAGTTTCCCGATATGGAACATGACGCACCCTACATGGCGCATGTGCCCGCAGGTAAAACGGCCGATATCATTTGGACGTTCAATAAACCCGGTGAGTTTGAATTTGCGTGTTTAATCGCGGGGCATTATCAATCGGGCATGGTTGGCACCATCACTGTAAAAAAATAATTGCGTACAGAACCTACGCGCCACTTTAAAATGCAGCACCAACAAACTGTAAAAGGAAGAAAACTATCATGCAAAAACTCTCTAATATATTATTTGGCGCGTTATTCTGCGCCTCCACGTTGACCCACGCCGCCATCGTCGATATTAAATTTGATGCAGAAGGGCGCTTTAGCCATGAGGCTGAAATGGCGGTGGGCAAAACGCTAGAACTCTGTGGCGCATTAAAAGCCAACGTGCCAGTAGATTGGTCATTTAGCAATGCCGCGCCGCTTAATTTTAATATTCACTTTCACAAAGGTGATGATGTGGTGTATCCGGTGCAGCAAAAAGGTGCCGTCAATTTAGCGCAAAAATTTACGCCGGATGCCGCGCAAGATTACTGCTGGATGTGGACAAACCGTAATTTGCAACCGGTTAAATTGAACGTGAAATTAGCGCTGCCGACGATGGTCGCAACAGTGGTGGCAGCCGCGCCGGCAACTACGCCTAAAACGGCCGCCGCGAGTGCTGAAGAAATGGTTGCCGGTGAAATTCGCAAAATCGAGAGGGATACAAAAAAAATCACCATCAAGCACGCCGAAATTAAGAGCCTAGATATGCCGGCAATGACGATGGTGTTTCAGCTAAATGACCCAGCACTAATGGATAAAGTACAGGTGGGCGACAACGTAAAATTTAAGGTGGAAAAAATTGGCAGAGCCTATGTGGTTACCGACGTTGTTACGCAAAAATAGTGTTATAAGTTAGCATCAATACAATGCCTGAAGAAGCCCTATTTTAGGGCATCTTCAGGCA
>JANNXI010000316.1:0-6160 GCA_031409495.1 Betaproteobacteria bacterium
CCACCCTACGGGTGCCACGATTAAAGGGCTGAAGACGCCCTATTTTAGGGCGTCTTCAGCTATATATTGGGGCTATTCTAGTAATTCTAGCTTTGGTAGGGCATGCACGATTTTCATCGTTTCTAGGCTTACGGTGATTACGCGTTGGAATAGCTTTAGGGGATAGGCGGCGTCTTGCATAGTTTCGATTGCCCAGCAATTGGCGTCGTTGATGATGCCGCTATCTTTGTGGGTGGTGATGGCTTGGCGTTCCATTACCCATTCAAGGGCGGGTTTGCCGTTAACGATGTAGTCGTAGGCTTCCAGTGGAATATTGGCGATAGTAATTTTATGGTTATACACCACGCGGGTTTTGTCGGCTTTGGTGGCAAATTTCATTTGGGTTACGCGGTAGTCGGCGAGGTCAAATTTTTGCAGTTCCGCCTTGTTTGCGGCCGCACCTTCAAAGGTGACAGCATAGGGTGTGACCGTTTCATAGCCCAAATGGAGGGCGGCCAATTGCCTGCCCGCAGTGCTAAACGCTTGAAAATCTTTGTATGTGCGCACGCAGGGAATGCGCGGTAACTCTTTGCTTAAATTATCGGCGTAGCGGGCTTTGTATTCGGGTGAATGCAATAGGCCGTAGATGTAATAAAACAGGGCTTCTTTGGTGATTTTGGCGCCCCCGTAAGCAGCGATAAAATGCTGTAATCCCGCATCGGTAATGCCGTCGCGCACGGTGTAACGACCATCAGGTGTGAGGGTGGCGGCGCTGTCGGTGTTGGCGTGGGCATCTACGTCAAACAGAGTGGACGGCGTGGCGGCTCGGCTGCTTGCAGGGACGGGCTCGTAGAGTTTTAGGGGGAAGCATTGGCCGGTATCAATTGTGTGGAGATCGGGCATTACGTCTGCAATTAAGGCTGAGAAGCCACTTCTTGCGCCGATACCTGATACGCAAATTACCAAGTTGCTGACTATTGAGTTTGGGTAAATTCGTGGCAATTGTCCAACGCGATGATTGAACATTGGATCGAAATAGGCTTGTACTTTTGTAAAAGGTCGGTAGAGGGCAACACTAATTTGATGAGGGCTAAAATGTCCTTTCTTTTGTCGGTTAAATTCTGCCCGTAAACTACTCGACCATTTTATTTTGGTCTCATCATTACTTGCGAATGTATCTGGGTCGGGATGATTAACCCTGTTGATTCCGGTGCATGCAGCGCGATAACGAGCTAGTTCCTCGTTATAAAAAGCAATAGTTGATTTCATGTTGTCTGCAACATTTTTCCCTGAGTAGTTGTAAACCCAACTATCCCGATTGGTGTTCAAACCCAACGAATAGTTATCAAAAATCGAGATTGCGACTGCATCTTTTTTGCTTCCAAGAATAATGTATTTTGAAAATCCCGCGTTTCTTTTTGCTAACCAATCGTGATGGCTATCGGGTGCAAGAGTTTGCCAAGCATTGAGCTTCGATATGCCAGCAATACTTCGAAGTTCCGCTACAAGTTGAATTTTTTCAGAGGTTTTGAGATCATCGCCTATGTCAAAATAGGAATTTTTCCGCGATGATGGGCTACTAAATTCTTCACTAAAACTGAGATGCATATTCCAGTCATGCTGCTACTTCCAAAAATATTCTGCCCCTCCTTGGCAGCACCTTTGCTCAACATATTTTTCCGTATATCCCCCCTAAGATTAAGTATATAAATATCGCTAAAGTCATCGACTAAGCACTTGCGCATACCATCCATTGCGGGCTTCTCAATAAACCCACTGCCAGACACGAACGCGACAACGCCTTGACTACCGATGCGATCGCTTGCCCAACGGATGGCACGAATATAAGAATCCATCAGGTTTTTTGTCGATGCAGCTTGCGAGTGAGCTGCATAAGATTTGCGAATGCTACTGTCGAGGGAGGGATATTCAACATTTTGATTATCGTCATTCTCTTTTTTCTGCCCAACTGAATACGGCGGGTTGCCCATAATCACCCGAATATCGAGCTTTTTTTGCTTGCGGCGACGGCTGGAGTTGTCCGTAAATAGGGCGTCTACAAGGTCTTCTTTCTCATAAAGCGCGAAGGTGTCGGTTAAGCAAATTCCGTTAAAGGGCGCATAGTCGCCACCGGTAATGTCGTGATAAACCTGCTCAATATTGATGGCCGCAATGTAGTAGGCCAGCAGTACGATTTCATTGGCGTGTATTTCGTTTTCATATTTATGGCGTAACTGTTCTGGCGCTATCAAGCCGCTTTGTAGCAAGCGGGTAATGAAGGTGCCAGTACCCGTGAAGGGATCAATAATATGTACGCCTTGGCTGCCTAAGGTTTGGTTAAATTCGCTTTTTAAAATATCGTTCACGGAATGGATGATGAAATCCACCACTTCTACCGGCGTGTATACAATGCCTAGGCGTTCCGTCATTTTCGGGAAGGCGTTTTTAAAAAATTTATCGTATAGCTCCACGATAATTTTTTGTTTGGCTTTTAAATCTTTAATGCCTTGCGCGCGCATTTTTACGCTGGCGTAGAACTTTTCTAGGGTGGCTGCTTCTTTATCTAAATTATGCGCGTTGAGCACGGCCAGCACGCCTTGCATGGCTTTAGATACGGGGTTATTTTGGGTGAAGCTGTAGTTTTCAAACAGGGCATCAAACACGGGCTTGGTGATGATGTGTTGCGCTAACATTTCTATGGCTTCATCCCTCGTGATGCTGTCGTTTAAATCGTCTTTTAGTTCTTTTAAAAAACCGTCGAAAGCCGCTATTTCATTGGTGTTTTCGGGTTTATTTAAGATGCCAGTAATGCGCGAAATATTGGTTTGGGCAATGGCGGCAATGTCTGCCGCCCATTCGTCCCAGTAGAGCCGATTACCGCATTTTTGCACCACTTTGGCCACAATAGCGCGTTCAATTTCGCTTACTTCATACATAAAGCCGAGCTTGGCATTGGCGTCTTTGCTCACGCTTGGTTGGCTATCCCTGCCTACCGCTTTGCCTTTTTGTGACGCTTTTAGCGCCTTGGCTTGCGGGTTATTTACGGCGGCAGCTTTGCTTTTTAGACTGATGTTGTCGGTAACGGCGATAACTTCCATGCGCGATTTGTCTTGGCCAGTTAAATCGAGCTTGTTGATCATGGCGTCAAACCGATCATCGTGCGAACGTAGCGCCTGCAATACTTCCCACACTACCTTATAAGTTTTATTGTCGTTTAGCGCTTCATCGGCTTCCATGCCAGCGGGTATCACCACGGGCAATATCACATAACCTAATTTTTTGCCGCTATTGGCGGGTTTACGCATTACCCGGCCTACAGATTGCACCACGTCAATAGCCGAATTGCGCGGCGTTAAAAATAGCACGGCATCCAGCGCGGGTACGTCTACGCCTTCGCTTAAGCAGCGCACGTTACTGAGCACGCGGCAGGTGTTGGCGGGAATTTCCGCCTTCAGCCAATTAAGCTTTATTTCTTTTTGCGCGGCGTTCATGCCGCCATCTACATGCTGGGCTTCGCATTGCAGCTTGCTCACCGCATCAGGGTGATCTGGATTATCTTTGAGCATTTGCGCACGGTATTCGTTAACCACCGCTTGAAACATGCCCGCAATGTTCTTACTGCTTACCTTGCGGGTTTTAGCCCCTTTGTTAATCTCAATCACTTGGCAAAACGCCACGGCGCGCTGCATGGGTTCGGGGTCGTGGCTTAAATCTTCTTGGGTGTCGAGCTTAGATAGCGCGCGCCAACAGCCAACAATTTTAGCGGCATCATCTACCCGCAAATTATTGTTTTCATCCGCCAGCAAGCCTTGAAGGTTGGCGCTGATGTGATCTTCACTTACTGTAAGCACAATCACTTTGTAGTCACACAAAATGCCCAATCCATGCACGGCTTCTGAAAATGACAGGGTGTGTAAGGTTTCGCCAAAGTGTTCGGGGCTGTCCATCGAATACAGCGCGACGTTTTTTTCAGTTTCGGCTTTTACCTTGGCGGGAACACCGTAAATGCGCGGCGTGGCGGTCATGTACACGCGCTTAACGCCAGCTATGACGGCTTGGTTATGTACCTTTACAAACGCGGATTCATCATCGCCGTCAAAACTTGCGCCCGTGGTGCGGTGGGCTTCGTCGCAAATGATTAAATCAAATTCAGCTAGCTTGTGTTGCAACTGCGCCTGCGAGATGACATCAATGGAGTGATAGGTAGAAAACACCACGCTCATGTGGGTGGCATCATGACGCTTAGCGATTTCATGCGCTAAGGCTTTGGGGTTAGTGGTGGCAGGAAACTGTAGCTCGTGGGCTAACATTTGATAATCATCGCCGTCAGCTATGCGTTTTTTGCCTACTTCGCTATCTGAACACACCGCAAAACAGTGCATGGGCGTGGCTGTTTCTTGCGTCCATTCAGTAAGTGTTTGCGATAGCAGCGATAGGGAAGGCACCAAAAATAGCACGCGCTTACCAGCACCGGCAATGCGCTCGGCCATGCGCAAGGCGGTGAAGGTTTTGCCCGTGCCGCAGGCCATAATTAGCTTGCCGCGATGGGCAGTTTGCAAGCCTGCAATTACGTTGGAGATGGCCGTATTTTGGTAGTCTCGAAGGTTTTTAGGTTGCTTGAATTTTACAGAGTTTGGCGTGGGCTTATTGGCTAAACTTGCAGCCCAGTCAATATGGCTTTGTTCTAAATCAGCTAAGGTAATTTTAATGCAGGGTATGTGCTGGCCTTCCATCGCGGTATCAACATGGGTGCTGATATTGTCGGTGGAGAGTATTAACAAGCGCTTGGTAAATGGCTTTTTACCGGAAGCGGTAAAAAACGAATCCACTTGATTTTTATACAGCGTGCTCTCAGCATCGTAAAACTTGGCTTGTATGGCGTGATATTCCGCCGTACCGTGGGTTTTAGCGACTAAATCAATACCGGTATCAGCGCCTGGGTCAAATGTGGGATCACCATTGCCGTCAGCAATACACTGCGCCCGCCACGCTTCCCATAACCATACATCGCTATATAAATCTTTATAACGCGGCTCGTTTTCAAAATAAAGCTTAGCTAAATGCTCAAAATAATTTCCTTTTTCACGTTCAGTTTTGGCTGTGGCGCGAAAGTGGGTGAGAACGTCGTTTAAGGTTTGCATGGGCGGCTTGATGGTGATATTTGACTGTGCGATGAGTTTAACAGGGGATGCGTGTTGTTGCTGAGTGGGCGTGGGGCATTTATACTTGGTTTAACTGATTGTCAGGGAAGGCCTCTCGCCGGGCGTCCAGTAACCACTGACACAGGTGCCGCACTGGGCGAGTGGTGCGGCATGTTTTTTTGTGCGGTGTAATGGCATACTATGCGTAACTGATTGTCAGGGTAGCCTCTCGCCGGGCCTCCAGCTTCACTGACACAGATGCCGCACCGGGCGAGTGGTGCGGCATGTTTTTGCGCGACGAGTGAAAGGAACGATGATGGAAGCTGTTCAAACAGCAGAAGCAATGGTGCGCAACGTGAAAGCAATGACAGCAGCCGAGCGCATACGTTTTTTTGTTTATTGGGGGCAGCGGCGTTTGAAAATACGAGCCGCAACTATTCGCACGCGGAAGTGTTTGGTGAGGTGAACGCCTCAGAATTTAGCGCAACCGAAGCGGCAGAATATTTAGAAGTGTCCGTGGCGACGTTTCGGCGGTTTGTGCAACGCGGTGGAGTTGTACCCGCACGGGTGGTGGGGCGCAATCAGTTTTTTGCTGCGGCGGCGCTCAAAGTGCTAAAACGGGCGCGGCGGGATGTGAAGGGCGGCGCATGATTGGGTGCCGGTGGCATGGCGTAGCTGGAATGTACTTTAACGTATGGCTGTAGATTGCCTATTTTAGGGCGTCTCCGAGGTGTTTTTTTCTGCGGTTGGTTTTGCGTCGCAGTTTGGTCGAGAGGGCACTTGCCTCATGTGCGGGTGAGCGCTACTTTCGCTGATTGAGTTTGAATCTGTTATCGTTTCATTATCAAAACTAATCTGAAATGATAATGAACGACACACCAATTGAGCGCGGTTTGCGTACGGATTTTTATCCTGAAATGTTGGCTTACGACCAAGGCAGTATTGCCTTGGATGATGTGCATACGATGTATTACGAGCAAAGCGGCAACCCTGATGGTGTGCCGGTGCTGTTTTTACACGGTGGGCCGGGCTCGGGGGCG
>JANNXI010000317.1:0-7613 GCA_031409495.1 Betaproteobacteria bacterium
GGCATGGGCAACAGCTGCGTTAAGAGCGACAATATCTGTGGTTCGATAACGCCACAGAGCGCTGTACAATCCGCAAATCTGCGGCCAGTCAGTTGCACTGGCGGTGCTGGCTTGGCAGTGCAGGGCGGCAATCGCCGCCTCAATTTGATATGGCCCCGGCTGTCGTTGCAACACCGCGCCATCAAGTGCTGTGATAGCGCTATTGATCGCAGTTTTATCCCATAATTCTCGGTTTTGGGTATCTAACGGAATCAAGTTGCCCTCGGTATCGGTACGTGCGGCCAGTCTGGCGTGGTGTAACAGCATCAGCGTTAGGAGTCCCGTAATTTCTGGTGTCGCGCGTGTATTTGGCAGTAAGGAATGAAGTAGGCTTGCGAGTCGAATAGCCTCTATACACAGCGTTTGGCGGACCAAGTTCGGCGCTTGGCCTGCGGTATAGCCTTCGTTAAAAACCAAATAGATTGCGTGTAAAACGGAATCAATACGTTCCGGTATTTGCGCTGCATTTGGGATTAGGTACGGAATTTTTGCATCCGTAATTTTCCGCTTCGCACGCACAATCCGCTGGGCAGTCGTCGTTTCAGGCTCCAAAAACGCACGCGCAATCTCAGGCACGCTAAATTGACAGATTGTTTTCAGCGCTAAAGTAATTTGTGCGGCCGGTGCCAAAGCGGGGTGGCAGCAGATAAAAATTAAACGCAATTGATCGTCAGAAATTTGGTCGTGCGTCTCGGCATAGGCAAAGGCGGGATCAGCGGATTCTGGTGCGGCGATTTCAGCCTGTTCATCATCTGCAAAAGCCCTCATCCGGCCAGCTTTGCGCCGCTCATCCAAATAATATCGTTGCGCTACGGTAGTAATCCAAGCGGCCGGCTGATCGGGCAATCCATGTTTAAGCCAGTCTGAAGATGCCCGCAAATAGGCTTCCTGCAGGCAGTCTTCGGCAGTGTCAATGTTGCCACAAAACCGAATCAAGCCTGCAAGAATACTACCACCATCGCGGCGCTGTAAGTTTTCTATGGTTCGCTTGAGCGCCATAGAAAGCTAGTTATTCGGGTGACGGGTTATCATTTAACGGGCGCACTTCAATACAGCCGCCCCATGAACCGGGACACTTTGCGGCCCATGCTAATGCCTCATCAAGGGTCGGTACGTCGATCAAGTAGTAGCCGCCCAGCTGCTCCTTCGTTTCGGCATATGGTCCATCGGTCGTCAGGGTCTTACCGTTCTTCACACGGACAGTTGTGGCGGTGTTAATCGGTTTTAACTCCGATCCGCCCAGCATGCAGCCGGACGCCATGATGTCCTTGGTAAAATCAATATAAGCTTGATAGCCTTTTTGGAGTTCTGCCTCTGGCAGATCAAACCAAGCTTTTTCGTCGCCGTAAATCAGTAACATGTATTGCATAAAGTTCTCCTTGAGTTGAGGTTTGGAAAATACGTTGGCATTATCGGTTTATCGCCATAGTTGCTGCCAACATAAGCATGACGTTTAAGGCACAGCAAAATCGACAATTTTTAAAACTATTTTTGAAATCGACAAGAACGCTTGTTTTGCCGGTTTGGTGCTTTAAATCTGAACCTTAACCCACAGTGAAAACATAATGCACCGCCTCGTACAGCGTTTCCCGTTAAAATAGCACCATTCCTTTTTTGCCGTTAATTTTAAACCCATTATGAAAACACTCTTGAAAATAGTTTGGCTTGGTCTATTTATGGTCATTGCGGCGCATAGCGTGCCGGCTAGTGCCACTACGGTGCGCATGCAAACGCCGCTGGGTGCTATTGACATCGAACTTTACGACACGGCTGCGCCAAGAACGGTCGCAAACTTCCTAAATTACGTTAATAGCGGTGAGTATGCAAATACCTTTGTCCAACGGTTAGAGCCTGGTTTCGTGATTCAGGGCGGTGGGTATCGTTGGAATGCGGCGTTAAGTCGGACTGAAGCTGTCCGTCAGAATGTCGCTATTGCGAATGAGTTCGGCGCCTCTCGCAGCAATTTGCGTGGCACCATCGCGATGGCACGTATTAGCAACCTGCCTGATAGCGCCACGTCACAGTGGTTCATTAATTTGGACAATAGAAATAATTTTTTGGATGGCGTCGATGGTGGCTTTACCGTCTTCGGAAAGGTGACGGATGCGACCATGCCAGTCGTAGATGCGATTGGCTTGCAGCGAATTGCAAATGTGACCAGCGGGGGCGTGACTTTTGACACATTGCCCTTTATTGGAACGTTGGGTTCTCAGGTTGCGCTATCAAATCTCATCAGTACCAGCCCCATCACTATTTTGGGCGCCACGACCCCGGGTGCTGCTGTGAACTACACCGGTTTGTGGTGGAACGCGGCTGAGTCCGGTTGGGGCATGAGCGTTACCCAAAAGCGCAATATTATTTTTTCGGCTATGTACTCCTATGATGCAGCAGGCGCGCCAGTTTGGTATGTGATGTCACGTTGCGAGCTACCAACTGCTACGCCGAGTACTTGCACAGGGCCAATTTACAAGGTGTCTGGCGGTACCGCACCCACAGTAGCGTGGTCGGGCGCGAACAAATTAACAGAGGTTGTCGGTACGGGCACACTGGCCTTTAGCAGTGCCACAGCTGGAAAGTTTACCTTCACCATCAATGGCGTGGCCGGCAGCAAGGACATTACACCACAGCCTATCGGCACCGGCACTCGGCCGCCTTCTTTTGACTTTACCGACCTGTGGTGGAACCCCAGCGAAGATGGTTGGGGAATGGCTGTAACCCAGCAATTCGAAACTGCATTTTTAACATGGTATGCCTATGATGCTGCGGGTAAACCAATTTGGTACGTTACCGATCAATGTGCCATGCAAGGCACGCGTTGCGAAGGTAAGGTTTATCAGGTGAGTGGCGGCGTACCGTTAACTGCGCCGTGGAACGGCAGCAACAAAAAGACGGTTGAAGTAGGTACCATCAGTTTGGTATTCACCGACGTTAATAATGGCGATATGAGCTACACCCTGAACGGCATTAAAACGCTCAGAAAAATTACCCGCCAACTGTTTTAGGGATCGATTTTTAATTTTTAAATAGCCTGAAGATGTCCGAAAATAGGGCTTCTTCAGGCTATTTTTTACCTTATGCCGCCGATTTGGCTAAGTCCAACGGCAGATACAGCGTTACGCAGGTGCCGCCGCCTAGCAGTTCTTCCACATCCAATTTGCCGCCTAATTGTCCAGCACGTATTTTCATATTTGCCACACCACGTCCTCCCGCGGGTTTGCCTTCTGTTTTGTTCAAGCCTTGCGCGGTGACAAACCCGACGCCATCATCAGTTATGCGCACCCAGACGCGGTTTTGGGACGGCTCTGTGCCAGTTAAAACGGTAATGCGGCTTGCTTTAGCGTGCTTTAACGCGTTCGTAAATACCTCCTGCACAATCCGCAACACGCTGCGCACGCGCGTGGGATCCAAGTAAGAGAGAGCAGGCAAGTCGGTTACCGACCACGCTAGGCGTATTCCTGCGGCGTTTAGGCGTGGCTCAAGCCGGTACCGCAAATTGCCCAATACTAAAAGCAGATCTTGCTCAACGGGTTCTAAAGAGTCGATAGTGAGTTTTAACTCGTCGATGCAATCGGCAAGGCTATCTTCAAGCTGCAGCGGCTCAAGTTTTTTCATGCGCGCCAGCGCCAATAGCGACATTAAGTGTGAGCCCACGCCGTCATGCATATCGCGCATCAGGCGTTGCCGCTCGTCAGAGGTTGCACGTTGTTGGTCGATGATGCGCATTTGCGCATAACTTGCGTCAAGGTCGCGCTCGCGCGCCGTAACGCGTTGCGAAAGCTCGGTGTTGAGCTGCTCGTAGCTGTTAAGCGAATTCACAAAGCGGGTGAGTAGCAAACTTGCCAACGACAGCAAGAGCAGCGGCAAACCCAGCGGCAGGAAGTACATGCGCTCAAATTCAAGTACGCCCACAAAATTGAGTAAATCGTGGATGCCGAGTCCTAAATTAATAGTCATGCCTATAAAAGCGATACTGCTTGCCAAATTTGGTTTGCGTACCACAGCCATACCGATAGCAACCATCATCGCCAAGCCCAGCGCGGTAAATGCTAAGTAAATCGCAACCGTGGTTATGGGAAAAATACCGGCGGGTACCGCAAACACCGCAATTGTGGCTAGTGCGGCGGCCCACAGCGTGATTTTTTCTAAGGTGGCAAACCGCGTGGATGTAAAGCGAATCGCAAATTGAAATTGCCAAAGCGACATCCAGCACAAAGCGGCCACCGCAACGTTGGCAATGATGGGTGGTGGTGACACCATAAAATAGGCCAGTAAGCGCAGCACACCCATCAGACACATTGCACCAAAAAAACCAAACTGCGTTTCTTTATTGCGCTTGGCCCACACGCTAAGTGAAAAAATACCCGCAAAAACCAACATCCAAGTAATCATTTCGGGTGCGGTATTTTGCAAAAGTTTGCGTAGCGAATACACCGCCTTGATCTCGCTCAGTGGCCCAATAGAGACGGCAGCCACGCCAACTCGACCATGCTTTTCGGTGTGCAGCCGCACCAATAGGGTGTTTTCACCCGTTTTTACGAGTCCTTTCGGAATCGCAAAATACTGGGGTGTGTTCCACTGGGTTTCAACGGTTTGGGTGACATCGCCACTTTGATAGAAGCTTTGGCCGTTTACATAAACTTCAATATTGTTTGTTACGCGCGGGATAAAAACTGCAACTTGCTCACCTGATTTTATGGGTAGGCTCGGCAGATTAAAGCGCAACCTATACCATCCCATCATCGGTGGTTTACGCAAAATCGGCTGGCCGCTAGCGTCGGCAATCTTGTTTTTTGGCCAGACATCGGGCAGTGCGACGTTGATCCACTGCGCCTCTGCGGGCGGTAGCACTTGGTTGTCCCAAAGCGTAAATTCAGCCTGCCGCAAGATAATGCGGCTTTCCATAATAGTAGCGACAGCAGGTATGGCAGCCGTGGTTGCTGCGGTAGTCGAAGTCGTAGTGGCGCGCGCGGGTGTCGTCGTCCACAGCACACTCGCTAGCAAAACCATTGCAAGCATTGTAAATTGCGCACTGATGGAAGTTGTCAAAGCGCGCGCTTTGCTGGCATAAATGAAGGAAAATTGCGCCACAGGATAAGAAACGAGAAGTAAATTATGAGTTTACAGCGTCCTAATCAGCCCCATGCGATTGGCTTCAAATACCGCCTCGCTCCGGGAATGCACAGCCAGCTTTTTATAGCATTTTTTAACGTGGGTCGTCACCGTGTGGGGTGAAATGCTGAGCAAATTGCCGATTTCAGGATAGTTATATCCTTTGGACGCCAAGGTTAAAATTTCTTTTTCGCGCTCTGACAGTTCGATATCGCAAATTTCGTTGGCGTGAATGGCACCATTCGGTTGGTGTTTCGTCGTTTCTAGCGACGCTGAACTTCTGCCGTCACTCCCTTCCGCATCGCGTTGCAGCCGCGCGGCAGCATAGCTATTTTGCACGTCTACCGCAGCAGACTTTTCCACCTGAAAGCGCTTGAGCAAGCGTCGCGCGATTACGGGGCTAATAGGCGAGCCACCGTTTATAAGGTCATGAAGGCAGCCTAAAAAGTCTTGGTCGGTCGCGTCTTTTAGCAAATAGCCACAAGCGCCTGCCTCAATGGACGCTACCACATGTTCTTCATCGCCAAATACCGTCACCACCATACACTCGCAATTGGGCAAGGTGGCCGTTGCATGGCGAATTAGCTCTATACCACTCATGTCTGGCAAACCTAAATCTACCAATAAAATATCGGGTTTACGCAAATCCAATATCGCCATGCCTTCGCCGCAGGTGCCTACGCTGGCGACGATGTTAAAGCTTACGTCCCGCCCCAAAATATCGGCGTATCTGGCCCTAAATGCGCTATCGTCTTCCACGATCAACACTTGCTTTGGTTGCATTTTATGAGCTCGTTTTTTGGACTACATGAGTTTAGGAACATCAGCACCAACGATACCACGCCATGTTCAACGGGTATATGTATTGCCATCCCGTGAATAGGGTAGGCTAGCTAAAATAGTTGTAACCTAGCGATATGTTTTTTTAGTACAAACTTCTAGTGGCGGAATACGGCGTTTTTGGGTTTTTAGTCGTGCTAAGCTACTTAATCTGCATTTCGTTAAATTTCCACTAGAATGCTTCCCGCGCCAATTTCCCCAATAATCCATGCAGTCTGAAGATGCACTGCGACGTTGGCGCTTGATTTTAGGGCGTTATGCGGCACAACCGCTTAGCGGTGGCACGTTTTCAAGCGGTGATTGGAAGCTTGAGCAAGCGCTGGAGTATTTGTACGGGCGCGAGTATGAAGGGCGTGGCCTTAACCGCTCGCCGGGGAGTGGCGGTTCGCTTGATCCTTCGCAATTGCGCGCCATTGATTGGCTCTCCCGATCTAAAAAGCTCTTTCCTAAAGAAGTGTTCGAGCGCATGCAAACGCAGGCTATCGAGCGTTACGCTTTGAAAGAACTACTCAACGATCCTGCGGTGCTGCGTTCGATGGACGTTACACCAGGATTAGCCAAAGCGTTGCTGAGCATGCGTGGCCGTTTATCAAACGAGATGCGCGATGCCGTGCGCGGCATCATTCAAAAAACGGTTGATGACATTACGCGGCGGCTGAAAAATGATTTTGTAAATGCGTTGGTTGGGCGACGCAATCGCAATCGGCGCTCCAATATTGCAAGTAGCCAAAATTTTGATTGGCGCGCGACTATTGCGGCAAATTTAAAGCACTATGATGTTGAGCGCCAGCAGTTGGTCATCGAGCATCCAAAATTCAATGCGCGGGTAAAACGTGGGCTGCCGTGGGACGTCATTTTATGCGTGGACCAAAGCGGGTCCATGATGGATTCCGTCATTTACAGCGCCGTGATTGCAGGCATTATGTCGTCGCTGCCATCGGTGCGGGTGAAATTGGTGGTGTTTGATACTGCTGTGGTTGAGCTCACCCAAATGGCGCATGATCCGGTTGAGGTGCTACTCACCGTGCAGCTGGGTGGCGGCACCGATATTGGTCGCGCACTACAGTATTGTGAAAAGTTGGTAAGCAATCCGCAGCGCACCGTCGTTACTTTAATCAGTGATTTTGAAGAAGGTGCCGCACCGAGCGCGATGCTCGCCGCGGTGCAGCGGATGGCGCAATCACGCGTAACGCTGCTTGGTTTGGCTGCATTAGACGATGCTGCAAACCCAATATACGATCGCCAAATGGCGCAGCGCCTAGCGGATAAAGGCATGCATATTGCGGCACTCACGCCAACACATTTTGCCCAATGGCTGGCCGAGGTGATGAATTGAGCTGGGTAAAAAACTACGCTGCTTACGACGACGACACCTTGACCGCATTAAGCAACGCTGGGTTGCTGCGGCGTGCAGCAAAAGAGGTAGAAGCCGGTAAATTTGCGTTTGTGTACCGCACCGAAACTGAAGGCGTGATTGAAACGGAAGGGCAGGCAGTCACCCTCGATGCGCGCGGCCCGCAGCAAGCCCGCTGTAATTGCCCCGCACCGGGTATTTGCAAGCATATTTTGGGCGCAGTGTTGTGGCTGCGTGGTCAGGCAGAGGCGGCGGGTACAGTTTCAACTGC
>JANNXI010000318.1:0-7811 GCA_031409495.1 Betaproteobacteria bacterium
TCGCACCTGCTGTTGTGGTGCCTACCGCTCAAACTATTACCGTTGCGGCAATTGCTGCGCAAATTGTGGGCGGGCCAGCCGTGGCTGTTACCGCTACCGCAAGCTCGGGCTTGCCGGTCACCGTTGTTTCGCTATCAACGAACATTTGTACCGTTGCTGGGAATTCCGTCACGTCTCTAGCGGCTGGGTCGTGTAGCTTTAGTGCTACGCAAGCCGGTAACGCGACGTTTGCGGCAGCACCGCCAGTGGCGGTGTCGTTTGCAGTCATTGCAACGCCGGTGGTTGCGGACACAACACCAAACGCATTTAGCTTTGTGGCCGCTCTAAACCAGCCTTTGGGATTGGCTGCAGTGCGCTCAAACACAATCACCATCACCGGAATTGACGCGGCAGCCCCAATTAGCATCCTTGGCGGTGAATACTCTATCGGCTGCACATCCGACTTCACGGCTTCGAGCGGTACGATAATCAATAACCAAGCTGTCTGCGTGCGCCATGTTGGTGCCGCAACCGAAGGCGCAAGCGTGACTACTTCGCTCACTATTGGCGGGGTAACGGGTACTTTTAGTAGCACGACTGCGGTGGTAACCGCAACGAGCGGTCAGCGATTCCCGCTTTATCGGCTGTACAACACGGCACAACAGCGCCACTTCTTTACTACGAGCGAAACTGAACGAGCCCAGCTTATCGCTGAAGGCTGGCAAGCTGAAGGCATCGTCGCGCAATTGCTTGAAAAAGCGGGCACGATGGGTGGCGTAGCGACGCAACCGCTGATGCGCTTGTATAACCCTTCCGTCAATTACCATTTTTGGACTAGCGACACCAATGAATATGCCGTATTGGCGACACGCGGCTGGATTCAACAAGGGGTTGTTGGTTATCTAGGTAGTGCGCCTAACCCGCTGGGCATCAAATTCAACCGTCTGCTTCGTCAAGGCGGCCTCCGGCATCTATTCACCACGGATCAAAACGAGGCCGCTTTCTTAGTTAAAGCTGGCAGCTTTATTGACGAGGGCGTAATTGGTTATGCTTTAAAGTAGTTTCCGCAATAAATTTACACATTAATGCCTTGAAGAAGCCCGTAATTAGGGCGTTTTCAAGGCATTATTTCATTGAAAAAACTATCGTGTTTCATCAGCATCAACAGGCATTGCGTTCAACTGCCGCGCAATAATTGCCTTATGCTTCGTCACGCGCCCACTCATGCGCTTACGCCACATGCGAAACGAACTCGCCTTCATATTGCTGCGCATGAGCGCAATCGTCGCTTGCTCGTCTAAACCAAACTGAATCTCAATGGCTTCAAATGGCGTGCGATCCTCCCACGCCATTTCAATCACACGCGAAATATCGTCAACAGTAAAACTTTCAATTAATTTATGGGTAGCGCTTAATTCCATACGGCAGAGTCTCCGAAATTTGTTGTTGCACTGACAACGCATTGTACCCGACGGCACGATAGGTCTATTCATCCCAAATGAACTCAAAGTGGGCGTATGATTAGAAAATGCGATTTAATTCATAATTCGATTAAAAATGGGGCGTGCAAAGCGCGCCGTTAACACTCTCAGATTTCAAAAAACATGAACAAAATAAAAGCACTGCTTAAACGGTATTTTCAATCAATTAGTACGGGTGTGCGAGCGGCAGTAAGTATCATTCTCGTGTTTGCGTTTACGCTTACTTACATTCCATTAAAGCAAAACGAACTTTTCAATCGCCTGGAACTGCAAGCCTATGACGCGCGTCTCCGCCTTACGATGCCGCGCACTACCGATGAACGCATTGTAATCATCGATCTAGATGAAAAGAGTATTCAAGCCGAAGGCCGATGGCCTTGGGGTCGGGATAAAATCTCATTACTCACCCGCAATTTATTTGAAAAGCAAAAGGTAAAAGCTGCGGGTTTTGACGTATTTTTTACTGAGGCTGATACCAGCTCAGGATTAGCTAAACTCGAAACACTAGCGCAAACCACATTTAAAGATAACGAGGATTTCCAGAGCAAAATGCCGGTTTTGCGGAAAGAACTGGATTACGATGGCCTCTTTGAGCAAGACCTAAAAAAGCACTTGGTTGTATTGGCGTTTTCCGGGCAAAGTAACCAAGTAGGTCAAGACGAATTAAAACTAGGTGGGCTGCCAGTCGCATCTTGGGAACCTGTCACCGTCGGCACCTTGAACGGTACAAAAATTACTGGGTACAGTGGTGTGCTGCCCCGTTTCCTACCGCACGCGTCTGCCGTTGGGCATGCACTTCCCTTCCTCGATATTGACGGTGCGGTGCGTCGCGTTCCTGCTTATGTTGAGTTCGAAGGCAAATACTATGACTCTCTCTCGATCGCGCTCACCCGCACATTTTTAAACAATGAACCCTCTGCTGTTAAATTCATCGACGATAAGGCCGCAAATAAAATTCTTGAAAGTGTCACCATCAACAAAAAAGCTATTTCGGTTGATCAAGATGGTATGTTTTTGATTCCGTTTCGAGGTCCAACGCCCGCGTTCAAATATGTTTCTGCAACAGACATCATGCGGGAAAAAATTCCAGAAGGCAGTCTCGAAGGCAAATTAGCGCTTGTTGGAACCTCCGCACAAGGTTTGCTAGATTTGCGGCTAACCCCAGTTGGAGAAAACTATCCCGGCGTAGAAACGCATGCCAATATGCTCAGTGGCTACCTCAGCGGCACTATTAAGTCAGAACCTACCCACAATAAAGTAGTGATTCTATTTTTCATGCTAACGATTGGCATCCTCTTCGCGCTAGCGTTAGTGCGCCTCAGCGCACTTTGGGGAACAATTACGATGCTTGTATCAGCTGCAGTTTTGATCGGCGGCAACATGTTCTACTGGAACGCTGGCACGGTTTTACCTCTCGCCGTCCCGCTCCTCATGCTCGGCAGCATCTACTTCTTCAATATGGCCTATGGCTATTTCATTGAAGCTGCAAATCGCAAAAAAATCACCGACGTGTTCGGCACGTACATCCCGAAAGAACTTGCAGCCGAGGTGGCGAAAGACCCAGGCGCTTACAATGTGAGCGGTGAAACGCGCGACATGACGGTGTTGTTTTCAGACGTGCGCGGATTTACAACTATATCTGAGGGTTTAAGCGCTAAAGAATTAACGGCGCTGATGAATTCATACCTCACCCATATGACTGACGATATTCAAAGCCATCGCGGCACGATTGACAAGTACATTGGCGATGCGATTATGGCGTTTTGGGGCGCGCCATTAAAAGACGACCGCCACGCGTATAACGCCATGATGTCGGCGCTGGACATGCAAGTAAAAGTAAAAGCGATCGCACCTGAGTTTAAGAAAAATAACTGGCCGCCGGTAGAAATCGGTATTGGCTTAAACTGCGGATTGATGAACGTAGGTGACATGGGCTCTAGTTTCCGCCGCGCCTACACAGTGATGGGGGACGCAGTCAATTTAGCCGCACGGTTAGAGAGCTTAACGAAGGAATATGGTGTCGGTATTTTGGTGTCAGAACACATCGTCAAAGCTGTGCCAGAAGTGGTGTATTGCGCGATGGATCGCGTGCGGGTGAAGGGCAAACTCGAACCTATTACGATCTACGAACCAATAGGCAAAAAAGGCCAGTTAAGCGAAGCACAATTAGATGATATTGAAGCCTTCCATAAAGCGCTCGCTTACTTTGTGAAGCAAAAATTTGATGAAACCGCCGAGATTTTGCAACGCTTAAAGGCGGCAAATCCAAACCGCAAAGTTTACGATTTATACGAAGAACGCATTGCCTACTACCGCGAAAACCCACCCGGTGAAAACTGGGATGGCGTTTACACATTTACTAAAAAATAGCGGTTTATGTGTGACAGAAGCCTTGGAGAAGCCCTAAAATAGGGCTTCTCCAAGGCATTTTATTTTAGTATTTTTGCGCTACAATAATTAATTATTTAGGTTCTTAGCCAATGAATCAGCAAGTCCAACCCGATCTACAAGTTTTTTATTCCTTCGCTACGCCTCCCGCCCCTGGCGAAAACATTGAAGTTGCCCCCGGCGTGCTGTGGATTCGCATGCCCCTACCATTCGCGCTAGACCACATTAACTTATGGCTATTAGCCGATAATGAAGGCGGCACCGAAGGCTGGACCATCGTCGATACCGGCTATGGCGATGATGTGACCAAGGCGCTTTGGCAAAATCACTTTACGACTACGATGCGCGGCCTACCCGTTAAAAAAATCGTTGTTACCCACTATCACCCTGACCATGTAGGTTGCGCGGGTTATCTGAGCGAGCTCACGGGCGCGCCCGTGTATATGACTACATCTGAGTTTATGGCTGCCCACGCGGCGGCGTTTGATTTTGCAGGCTTTGACCGTGAGCGCGGCAAGGCATTGTTCTTAGCGCATGGGGCGCCCATCGGCAAGAAACCTGAAAATGCGCCAAAAGATGCCACAACTGGCGTGGACGACGCTCAAAATACCCGTGCTATAAGCTTCAAAAAGGGCGTCCCGCAATTGCCCTACACGTATCGCCGCCTGATGGATGGCGACATCTTAAAAATCGGCGCGCACGATTGGAAAATAACCACCGTCTTCGGCCACGCGCCAGAACACGCCACGTTGTATTGCGGGAGCCTAAACGTACTAATTTCGGGCGACCAAGTGCTACCCAGAATCACAACGAATGTCGGCGTGTGGGGCAATCAACCCGAAGCCAATCCGCTAAAAGCGTTTTTGGATTCAATGAGTAAGCTTGATTTCGTTCCCGAAACCGTCACCGTGCTGCCGTCGCATGACCGCGTGTTTACTGGCCTACACCTGCGCATCGCCCAGTTGCACGCGCACCATGCGCTACGCTTGGGCGAGCTACATGCGGCGCTTGATGTACCGAAAACCGCCATGGAAATTTTACCCGTGCTGTTTAGACGCAAGCTCGACGACCATCAATTGGTGTTTGCACTAGGTGAAGCGATTGCGCACTTGCATTTTTTGTACTACGCCGGCAAAGCCGAGAAAATTTTGGGCGTCGATGGCGTTTATCGGTTTTTGGGGCGGTAGTTCGAAGCCGGCGAATACTTCAACTAATTCAACTAATTCAACTGCCTCAATTGCTACTCCGCGTATCATCGCGATCGTCATCGTCTGTATACGCCCGCATTTGCGTTGATTCTCCCGGCTGATACGCCCTAATCTGAATCGTCGCGCCCGGATCGAAGGTCGATGTTGGAATACGCGTTGGCATGGGGCATATTTCTGGATCAAAAAATTGCCGAACTTCGTCGCCGCGCGCCATGGTGTCTTTGTAGCCTAGGTCGATTAGCGCAGTACAGTAGTGCGAGTCAAATAGTAAGTAACTGGTCAACGCAGACCCGCCGCGTCGCATCGCGCCAATAAAGCGCAACAGCAAGCGTATTGTCCACGGCAGGCGATTTACGTTTTCATAGGCTAAGGTTTCTAGCGGCTCGTTTGGGCAGGCTACCAACACATCAACGTGTTGTAATTTGCTACCCGATTGCGCTAAACGCTCAGGTGTCACCATATCTAGGGTGCTGTTTAGGCGCTGTAAAAACTCGATATC
Source organism: Betaproteobacteria bacterium (assembly GCA_031409495.1). Taxonomy (GTDB): domain Bacteria; phylum Pseudomonadota; class Gammaproteobacteria; order Burkholderiales; family Usitatibacteraceae; genus JANMDR01. The sequence goes on from JANNXI010000318.1 coordinate 5,556, forward strand.
CACAGCCAAGGTATCCAAAAAAATACTCGACATGGCGTGACCAGCAATTTGCGCTAGCGACGGGTATACCTCGGCACGCACGCGCTTCGGAAAATCCTTCACCAATTTGGCCGTGCCGACCACAAATATACGCTGCGCGCCTAAGTGCAGAGCGGGGCTTAAGGGCGAGGTTTGCCGAATAGAGCCATCACCAAAATATTCTCGGTTAATTTTTACTGCCGGAAACGCAAATGGTATGGCGGCCGACGCGAGCAAATGCTCCATGCGTATGCTGCTGACGCGGAGACCCACGCGCTGCGACCTTCTCCAGCCGGTAAGATCTGCCGCGCCATGAAAAAAAGCCACGTTTTGGCCAGAGGTATAGCCAGCACAGGTGACCGCCCATGCGCGCAAAGCACCGCTTTTGATGTGCGCCTCAATGCCGCTTAAGTTTGTTACTTTGGCAATCGATTCAGGCAAAGGCGCGTTATCGAATAGCGACACTCTTTCGTTGCGCTTAGACCCGCTAAAAACCAGCGCGCGCAACCATTTGAAGGTGTTAATAAATACGCCAGCCACATCCACCCGATACACTTGCTCGGGCGAAAAGTTTTCCCAAACCTTTACGAGCTTAGAAACACCCAGCGTAAAATCATCAGCATGGCTTGCCAATACGGCTGCGTTAATGGCACCTGCACTGGTGCCGGTGATGATCGGAAACGGTGACGCTTTTGGATTGCCGAGCAGCTCACACACGGCCTGCAATACCCCTGCTTGATAGGCCGCCCGCGCGCCACCACCTTGTAATACCAACGCGACACCGGGATGGCGCGCGTTACGCGCGGTGCTATCAGTGTCAATTGGTGGCGGGTTAGGAACAGACTGTTGGGAGTTGGGCGCTTCTAACATGATCGCTTTTTGATTTTCTATGCAAAAGTTGCTAACAAAGCCCCGACAAATCGGCCGCCCGTGTGGATTGCGCTACAATTATAGATTATTCAATTTGCTACAGCCCGTCAATTTTAATTTTGCGCGCTAGCTAGGTAACCAAGCGAGCGAATGTGACCAAGCGGCGTCATCCAGCAATGCAACCAACAGAAAGTCATGCCATGTCCAACGCGCAAATGCCCACAGAATTAAATCAAAAATCGGTGAATGTCGATCCGCATGATTTGCCTCTGCATTGCCCCACCGCGTCGGTAAAGGTGTGGAGCAACCATCCACGGGTATTTTTGTCCATTGAGCCAACCGGTGAGGCGCGTTGTCCTTACTGCGGCACGCTATACAAGCTCATTGGCGGCCCGCGCGCAGGCGGACATTGAGCCGGTTTGATTTAGCCAGTTTCATTTAAATAAATGCAACGCATTTTAATCGTAGCGCCCGCATGGGTGGGTGATTGTGTGATGACGCACGGGCTGCTGGTGTTACTTCACACCCAGTATCCGCAAGACAAAATTGATGTATTCGCGGGCAAAGGTGTTGCTGCCGTTTATCGGCGGATGCCGGAGGTATCAGCCATAATTGATAACCCTTTTGCTCACGGCGCATTGCGGTTAGGCGCGCGACGCGAATGTGGCCGTGCGCTCAAAAACCATAATTATGACTTGGCCATTGTGCTACCTAATAGCTACAAATCAGCACTCGTGCCATGGTTTGCGGGTATCAAAATGATTCGTGGATTTCGGGGCGAGAAACGTGGCTGGATCATGCATGACTGCCGCGATTTGAATGAGGCGGTTCTACCCACGATGGCAGCACGATTTGCAGCGCTGGCTTTTGCAGCCGACACTTCAATAGCGACATATGCTGTGCCAAACCCTGCGTTAAAAATTGATAAATTTTCTGTAGATGCCCTATTGGCAAGGCTTGCCATCGATCGATCACAGCCTATTATCGCCCTTTGCCCGGGTGCAGAATACGGGCCCGCAAAGCGTTGGCCAGCCGCACATTTTGCCGCGCTCGCAAAAATTCAACACAATTTGGGCCGGCAAATCATCATTTTTGGCGGCAAAAATGATCGCGCCATTGCCGATGAAATTAACCAACTCACAGGCGGCATTTGTCGCAATCTAGCGGGTGAAACCAACCTTGATGAGGCAATTGATTTACTTCGCTGCGCTGCCCACGTAATCACCAATGATTCGGGCCTCATGCATGTGGCATGTGCGGTTAATGCACCGGTAAGTGCGCTTTACGGCTCAAGTTCACCCGGATTCACCCCGCCACTTTCCCCTACGGCACACGTTGTTTCGCTAAACTTAAGTTGTAGCCCCTGCT
>JANNXI010000319.1:0-4779 GCA_031409495.1 Betaproteobacteria bacterium
ATGACATGGTTTGCGATAAAGAAGGTGTAACAGCATCCAACTCCATGACCTTTGCCAACGGCAACATGAAAGGCATCACCAAAACCAAACTTACCGGCGACAAGGCCGCTAGCCTGCCCGCGACAATGCGCGATTTTTCAGTTGAATTTGAGAGCAAATATTTAGGTGCTTGCCAGAAATAACGCCCGCCCTGAAGGTACTTTTACGGTGGTTTAGGCCAAGCTCGCCAGCGTTTGTTTCGCTAACAAAAGGTCGTCCCATGCTTTGGCTTTATCGGCCATATTTCGCAGTAAAAATGCGGGATTAAACGTGACGATCGCCGCCACACCAGCAACCCGGTGAACACTACCGCGTAAATCAGAAAGTGGCAACTCAGATCCAGTTAAAGCCTGCATCACGTTTTTGCCGAAGGCGACAATTATTTTGGGTTGCACTAACGCGATTTGTCGCCGCAGATACGGTGCGCAGGTGGTAATTTCAGTTAACGTGGGCGTGCGATTGCCTGACGGGCGGCATTTGATGACATTAGTCATGAATACGTCAGTAGACCGGCTTAACCCCACAGCGCGCAACATGCTGTCTACCAATCGTCCCGATTCGCCCAAAAACGGCTCACCTTGACTGTCGTCATCAGCACTGGGTGCCTCGCCCACAAACATCCACGTCGCAGGCGCGGGCACTGCTGCGGTGCCTCCCACCGCACCCAGCCCAAACACGGCCTGTTTACGCTGTTTGCACAGCCCACAATCAGCGCATGCCGATATTTGATTTTGCAATGCCAGCCAATCGAGGGCGGCAATTTTTTCAGCCCGATGTGGATCCAAAACTATCTGCGCACCAGCCACGGGTACTGCCGTAGATGTTTTTGCAACTCTCGCTGGCACTGGTGCTGCTGCGGGTGCTGGCGGTGTGTTTTCAGCCTTTTTGCGGGCGTAATCTTGCGCAACTGGCGATGCCGCACCCAGCCGATTTGTAGCCCCTGACGACGGCGGCATGGCAGAACGATGGACCTTACTTTCGCGCACCTGTTGTTCCGGCTGGCTAACTTCCGGTCGACCATGCATGGCGCGTTGCAGCTTAACCAAGGGCCAAAGTTCAAGTTCGCTTAAAAATACTTCATCATCACGCATCATTGCAGACTATCCACTTTTAACGCCGGTAATTTTATGCTAGAACCGATGTAGATGCCCAAAAATAGGGCATCTTCACGACCTCCTAACGCTGGATAATAATCACGGCGGCGGCCCAATTGCTTAAATCCCATATTGTCGTAGAGGCTCAATGCCACAACATTGCTCGGCCGCACTTCTAAATAGAGCATCTCGCAGTGGGCAGCCTTGGCATCAACGATCGTACAGTCAAGCATAAACCGCCCAACCCCTTTAGCCTGAAAATCACTCGCTACGGCGACATTCAAAAGGTGTGATTCATCTAGCGACACCATCACAATGCTGTAAGCCACCAAGCGCTCCGCATCAAACAAGCCAAAGCACCGATAGCCAGAAGTGAGCGAATCTTTAAAGTTACCAAACGACCAAGGAAACGCGTAAACACTCGCCTCTAAATTACTCAAACTGAGCAAGTCCGTTTCGACCAGTGCCCGACGTTGCAAATTAAGCGGCGGCGATAGGTGAGCGGCAAACTGCGTCGCGGTTTCTACTCTAAATTGCGCACTCATACCGCCACTTTCAATGCCTTGGAGATGCCCGTATTACGGCGCTCTTCAATGGTTTGCGCAACATTGTTGCGCAGGTAAAACGGAATTGCATAAGCGCAATCAATTGCCTCGTTGCGCGCAAAGGCTGCCGCTCCGAGCGTTGCAATTTCAATGGCGTGGGGAACAATCCCAACACTTTTAGTCAGGCACTGATCAGCAAACTGTGGCGGCAACAACGGCACACCATTGCCCAGCGCATGCCATGCGCGATCAAACATATTGGCCGGCCACGCATTTGGGTTGCTCGCTAGGTGGGTAACGAGTTGTGGCGCGATAATTTCTAACCACGCTGCTCCCTGCCCGACCGCTGGGATTTCATAGCCGGCAAGATAAGCTTCGCCCATGCGCGCGTCGAGCACGCTCAGCACCGATTTTGGTTGCGCTGCTCGCTCTACTTGCAATGCCACACAAGCCAAGTTATTGATTGGCAGTAATGGAATATCGCATCCCATCGCCATGCCCTGCGCCACCCCGCAGGCCACGCGCACCCCTGTAAATGCGCCCGGTCCGGCGCCAAAGGCGATGGCATCAAGCTGACTCATCGCGACACCTGCTAAAGCCAACAATGCCCGGATTTCGCCTAACAACACATCAGAATTTTTAGCCTCTATCCCCGCTACCAATGGCAACGCCTGCGAGTGCAAAGTGCTATTTGATCGAAACACCGAGGCGGCAGCAACCATCTCGCGCGCAGCCACCACCCGGTTTTCTACCCAGAGAGCAACGGAACATGATGGTGTAGACGATTCAATTGCTAAAATATGCACGGGCTGAAGGAAGGAAATTAGGTACCTAATTATCCCGCATTCAGCCCATCTTAGGGAACCCAAGCTGCCAACGCAACGGCTTGCCAATCTGAAATTTTTGTGTATCAAAAAAAGCCAACGACCCACAAAACGCAATCCCAATACCCCAAAGGCCTTTCGACACGAGGACAAGCCCAAGGGTACCAGTGATGGAGCTGAGCTGGCTGGCGACGTCATAAGTGTAATTTTTGCTGATGCCGTTGGGTAAAATGCTTTGCGTTAGGCGGCTGGCACTATCGTAAACAGCGGTGGTGGTTTTGCTGTTTTGGGTGATGGATGTCATGCGATTAGCGTCGTCATACGCGTAGGTCACGGCTGTGGAGTCTGATGTCGCAGCTCAAGTTTACGTAATTACGCAAGAAAAAAAGCGTGGCGACGCCCTAAAATACGCTGCCTTAAAGCTTCTAAACAGGCAAATCTCATCAATAGAACTGTAAAAATTCTGCCCACCAAAAACCTTTTCATTATGTGCGCTTACGCAATCAACAATTTATCGATGGTCACTCATCGAAGCTTTCTGGCCTCGATAACCTTCCAGTCTTGCCCACTTCTTGTTAAGTGAAGCTGGTACCGAACCATACCTGTTTCATGCCAAACCTCTGCCGTAAATCTCGCATACCAGATATAGTTGTTATAACCATAGCTTAACCCTAAAAATTCAGGTGAGACCTTCACGATTTTACCCTTCACCTCAGCCTTGATTTGTGCGTCACTTTGCACTGCCAGCTCAATGGCTTGCCAGTCTGGACTTTTTGTAATCCAGAAAAAGCCACCGACCCTGATAACACCTATGGCCAAAAATACAATCGCTATTCCCCAGAGCCCTTTACGTAGATCTAATTTAATGATCATTTACAGCCACACTTGTTAGGTTGTGTTGCGGGGGTAAATTAAGATATTTCCCCACCAGCCGCCGCACCAGCTTTGAGCCCCCAACTGTTACCAAAAGATACTTTTGGTTCGAGAAGGTCAACGTAAATTCGAGAACTCCAAGCAACTGGAATATATAAACCGCCGTTATTCTGTAGCGACGCTTGAATCGGGCCGGCGTTGAAATCAACATCGGCGAATAAACCTGTCGTGATGCCGCTTGTTTGCGGATTGCTGTTTGGTAGCGAGCCTGGAATACTCCCAGTCGGATCCCATTTGGCACCAACACCGCCGCCTACACCAAGCTTCAAACCCATAAAGCCCTGGCAAGTGTTGGCGTCCTTACCGAATGAAACTTCGCCTCCTAAACCCCAAAAAAATCCAAACGAAACAGACCACAACCCCAGCGGATCCCGATAACTCACCGGATTCCCGCCCACGTAACCGTAAGCATTCACCCCGCCCGCCAACCCAATCGGGTCTTCACTGATAAACCGCATTAGCTGCGGGTCGTAGTACCGTGCGCGGTAGTAGTACAGGCCGGTGCCGTCGCTCTCTCGACCGGTGTATTGGTGCGGGTTAGTTGACGGTGCACCGGTTTGCGTGGTGGCGCCGTAGGGCTCGTAAACGTAGGTGGTGCCGATGTTGCCGGTGGTGTCGGTTAGGGCGATTACATTACCTAGGTGATCTGTGAGCGGGTAGGTTTCGGTGGTGCCGTCGGTGCGGGCTAAGTAACTGTCAATGCCTAACCCCGTTAGGTTGGCACCGGTGACGGTTGTGCCCTGCTTTTCAAGCACGGGGTTTGCGCCGTCAAAGGTGATTTGCGTGTTGATGTTGCTGGTGATGGGGGATGTTTTTGCAATGCGGCGGTCGGCGACGTCATAGGCAAAGCTTGCTGGGGCTGCGCCACCGATTGCGGTGAGCCGATTACGGGCGTCCCAGGTGTAAGTTTTAGCGCCGTTGATTTGCATGTTTCCCTGTGCGTCATAGGTGATGGGTTGACCGTTCCACGTTGTGAGGCGGTTGTTAGCATCATAAGCGGCGTTGGCGGTGGTGGCAAGTTGGCGTTGGGTGCCATGATTTAGCTGATGATGATGTACGAAGTAAGCTTGGTTTTTGATGGATTAATGATGCTTTACGAAGCCGATTGGGAGTGTTTTTAATCCCTATGTGATGCTTGTAGATGCCCTATTATAGGGTACCTACAGCTTGTTGTTAGGCTTGACTTATAGCTTCTATTCGACGCAAATGTGATGCTAAAAGACCTGAACATCCCGCTAGGATTTTCAAGTGATTTTTACGCGATTTTCGTACTTTCTGCCGCTTTTTACCAGCGCCCAAATCACGCGAATCATGTGCCGACCCAGAGCACGTACGGCTTGATTG
>JANNXI010000320.1:0-10261 GCA_031409495.1 Betaproteobacteria bacterium
GCAGGAATTCGGTTTGCGATTCGACAGCGTGCGCATTACCGCAACCGATACAGCCAAGGTGCCCAATACATCGGCCACTGCAGCCTCTTCAGGTACAGACTTAAACGGTAAAGCCGCCCAAAATGCCGCGCAAAAAATTAAAGCGCGCCTAGCGGAATTTGCAAAAGAAAAATATGGCTTTGGTGATTTGCAATTTGAAAATGGCAGTGTTGTCATCGGTGAGATGCGGGTATCCTTCAAATATTTTATTACTGCGGCCTATCAAGCGCGGGTGCAGCTATGGTCAGACGGTTTTTATGCAACCCCTAAAATTCACTGGAATCGTGACACCCTATCTGGTCGGCCGTTCCTCTATTTTGCCTATGGTTTGGCGGCGACAGAAGTGGTTGTGGATACCCTTACTGGCGAGCATAAATGTCTGCGTGTAGATATTTTGCACGATGCCGGTACCTCCATTAACCCCGCGCTTGACATCGGCCAAATTGAAGGCGGATATATCCAAGGTATGGGCTGGCTCACCACCGAAGAGTTGGTGTGGAACGCTGATGGCAAGCTCATGACCCACGCGCCGTCTACTTACAAAATTCCAACCGTCAATGATTGCCCCGAAGATTTTCGGGTAGCGCTCTATGATCAACCCAACCGTGAAGACACGATTTTCCGATCAAAGGCAGTGGGCGAACCACCCCTTTTGTTGGCCTTTTCCGCCTTTTTTGCGATTCGTGATGCGATATCGTACGGTCAAAGGCACGCGGCCCCATTGCACGCACCGGCAACGCCCGAAACCGTGCTGCATGCTTTTAACGCCGCTAAAACTGATAGTGCGGTTGAGACTACTGAATGAAATTACTACCGCAATTTTTTGACTGCTTAAATCAGGCTATCACGCGACAAATTCCAGCCGTGCTGGTTACCGTCACCCGTACCAAAGGGTCCACGCCCCGTGACGCAGGAACGAAAATGGCGGTTACCCTTGCCGAAACTCTACCAAGCTCGCTCATCGTTGGCGGCACAATTGGAGGTGGCAATATAGAATTTAAAGCCCTTGAAATCGCCCACCAATGGCTTACAAAAATGCAACGAACCAGCGGTTTAAATGTCTTGGAGATGCCCGAATATAGGGCGTTTCCACTTGGTGCTAGCTTGGGCCAATGTTGCGGCGGTTGGGTAGAATTGCGTTTTGAAGCGATGCCACTTGCCGATAAGGGCGTTCTAACCGAGTGGGTAGCAAACCTTAAAGCCGCGGCAACGACCAATCCCTTCGATGTAATGCTGCTAGGCGCTGGCCATGTTGCCCAAGCTTTGGCGCCGATGTTAAGTGCAATCGGTGCGCAGGTGCGGTGGATAGATACCCGGGAAGGCGTATTTTCTTGGGGGGCGGCTATCGGATTGGCCAATGTTGAAACTTGTGTTTCTGACACCCCAGAAGCTGAAATTAGCAACGCGCCCGCAGGCATTTTTTTTATCATCATGACCCATAGCCACGCGCTAGATCAGCAGTTAACACAGGCAATTTTAAAGCGTGACGACGCTAATTTTTATGGCCTCATCGGCTCTAAAACAAAACGACGGTTGTTTGAAAACCGTCTATCCATGCGGGGTTACAGCCAATCAACAATCGCAAAGCTCACTTGCCCTTTGGGCATTGATGGCATCAAGAGCAAAGAGCCTGCCGCGATCGCGCTAGCCATTACTGCACAAATTCAACTTTGCCGCGAACAGCTTCAGCATGCGCCGCGCGTAGCCGCACAAACATTAACTAACTATGCATAACAAATCAGTCGCAAACGAAACAATCGTTGCCTTACGAGGAAGCATTTTCCACAGCTTGGCGGATCCAAAGAACGACTCTGAAGCTACGGCCGAGAAAAACGGTTGCTTCGCTTATTTTGAAGACGGCATCATCGTCATTATGGGCAAAGTAATTGTGGCGCTTGGTTCTGCTGCGACCATTTTACCCACACTCGCCTATGACGTTGAGGTACGCGATTGCCGTGGCAAATTTATCATGCCGGGCTTCATCGATACCCATATTCACTACGCCCAAACCGACATAATTGCCGCTTATGGCGCGCAATTGCTTGATTGGCTAAATCGCTACGCCTTCCCCGAAGAAATGCTATTCGCTGATCGGCAGCACGCAACCGAAGTAGCCGATTTTTTTATGCGCGAGCTGCTGCGCAATGGCACCACTAGCGCCCAAGTGTTCGGCACCGTGCATCCGCAATCCGTTGATGTGCTTTTTGCCGCAGCGGAGCAGCGCGGTATGGCCTTAATAGCTGGCAAAGTTATGATGGATCAAAATTGCCCCCCACAACTGGCGGATACGGCTGAATCCGGCTACGCCGATTCCCGTGCCCTTATTGCGCGGTGGCACAATAATGATCGGCTAAGATACGCTGTAACCCCCCGATTTGCGCCTACTTCCAGCCAATCACAGCTCGAAAAAGTGCAGCAATTAGTAGAAGAATTTCCGGACGTGTACGTACAAACACATCTATCCGAAAACGCCAGTGAAATTGCTTGGGTAGCTGAACTATTCCCGTGGAGTAAAAGCTATCTTGATGTTTACGCGCACTACGGCTTGCTGCGCCCACGCAGCACCTTCGCCCATTGCATCCATTTGAGTGATGCCGAACACGCACAACTGGCCCGCAGCGGCGCGGCAATTGCTTGCTGCCCAACTTCTAACCTATTTTTAGGCAGCGGCTTATTCAATTTTGCGGCCACCCAGTCGTCGGACGCAAAATTAAGCTTCGGCAGTGACGTGGGTGGCGGTAGCAGCTTTAGCATGTTGCGCACCATGCATGAAGCCTACAAAGTCGCGCAGCTCAAAGGCGACACCTTAACGCCTCTCAAAGCTTTCTACATCGCCACCAAGGGCGCTGCGCGCGCCTTGCACCGCGAAGACGAAATTGGCTGTCTGAGCGTGGGTCAAACCGCAGACTTAATCGTCATCGACCCTAAAGCCAGTGAAATTTGCGCAAGGCGAATGCAAACAGCACAAACCTTAAGTGAAAAACTGTTTATTTTGATGATGCTAGGCGATGACAGGCATGTGGCGCAGACGTGGGTGGCGGGGCAGTGCGTGCATGTAGTAGGCTGAAGATGCCCTAAACACTGGCATTTCTAAGGCGTCAGGCGTATGTATGAACGATACGTTTCCGCATCAGTATGAACGATACGTTTCCGCATCATTTAGAAATTTGTTAACGTTAAACTCTGCTTCCAGACGTCGATAAAGTTCATGTTAACATTTGCATTCTTTTTGATACCTTCGCGTAATAAGCAGGCTCATCGACGCGCCTTGGTCAACTGTTTTTAACTTGCTAATTATTTTCCGAAAGTACTCTATTCATGTTCAAACACATTATGTTAAAAGATTTCGTGGGTTTTGAACGTCGTCGCTTTTTGCAAGTAGGCGCTGCAAGCGCTGCGGCGCTGGCTTTGGGACTGCATTCAAAATTATCCGATGCCCAAACCGCGGGCAATTCTGTCATTGTTATCGGTGCGGGTATCGCTGGATTGGCGGCAGCAGCGAAGCTCCGCGCGGCCGGATTGGCGGTGACGGTACTTGAGGCGCGTGGGCGTATTGGTGGCAGAATTTGGACTGATCGGGCAGGACTGGGCTTTCCCTGCGACATGGGTGCAGGCTGGATTCACGGCCCTAGCCCTGATAATCCCGTCACTGATCTGGCAAAGCGCGCAAATGCTGCTACTTTTTTAACTCGTGATGATAGTGCCCAAGTGTTTGATGCCTCCGGGCGCGACGTGAGTACGCAGCAATTCGGCGAGGCCGCTGCCCGTTACCAGAAACTATTAACAGATTTGGATGCACTGGCGGCCAGGCTGGACACCGACATTTCGGTCTGGGAAGGTATTAATCGTATTGATCCAAATCTTCGTACCGATCCCTATATTATCTATCAGCTTACTGCATATGGCGAGTTTGATGCGGGTGGAGCAGCTGAGAATTTATCAATTTTCAATTGGCGTAGTGGTTCAAAGTTTCCAGGCAAGGACGTCATTTTTCCAAACGGCTATGATGCCGTGACAACGCTTGTTGCCCAAGGTATTGACGTGCGGCTAAATCAAGTTGTTACGCAGGTGAACTACAGTGCGAATACTGTCACCGTCACCACGGCGCAAGGCGCGTTTACGGCAAGCCATGTGGTGGTTACATTACCCCTCGGTGTACTTAAAAAAGGCTCGGTTATCTTCACCCCGGCGTTGCCAAGCACTTTACAAGCATCTATTGATAAAGTGCTCATGGGTACGGTTAATAAGGTGTTTTGCCAATTTGATACAGCTTTTTGGCCTACTGATACCCAATACTTTGGTTATCACGCTCAAGTGAAGGGTTTATTTGCATATTGGTTAAGTTATCGCACATTTAGCCAAATTAATTGTTTGGTAGGCATTGCGATTGGGAACGGCGGTGCGATGCTTGATGGCATGTCTGACGAGCAAATTACCGCTAGTACGACGGAAGCGCTAAAGGTGATGTTTGGCCCCAACACACCGGCTCCTAAAAAAGTAAATGCGTCGCGATGGAATACCGATCCCTTTGCTTACGGCGCGTACTCGTTCGGAAGCCTAAACTCGCTTCCAGCGGATTTTTCTACTTTGGCAGCAACGGTCGCAAATAAACTGTTTTTTGCCGGCGAGCACACATCCACACTTTATAAAGCCACGGTACATGGTGCCTTTATTTCTGGCAACGACGCAGCAGATAAAATTATCAAGCTAGTAGGATCAGTAGTTACGCCACCCGCTGGTTCAAACTTTACGGGTTTGTGGTGGGATGCCGCAGAATCAGGCTGGGGAGTAAATTTTAATCAGCAAGGCGATACCTTGTTTGGCACGCTGTTTACTTATGCTGCAGACGGTAAAGGATTGTGGCTTGTAATGTCGGGTGGCGCAAAGCAAGCAGATGGAAGCTTTAAGGGTGATCTCTTCCAAACCACGGGAACCGGCTTTGCAACGGTGCCGTTTGTTCCTCTGACAGGTGCTAACGTAAAAAAAGTGGGTGAAATGCGAGCGACATTTGCTTCTCCAACGAGCGGCACGCTTACCTATGATGTCAATGGCATTAGCGTAACCAAAGCCATCACACCGCAGCCCTTCGGCAAGCTTTCTGTTTGTACCAGTGCCGTTGCTACGACTGATCGTGCAAGCAGCGTAAATTATCAAGATTTATGGTGGGACCCGAAGGAATCAGGCTGGGGTGTAAACGTAACGCATCAAGGCGATATCCTATTTGCGACCTTGTTCATCTACGAAGCATCTGGCCGCGATATGTGGTTAGTGATGTCGGGCGGAAATAAGCAGGCCGACGGCAGCTTTACTGGTGACTTGTTCCGCACTGCAGGTCCGGCTTTTAACGCAATACCGTTTGTGGGAGTGACGGTAACCAAAGTGGGCACGCTCACTTTCAAGTTCACGTCGGGCACGGCTGGTACGTTGACCTATGGCGTCGATGGCACCACGGTGACTAAAGCGATTCAGCGCCAGGTATTTGGCACCCTAGTGCCGGTTTGCGTCTAATCAAGAGCAGGGCGTAACTAGTAACGCTGTCTAGCTGTAGTGAGTTTGGAGAATGATGCCTGCAGACGCCCTAAAAAAGGGCGTCTGCAGGCGGTTTGCGGTGAGTTTGCCATCAGTTTACGCAGCGTTTTCCAACGATTAAAGTGTCCGCTTTAGAAGCGCTTAGTAGGGAAAATCCGTTAAGAACGGCACTAGCACGCCACCACCCCCAGCGCTTGTCGCGCGAAAATAGTAGTTTTCTCTACACCACGCATAAACTAGGCTATCGTTTAGCGATCCCAATGCCCAGTGGTGTTCGGTATTACTCACTGCGCCCTGACCAATTTCCTTCACTAAGTGCGCCAAACACTCACGCGCCTCGGCGCTGGACCAAGTGATTTCAACGAGCAATTGCACATTGCCCGAATGGCTTGCGTAGGCGGCCTGCGCTGGGTCATGTGCAATGTTGCCAGCAGGATGTTCGGCATCGCGTGAAAAAGTGCCGATCACGTGGGGCAGCAGCACCGTGGCGGCATTGCCATAAGGGGCGCTGCGCTTAGAGCGTAACAGCGTTTTGTCATCAAGTTGGGTCGTCCGTGGCTGAATCTGTTCTGCGTTCACGCGCACGCGCTGCGATGCGCCTTCGTCTTCGCCTAAGGCTGCTAATTTTTCTTCCGCCGTTTGCGGGCGCTTAGCCGCAAAAATCGAATTCGAATTATCGGCAGGGCGCAGCCGACTTTGGCTGTTGGTCCGGCTAACGTGCTGCGTTGACGTATCTTCACCTACATCGGTCGCGGCCTTGTTATCCACGTTGGGCGCGCCAGGCGTGCGTAACAAATCGCCCAAGTCGGTACGCAAGACCCTACCTGCACCTTTCATAAGGTCAGATACATCCGCCTTAAAAAAACTGGCTAGACCACGTTTTTCTTCAGTCATTTTTGCATTGCTTTGAGTATTTGCATGAACAAAAGGGAAATGCCTTTACCGCCGGCATTGCTATTCGATAATCAAGTTGCTTTAATTCCTTAAGGTTGCTTAAGAGAAGCAGCAACTTTCGATCTTACCCGTTAAACTAGACTTTAAGAAGATGTTGTAAGCGATTGAAACCTAATATTTTTTGTTTTACACACTTTGCTTTCTAGGCCGCACGGATTACCAGAGCCGCATTGGCGCCAAACGATCATTTTTAGTTGCGCACCCCAATAAAGAAGCCCCACGCAACTACCGTGGGGCTTTTTTTCTGAACATCGACAGCGCTAAATGTTTGCTACAGCAGCTGTCAAACCAAAACTAATATGAACGTGAATAGCTAGGCACTGGTTGATTACCGCGGGTACTCACCGGCGCAACATAGGTAGAAGTAACCGGACGTACGGCCACGTTTACGGCAATTGTTGTGCCTGGATCTTGATCCATACGGGTAGTGTAATCACGGCCGTTATAGCGGAATTTAACATCATAGCCGCGTACAACGTCGCGATATTCCTGCACGGTATTGCAGCGCTGCACATCACGGCTAACGGGCACGCGCTCTACATCGTAGCCCTGACGGGTGGCTGTGCGGTAGCCAGAGTTATCGCGGCTGGTGTCGTTTTCGATATTGTTACCGATAACGCCACCCAACACGGCACCCACTGCAGTACCGCGATCGCGCCCCCCGCTGCTGTTGCCAAATTGGTGACCAACTACGCCGCCAATAATGGCGCCCAGTACGGTTCCTGCGCCCGATCCACCTTTAGATTCAGTACGCTGCTCAATAATTTCTTCGCGCGCCGCACGTGGCGTGCGACGCTCTTCATAGGCGGTTACTTGTTCGGTGGTGCAATCGCGCCGCGGCGTTGACACTTTTTCAGTAATTGGCGTAGCTGCAATAACAGTAGCCGTATCATTATGCTGTTGCGCTGTGGCAACGGTAGCAAGGCTTAACAATACCGCTGAGATAGCGGAACCGATAGCAGTCGTGCGGAAAGCAGTTGTACGGAAAGATTGGAACATAACGTTCTCCTAGATAATTTTCGATTCAGCAAGTTTGGCAAGGGCTCAAAATTTGCCAACACATCTACTGCAATAAACGACAACACATTGCTTAGGTTGACCATTTAGCTAGAAGTTTCAACTATTTTGGTGCTTTGACGGTAACAAGTTGGTCGGGTAGGTGTTTTTTGTGCGGTGGCACACAGGGCAGCCTGCTATTCGTTGCGTTTATACTTCTCTTTCATAAACTCAAAATAGATAAAACCGCTTTTTTCATACCAATCACCTGCGCCAAACTGGTTTTCACAGCCATTAAACTCTTTGAGCGCGTTATTGAGTCCGGTAATAAATTCGGTGTATTTGCCGTCATAAGTGCCCTTGAGCGTCACTAATGACTGTCGGATTTTAGCTTTTTGTACCTGCCATGCAGCGCCGCTCATGCCGTGAAAGCCTGAATAGGAATCACCAAATGAAATCGCGCTGTGACTAAAATGCGTGGTATTTTTAAAAACACAACTCAAGCGCCCAAGCTGCCGCCGATAAAAATCCATTTTGCTCATTGCTGTGCTGTAGCAAACTTGGCATTCAGCGCGTCCGCGACAAGTTGACGCCATACGAACATTGCTGCTGGTACTAAAATCGGGCGCGCACTCATCAGAACTCAAATTTTGGGTGTTATTGTAAAAGTCTTGAATGTCCCTAGTGCCTGCCCGCGCATCATCAAAATTTTCTAAAATCCAGCCGCCAGCTGCTGTTATTTGCTCAACAGTAAAGCCAGCAATCGCATCGCGTAGCTGCGCTGCGCTCGTTAGAGAGGCGGTTGCGATAAACACTGCAAAAATTGGTGCATAGAATATTTTCATCAACAACTCCTTATTTAAACGGCGAAGAAAGTCCAACATTTGCAGCATCTTTACCCACCCAAACCATCAAGCGATACTTGCTGGAAGCATTGGATTTCTTAACCTTAATCCCAAAACTACCTTCTGTTCTAAAACTAGTCTTCCATTTGCCTTTAGCGTCCGTAGCGCCAGTTTTATCGGCTTTTTTCCAATTATTTTTAGCAAGCTCGACGTTAAGTTTGTCGCTAGGTTTCTCGGCCACGATGGTGAAGTAAACCGGCTGGTACATGCTCAGGCCGCGCACATAGAAATAGCTATTTTCGTTCTCCTGCGTCACATCTGCCATGGCGATTTTGCCGTTCCATTTTTTATCGGGTGAACGCGTGTAATCAACCAGCTTTAACTCGACAGGATTTATTGCCTTATCTAAGCTAAAGGGCTGTGCAGTAGCGTTTGCGGCAGCAATCATCGTGAAGGAAAGTGCCAAGAATATTTTAATCATATGTAGGCTCAAGAAATAAAAGGAGACGCAGGAACAGCGAAAAACGTTGAAGACAGCCTAAAATAGGGCGTCTTTGTCTTGTTAATTTAGCAATTACATCGATGATATTAACACCGATACTACAGCTTTGTTTGTGCCCAATTTCACCTTCGTTAGAATGTAGGCCGGAACTTCTTATAACCAGTTTTCGAGCAGCGATGGCGCCGCAATTCGCTTGTAGTGCTTTTGATTACTGGAAACTAGCGCGGCGCTCAGCGACAGTGCGTGCGCAGCAATTATCAAGTCCATTTCGCCCATGGCTGTGCCTTTGGGCACCAATTGCAGCCGAGTATCTGCGTACCAACTCGTGCATCCGAAGGCCCTATCCAAGACCCAAATAATTTCTAGAAATTTTTTAACCGCTACGTGCAGATGATGATTGGCGGGTAATCGTTTTAGGCCATATATCAACGCGGCTGTGGACATGGCAGAAATGCACAATGGATGCCTTCGGTCACTGACTGCACATTCAACTCCCGAACGTCCATATAGCCGCTTGTAATGTTGATGGCGCTCGTAAACTCAAAATGAAATTGCTTCGTGCAAGTCACATCATGATTAAGTTATGATTTGTTGGCTGCAGCATCTAAACGCGCGTTGCGCTTGGCACGATATTCAGCTGCAAGTTCAGCATTGGTTTTGCCGGTTTTCTTTACAAGCTCTGCGGCAAAGTCTCGGGCTGACAAGGTTAGCTGAGAACGCGTTTTTTTCAAATTGGATGCGATACTTTCGCAAGAAAATGAAAACATGCTTTCCCAGTCAAACTGGTCCAAAGTAATATCGCGCATCACATCTACCTCGTCTTGTAACGGTTTGAGGCGTGCGGCGTCCCAATTTAGAGCAGCACCAATTTTGCTAGCAAAAACCAAATTTATTAGATCCCCACTTTGGCTCAATTGTTTTTCGGCCAACGCGGCGCAGGTGTTAACGCGCTCGGTTGGTACCTTGCCGCCCTTTAGGCAATATTTAAATTGTTCTGCGGGTTGGAGAACAAAATCCGTCGACACTTTGGCTGAAATCAACTTAAATGACAATATGTTCTGTTGTATAGATTGGTCAGCCCTGAAAACAGGATTGTTGAACAAAGCGCCGAGGGTAGGTTGCCGTTTATTATAATTTGTTGCCGCTAGTGCCTTTTTAAAGGCTAATTCTTTGCTGCGTTGATCTTCGGTGGCACCGGCTATCAGCAGCCATGGTAGGGCATTATCAGGTTCGCGCCGCGCCCACTCGTCAAAACTATAGATTCGGCCCGATAAAGTATGAACTTTTTCAAGTTTTACGACTCCAACATTTATGGAAAAAGAAAACGCACGAAAGCAAACACTAGAGCAACTCTACGAGCGGCGTAAGCAAGTCGTGCGGTTGCATAAGAAAGGCA